>JAFEAI010000188.1 GCA_018266475.1 Bacteroidota bacterium
AGGTGGCGGGATGGTGACCGCTTCCGTGGTCGTGTTGCTGTTGTGCGGCACTTCATTGCATGCACAAGCCCCGGTGCTCACGCTGGACAGCGCGGTGGCGCGGGCCCTGCGCAGCTATCCGGCCATCACGGCCGCAGCCCTGGAAGTACGGCAGCAGGAAGCCTTGAAGAAGACGGCGCTCCAACTGCAGCCGCTGAGCGCCCAGCTGCAAGGCGGGCAGATCAACAGCACGGCCAATGACATCAACCTGCAAGCAACTACGGGCCTCCCCTTCCCCACCGCCATCGCCCAGCGCAGCCGCTACCTGAAGGAAAGCGTGAAGCTGGCCGAGAGCGACCGCGCACGCATACACGCAGCCGTGCGCGAAAGCGCGGCCGGCGCATACCTGCAATGGGCCATGGGCTCCGCGCGCGCCGCCCTGCTGCAACGCAACGACAGCGCCATGCAAACCCTGGCCTCCATGGCCGACCGCAAGTTCCAGGCCGGCCAAACAGGCCGCTTGGAGGCCCTGAGCGCACGCAGTGCCGCCGACCAGGCGCGCCTTGCGTGGAACAAGGCACGATCCGATGCCGCCGTGTACGCCACCGAACTGGAGCAATGGGCAGGGCCGCTGAACGGTGCCCTGCCCGACCCGGCCGCGCTAAGCACCCTCGCCATGGCGCCCGAACCCGCCGCCGACACAGGCACCACGGACCCCGTGCTGGCCACCGCACGCCAGCAGGCCGCGTTGGCAGAGGCTGAATGGCGGATGGAGCGCAGCCAATGGGCCCCTTCCCTGCTCGGCGGGGCCGTGGTGCAGCGCATCGATGGCGTGTTCCCCTACAAAGGCTACATCCTCGGCACTTCCATTCCCCTGCCGGGAAGCGGCCAGGGCGCACGCACCAAGGCCGCACGCCTGCGCAGCGAGATCGCCTTGCAGCAAGTGGACCAGCTCCAGCGGGCACGCGCCACCGAGCTTGCCGCAACCCGTGCCCAATGGGCGCAACTGCGCGAAAGCCTCAACTACTACGAGGGTACCGGGGCGGCCCTGGCCAATACGCTCCGCAACGACGCCGGCCGCGCCTACCGCAACGGCGAGGTCGGCTATGTGGAATTCCTGCAGGGCATGGACCAGGCCCGCACCATCGAGGAAGGCCACCTCGCCGTCCGTTTCCAACTGGGCCTTGCACACCTTCACGTAATCGCCCTGATGGGCCTTTGATAGCACGGGCGGGTCGTGATCCGCCTAAAACACAACCAACATGACCCTTCACTTCCTTCACTTCACCCAGACCAACCTCAGGGTCCCCTTCGGGAGACCGCTGAGGGAGCAGCTCCATCAAGGTCTCGCGAAGCGGACCTTGCATGCAGAAGAATCCAACCTCAAGGTCCCCTTCGGGAGACCGTTGAGGGAACTATTCCCCCTCCTTCTCGCGCTCACACTTCTCTCCGCCTGCGGCGGCCAGGGCGGCGCAGCACAGGATGAACACGACCACGCCGCCGAGGCCGCCCAAGGCACCGAGATCGCCTTGACACCCGAGCAGATCAAGGCCATCGGCCTGGTCACCGGCACCATGGAAAAGCGCGGCCTCACCACCTCCTTGCGCGCCAACGGCCGCTTGGTGCTGCCGCCGGACAAGAGCGCCGAAGTAAGCGTGCTCTTCGCCGGGCAGGTGCGCGAAGTGCCCGTGCGCGATGGCCAGCACGTGGCCAAGGGCCAACCCTTGGCCATCCTGGAAAGCCTGGAGCTGCTGCAATTGCAACAGGACTACCTGGAGAACGGCGCCAACCTGAAGGCCCTCAGCGCCGACCTCAAGCGCCAGCAGGACCTGCATGACGAGCGCATCAATGCCACCAAAACGCTGGAGCGCGCGCAGGCCGACCTCTCCATGGCACAGGCCCGCCGATCCGCCATGGCGGCCAAGCTCCGCCTCTTCGGCATCGACCCGGCCGCACTGGCGCCGGAGCGCATCAGTGCCAGCTTCGCCGTGCGCGCCCCCATTGCCGGAAACGTGCAGCGCATCACCATCACCACCGGCCAGAACGCCGAGCCCAACAAGCCGCTGTTCACCATCGTGGACAACAGCGGCCTGCACATCGACCTCAACATCTTCGAGCAGGACGTGGCCCGCGTAAAACCCGGCCAACAGGTGGCCTTCGGCCATGCGGGCGAGCCCATCGGGCAGCACACCGCCACCATCTATGCCGTGAACAAGGCCTTCGAAAGCGACCAGCAGGCCGTGCTGGCCCATGCCAAGCTCAACGACAATGGCGACGACCTGCTCGCGGGCATGTACATCGATGCGCTGATCACCACCGACAGCACCACCGCCTGGAGCCTGCCCGACCCGGCCATCGTGAGCAACGGCGACGAACACTACATATTCGTGGAGCGCGAGCCGAACATCTTTGTGCAAACCCCGGTGCGCACCGGCTCAAGCGAACTGGGCTATACCGAGATCACACCCCTGAAACCGGTAAAGGCCGATGCCCGCATTGCCGTGGCCGGCGCATACTACCTGCTGAGCGAACTCACCAAGGGAACCGGGGAGCACGACCATTGAGGCTTGCCGGAGAGGCAGGCCGCCACGCTTGCTTTCCAGTGGGTAGTAATGTATTGTTACTAATGTTTTATTAGTAATGAAGCATTGGCGCGGGCCACTGCGTTTGTCCCAGCTTTCCGCCGCTCCTGCACCAGTCCCTCCGGAAGGCCCGGGAAGGAATCCCATCCATGGCCGTTTCAGGCCCATCGGCTTCGCTGCCCCTGCGTGATCCCGGGTAGGTTTGTCCACGCAACTTCAATCTTCCTTCCATGCAGCTCCGCACCCTGGTCCAAGGCCTCTTTCTCCTCTTTGCCACCAATGCCATGGCGCAGCCTTCCACGCAATGGTCGGCCTTGGCCAACACCGCATGGTACAACGCCCTGGACAACACCTTCCAGATCCATACCGCCGAGGAGCTGGCCGGGCTTTCCCAGCTTGTTGCCGGGGGCAATGCCTTCGCGGGCAAAACGATCCTCCTGGCCAACGACCTGGACCTGGGCGCCAACCTGTGGACACCCATCGGCCCG
>JAFEAI010000189.1 GCA_018266475.1 Bacteroidota bacterium
CATCAGGCGCACTTCAGCCGTGGTGATCTGCTCATCGATGCCGTGTACGGCCACGTTCAGCTGTTGTCCATCGTTGGGGTTGGGCCAGAGGTTGATCTCAGGCTGCCCTTCCACCTGTGCCAGGCGGCCGCCCAGCACGGGGTTGTTGTTGATGGTGATGGCGCAGGTGCTGGCACAGAAGCCGCTGTAGAGGCCGTTCACCTTCACATTGATCTGCACCTTGTAGGTGTAGCCGCTCACAAGCGGGGGAGCCACTTGGTTGTTCCACTTCAGCTGCAGGATGTAGGTGCTGCGCGTGAAGATCTGGTCGTAGCCCTCGTCGGTGTTGTAGATGCGGAACTGGTACTCGGTGGCGCCGGTTACGGGCGTGGCGTAGATGAAGCTGTTGTTCGTGTTGAACGCACGCACTTCATTGCAGCTATGTCCGTACAGCGGTGCGGGGATCAGGCCGGAGCAGAGCACGGTCTCGGCAATGCCAAGGCCCACTTCGCAGCCGGTGCCCCAGTGGGCAGTGGCCAAGGGGCCGTCCTTGTCGCTGCGCACACGCACGAAGTACTTCACGCCGGGGGTCAGCGGGTCGGTCACCATGTCCCAGAACTGCACGTAGTTGTTGGTGCGCACCACGCGGCGCATGAAGCCTGCGTCGGGATCGGTGAACTCGAACTCGTACTGTGTGGCGCCGGTGACCTTGTTGGCGAAGATCTTGTTGCCGAGCGCGTAGTTGAACACGCCGCAGCGGGCGGTTTCAATGTTGGCGGAACCCAAGGGCAGGCAGAGGCTGTGTACGCTGCCGTAGGCCGCCGTTGCGGGCGGGTTGGCGGGGCTCACGCTGCCGCTGCTGAAGCTGTCCTTCAGGATAAGGCCGCCGGTGGTGGTGCGCAGTTCCCATCCGCCGTTGGCAATGCCGTCGCCGTAGCTGTCGTGCAGGCGGAAGCCGTAGCAGGCGGGGGCGCTGCCCAAGCAGGCCGTGGTGTTCACCACGCTGTTGTTGTTGCCGGCTGCGAGGATGCCGGATGCGATGGTGGCATTCCCGTTGGTGATCTCCCAGCTGAGCTGGGCGGCATTGTTGTCCGCAGCTATGCGTACCACCACCTGGTCACCGGTGCAAGGCCCGGCAACGGGTGTGCCCACGCAAACGCAGCCCGCATTGTACAGGTCGTTGATGGTGTTGGCGTTGCCGTCGTCGCAGGCCGTACCCACGGTATGCGTACCACCCCAAGTGCCTTGGCAATCTTGCACGCACGCCGTAAGGCCGGTCGTTCCACCCACGCAGGTGCCGCAGTTGTCAGTGTAGGCGGTGCCGCCCCAAGTGCCGTGGCAATCCTGCACGCAGGCAGTGAGTCCGGTGGTTCCGCTTACGCAAGTGTTGCAGTTGTCGGTGTAGGCCGTTCCGCCCCAAGTGCCGTTGCAGTCCTGCACGCAGGCGGTGAAGCCGGTGTTGCCACCTACGCAAGTACCGCAATTGTCATGGTAAGCAGTTCCGCCCCAGTCGC
>JAFEAI010000018.1 GCA_018266475.1 Bacteroidota bacterium
CCTGTGGAACTTCTCCATGTTGAACCCTATCCGGATGCCCTGCAGGCAGGTGCCCGCGAGAAGCAATTGAAAAGATGGAGCAGGGTGAAGAAAGCAGCACTGATAAAGGGAGACTTGGCCGCGCTGAGCTTCCATGCCCTTGCGTATGAAAGGCGAACTTTCCCTCCATTGAGCAGGGAGTTGAGAGAACGGGCCAAGAGGGAGGATCCGGGAACAGATTGATCTGGGACAGTGGCCCTGATGAAGGGCTTGGGCAATTATAGGTCTTGGCGCGTGTGTTGGTGTTTAGTTGAAGCCGTGGTTCGACGGGCTCACCACAGCGGGGGCTCACCACAGCGGTGGTTCGACGGGCTCACCACAACGGGCACTCACCACAGCGGTGGTTCGACGGGCTCACCACAGCGGGGGCTCACCACAGCGGTGGTTCGACGGGCTCACCACAACGGGCACTCACCACAGCGGTGGTTCGACGGGCTCACCACAGCGGGCACTCACCACAGTGGTGGTTCGACGGACTCACCACAGCGGTGGTTCGACGGGCTCACCACAGCGGGGGCTCACCACAGCGAATAGAACTCAGCTGCGGAGGGAATGCTGGAACACCTCTTGGATCACGTCCTTGTACGTATGCCCGAACGTGGCCAAGCACCATGCCTTCAGCAGCAGTTGGTCCTTGCCGCGCACCCAGCGTGCCGCTTTCACCAATTCCTTGCGGAACAACCGCGGGTCGAAGCTCACTTTCTGAAGCACCTGCTGGCTGAGCTCCAGCATCTTCCTTCCATTTTCCTTCATGGTGGTTCCGAGTGGTTAACGCTTGCAGGCGGTGAAACTTGGGTTGAAGATAACTCGCGGGACCTGGATTGCGCAAGTTTTGGGCGGGATGGAGGAAAGGATCGGGGATTTTCCCACAGGTGACGATAATGCTTAACGCGGGGCTGGCGCGATCGGTATGCCGGAAGTGATAGCTGCTCAGGGGAGCAACTTGCGCTCGACAACTTGCTTCACTTCATATTGGTCTCCGCCGGTAGTGCTGTATACATAGGCCACCAATGAACAATTGGAGGGTTGCAGCACGTTTGTAGGCACGGGGTAGCTGAAGGACAGCCCCAGGGTATCCCCCACCGGGGCCGCACCGCTGATGAACTGCTCGCCCCAAGGACTGTTCAGGGCGGCCCGCAGCACGTGGCGGTGCTCATAGTTAGGTACTTCCGGCGGGGTTGCCTGGTTGTCGATCTGCCAGTCGATCACATGGTCTTCGGTGAGGTAAAGCGTGATGTTGTGCGGAGTGGTGAGCGGGCGCAGGAGGATGGCGCGAACATGTCCGGAAATGGTGTTGCTGCCCGTGTTATAGTGCAGCGAATCGATCTTGAGGTCGAGGTCCGCCTGCTGGTTGATCAACGCGGCGGTGGCGGTGCTCCATTTATAGCGGCTCACGAGGATGCTGTTTTCGAAGGGCTTGCGGCTGATCATGCCGGTAGGCAGCGCAGTGATGCCAAAGGTTTGCTCGTATGTGTTGCCCGCCGGGGTGCGGAAATCGGTTACGAAGTTCGGCGGGTCAGGTGCGGCAAAGTTTGCAATCATGTGAACGGCCACCACCACCAACCGATCGCCATAGATCTCCTTTAGCTGCTGGGCGCGGATGGCGGCATCGGGGCAGTTGTTGCAGCGGAATCCGGTGCAGTCCTCCAGCAGCACATTGCGGGTAACTGTGGCACCCGGAGGGGGTGTGGGTCCTGCAAGGTCTCCCTTGGGGTTTTCCACAATGTCGCAGCCGGTTAGCGCCAGCAATGCGAGGAGCGGAAGGAAGAAGTGGCGCATGTGTTTCATCCCGGTTTCAGGACCTCAGAACGTTGTGGTAATGGAGGCGGTAAGGCCATTGGCGGCGGGCACCACGCGGCACACGCCGCCCACGCAGAAGATGCCCGCGCGCTGGCGGCCGTAGCTGAAGGAGAAGCGGCTGCCTCCGCGGATGTAGCCCACGGAGCCGATGGGGTAGTGGATCTGCTCGGTGTCCACGGAGCCGCCGTAGTTGTACTGGTCCAGTGCGGCCACGAACCAATGGGGGCTGAAAGTGAGCTCGGCCAGGGCGGTGGCCCAGTTGCCGTGGTCCTGCTTGGTGGAGAGGTGTTGCAGCTCGAAGCGGATGGAATTTTTGTCGTTGAAGTTGTGCAGGCCCTCCAGGATGAACATGTCGGCGTAGATCACAGGCTTGCCGGCCTTGCCCTGCACGGTGGCAATGTCGTACACCAGATTGATGTAGGTGAGGGCCAGTTCCCAATCGGCGCTCAGTTTTTTGCGCACTTCCACGTTGAAGTCGCTGAAGTATTGGCGCTGGCCGGGCACGAAGAACTTGGTGGAGTAGCCCAGCAGGTGTACCGTGTCGTTGGGGATGCGTGTGCTGTCCA
>JAFEAI010000190.1 GCA_018266475.1 Bacteroidota bacterium
CGGGGGCTGGCTTTCAGCCCCAATGGCCGCTACCTGTATTTCGCGCAGCCGTTCGTGCCGAACCTGGGCTACGTGGACCTGCAGGACCCGGCCCTTGCCATCCACGACGTGGGTGCCCAGCTCGCCGTCAACACCGCACCCTATGGTTCCGGCCAGATCAATTGCAACGCGGCCCCTGCGGGCACCTCCGGCGTATACCTGCCTTCCGGCTCCGGGTTTGCCGTGATGCAAAATGCCAACGCCCCCGGGGCCGCCACCTGGCAATCACCGGCAATGGCCACCGCCCCGATCAATGCACCGCCCGCTTCGGCAATTGCCCTGCTTCCCGCCTTTGGCGGTTTCACCCAATACCTGATGGACATGCAGAACTACAACGACCAGCAGATTCCCAGCCTGCTGCAACAAGCCTGCTGCCTAGCCAACGAGCGCATACCTGAGGCCAACCACACTAACACCTTCGCGGGCACCACCACCCAAGCAACGCCCTGGACCCCGCAGAACAATCCGCTCGCCAGCGCACCGCTCTGCGCCCCGCCGGGCAGCCAGGCGGGCCATGTGTTCTTCGCCCAGGACTTTACCGTGCAGACCGGGGCCAAGCTCTATGTCAGCAACATGGAATGGCGCTTTGCCCCCACGGCAAGGTTGATCATCCAAAAAGGCGCCTTCGTGCAATTTGACAACTGCATATTGCGTGGTGACGTGTGCGCACCCGGCAAATGGCCCGGCGTGGAACTCTACGGCACCCCCACCGCCATACAGGGGCACAGTGCCTTCCCGGCCGACCAAGGCCGCTTGGTGCTCAACAACAGCACCGTGCAGGATGCCGTGGTGGGCGTTACCGTGGGCAAAAAGGACATCTTCGGCATCGTGGTGGGCACCGGTGGCATTTTGGAGGCTACCGGCAGCACCTTCCGCAACTGCCGCATAGGCGTCAACTTCTATGCCTACCAGAACAAGCTCTCCAACGGCAGCCCCACCGGCAACCGCAGCACCTTTGTCCGCACCACGTTCACTGCCGATGCCGCCTACATCAGCCCCCTGGATTTTGCCCTGCACGCCCAACTGTGGAAGGTGGACGGCATCCGCTTTATGGGCTGCACCTTTAACAACCTGCGCACCACCGAGCACAACAGCAGCCAGCTCGGCAGGGGCATACACAGCCTGGATGCGAATTTCCAGGTGCTTAGCCTTTGCGGCGACCCAGGCCCC
>JAFEAI010000191.1 GCA_018266475.1 Bacteroidota bacterium
AGGATTTACAGGAGGTGGGGACAGGATTGCAGGATTTACAGGAGGTGGGGACAGGATTGCAGGATTTACAGGAGGTGGGGACAGGATTGCAGGATTTACAGGAGGTGGGGACAGGATTACAGGATTTACAGGAGGTGGGGACAGGATTGCAGGATTTACAGGAGGTGGGGACAGGATTGCAGGATTTACAGGAGGTGGGGACAGGATTGCAGGATTTACGGGAGGTGGGGACAGGATTGCAGGATTTACGGGAGGTGGGGACAGGATTGCAGGATTTACAGGAGGTGGGGACAGGATTGCCGGATGTACAGGAGGTGGGGACAGGATTGCAGGATTTACAGGAGGTGGGGACAGGATTACAGGATTTGCAGGAGGGGGACAGGATTGCAGGATTTACAGGAGGTGGGGGTGGGGTTACAGGATTTACAGGAGGGGGACGGGATCAGGAGATGGTGTGCTGAACGCGGGCACTGCCGCTTGAGGGCGCTGGCCGGATGCGGCATGATGCGCCGGGGCCGATGCCGCGAATCGCCTGTGCCTCTACATTCGCACTCCGAACCGGATACCGGATGAGCACTTTTCTTGAGTTTGAGAACCCCATCCAATTGGTGGTGGAGCAGATCGCCAAACTGGACGAGCTGGCCGCCAGCGGCGGGGTGGATGTGGCAGGGGCGAGGAAGGACCTGGAGACGAAGCTTGCCGACACGCGCAAGGAGGTGTACGCCAAACTGTCGCCCTGGCAGCGCGTGCAGGTGAGCCGCCACCCGGACCGCCCCTATTCCCTGCAATACATTGACCACATGAGCGGCGGCACGTTCGTGGAACTGCACGGCGACCGCACGGTGAAGGACGACAAGGCCATGGTGGGCGGCTTCGGCCTTATGGACGGGCGCACCGTGATGTTCATCGGCCAGCAGAAGGGCGTGAACACCAAGATGCGCCAGTACCGCAACTTCGGCATGCCCAACCCCGAAGGCTATCGCAAGGCCCTGCGCCTGATGAAACTGGCCGAGAAGTTCAACAAGCCCGTGGTGACGCTGATCGATACCCCGGGCGCTTTTCCCGGGCTGGAGGCCGAGGAGCGCGGGCAGGGCGAGGCCATCGCCAGAAACCTGCTGGAGATGAGCCAGCTGAAGGTGCCCATCATCTGCGTCATCATCGGCGAGGGCGCTTCGGGCGGCGCGCTGGGCATCGGCGTGGGCGACAAGGTGCTGATGCTGGAGAACAGCTGGTACTCGGTGATCTCCCCGGAAAACTGCTCCACCATCCTGTGGCGCACCTGGGACTATAAGGAGCAGGCTGCGGAAGCACTGAAGCTCACCGCCAAGGACATGTCCAAGAACGGGTTGGTGGACGGCGTGGTGCCGGAGCCCGTGGGCGGGGCCCACGCAAACCCCGGGGAAGCCTGCAAACTGGTGAAGGATGAGGTGAAAAAGCACCTGGACCGCTTGGTGAAGCTGGATCCCCAAAAGCGGGTGGATGCGCGCATCGCCAAGTTCTGCAAGATGGGCGTGGTGAAAAAAACGAAGTGATGCCAATGTGCCTTTCCGGATGCCCGAATGGGCACCCGGAAAGGCTACAGTGGCACATGCCGCAGCCGGTGTGATGCCAATGTGCCTTTCCGGCATGGCCCGAAGGGGCTTGCGGGAAGGCTACAGTGGCACATACCGCAGCCGGTGAGATGCCAATGTGACTTCCGGCATGGCCCGAAGGGGCACCCGGAAAGGCTACAGTGGCACATACCGCAGCCGGTGAGATGCCAATGTGCCTTTCCGGATGCCCGAACGGGCACCCGGGAAGGCTACAGCGGAGCGAACGGGGCGCATGGCTGCCGCAGCGGCAACCCGCTACCGGTTGTACAGCGGAAGGATCCGTACCGTGGTTCCGTTCACGGCGGCGGTGCCCGTGGTGGCGCCGGTGGCGGGGTCCAAGGCGATCACTTGCCCGTCCGCGCCGCCATACGCGCGGCCGTCCACCTCGTCATAGGCCAGGGTGTGCAGCACCGGCGTGCTTGCCAAGGGCAGCGCGCCGCCACCATAGCTGTACCGTTGCAGCGCGCCGTTGGCCAAGGCCACCAGCCAGGCATTGGGCGCCACGCGCACCACGGCAGTGATCGCGGCGCCCCAGGTGAAGGTCTCCCAATCGCCGCCGCCATCCAGCGTGCGGTCCAGCACGCGCCCTTGGCCATTGCTGTTGCCGAAGAGCAGCACATGCCCGCCATCGCGGGTGAAGAGCCCTGCCGGATCGATGCTTAGGGCCTGCACCGCAAGCTGTGCGCCGGTGGTGCGGTGGAAGATGTACAGGCGCCGTTCGCCGGTGAGGAAATGGCGGCTTGTGCAGATCAGCTGGTCGCCGTTGGTAATGCACCGCTCGGCGCGGAACTGCTCCTGCAAGGCGGCCACTGTGCCGCCCGTGCCGGTAGCTGCCGTGTAGCCATGCACCGTGCCGTCGGCCATGCAGGCGTACAGGCGTCCGTCCGCGCACAGGTCCATGCCGGTGAACCAGGGCAGGCCCGCGGAGCTTTGGTTGGGCACCTGCCATGCGGGCAGCAGGCCATCGGGGTCCAGCGCCAACAAGGGGCCGGTGGCGGCGCCGGCAATGAAGAGGCGCTGTGCGGCCGAACTGATGGCCGCACCGCCGAGGTCCATGTCCCAGGTGGCTGCCAAGCTGGTTTGCCCTGTGCTGTCCGTGCGGTACAGGGCCACGGCGCCTGCGGAGGGCTGCACCACGGAAAACACGGCGCGCAGCCGCAGCGGCACTGCGGTAATGTGCAAGCTGCGCGTGTCCCACCCGGTGAG
The DNA here is from genome assembly GCA_018266475.1 of Bacteroidota bacterium. Lineage (GTDB taxonomy): Bacteria > Bacteroidota > Bacteroidia > Flavobacteriales_F > PHOS-HE28 > PHOS-HE28. The sequence goes on from JAFEAI010000191.1 coordinate 2,799, forward strand.
CGATCCATCGGAGGCGGTTACCCGCAGCGTGTACAGGCCCCCGGGCAGCTGCTGGGAAACCACCGGCAGCGCCAAGGTGATCACGGCGGAAGTGCCTGATGCCGCTGCGGACACGCCGCCCACCGCCGGAATGCCGTTGGCATCGAGCAAGGTGGCATAGACGCGCTCCAGGCCGATGTCGTCATGGGCCTCCACCTTCACCAGCAGGGTGTCCGGCACGGTGAGCGACGCACCGTCCGCGGGCTGCAAAATGCTGATGCGGGGCCGCTCATTGGCCGGGTCCTTCTTGCAAGCCGTGGCGGCGAACCCCGCAATAGCGGCAAGGGCAAGGGCTTGTTGAAAACGCATCCCCCCAAAGGTAGGCAGGGCTTGGCCCGCGCACTTCGTCAACGATCCATTGTGGAGCGCTTGTTGAAAGAATGGGCAAAGAAGACCACCCCGGCGAACGCCCTCCGGAGGGGAGGGGGAGCTACCTTTGCGAAGCTCTCCCGAGGGGCGTTTTTTCCGCTCTTCCAGAACCCTGTGATGAACGACTTTTCCCCTGCCGCCACCGGTGCGCGCACCACGGACCGCAAGCGCCGGCCGGCCCCTGCCATGATGGACCCCGCCTTGGAGGGCGGAAGGCTGCCGCCGCAGGCCCCCGAGCTGGAGCAGGCCGTGCTGGGTGCCATGCTGCTGGAGAAAAACGCCGTGAACGAGGCCATCGACATCCTGCAGCCCGAAAGCTTCTATGTGGATGCCCACCAGCGCATCTTCAGCGCCATCAAGGAACTTTTCGGATCGGACCAGCCCATCGACATCCTCACCGTTACCCAGGCGCTGAAGAAAAAGGCCGAACTGGACATTGTGGGCGGCGCCTTCTACATCAGCCAGCTCACCAACCGCGTGGCCAGCAGCGCCAACGTGCAGTTCCACGCACGCATCATCAGCCAGAAGCACATCATGCGCGAGATGATCCGCATCAGTGCAGGCACCATCCGCGACGCCTACGATGAGGGCACCGACGTGTTCGAGCTGCTGGACCGCACCGAACAGGAGATGTTCGCCGTCACCAGCGGCAATCTCAAGCGGAACTACGAGCCCATGAGCGAGCTGATCCAGGGCGCCATCGCCCAGATCGAAGCCACCAAGAACAAGGGCGGAGGCATGAGCGGCGTGCCCACCGGCTTCACCCAGCTGGACAAGCTCACCGCAGGGTGGCAGCCCAGCGACATGATCATCGTGGCCGCGCGCCCCGCCATGGGCAAAACCGCCTTCGTGCTCAGCATGGCCCGCAACATTGCCGTGGAGCACAAGCAGGCCGTGGCCGTCTTCAGCCTGGAAATGAGCAGCACCCAGCTCGTTACCCGCCTGATCTCCAGCGAATCGGGCATCAGCTCCGAGAAGCTGCGCAAGGGCGAGCTCAACGACAAGGAGTTCGCCACCCTCCACGAGCAGATCGGCCTGCTGGCCAACGCACCCCTCTTCATCGATGACACCCCGGCGCTCAACATCTTCGAGCTACGCGCCAAATGCCGCCGCCTCAAGAGCCAGCACGATGTGAAGCTCATCATCATCGACTACCTGCAGCTGATGACCGCCGGCGGCGATGCCAGGGGCGGAGGCAACCGCGAACAGGAGATCAGCAGCATCTCACGCTCCATCAAGAGCATCGCCAAGGAACTCAACGTGCCCATTATCGCCCTCAGCCAGCTGAGCCGGGCCGTGGAAACACGCGGCGGCGACAAACGCCCCATGCTCAGCGACCTGCGCGAATCCGGCGCCATCGAGCAGGACGCCGACCTCGTCTGCTTCCTCTACCGGGCCGAATACTACAAGCTCTACGAGGATGCACACGGCTCCACCATCGGCATCGGCGAGGTGATCGTGGCCAAGCACCGCAATGGCGCAATAGATAACGTCCGCCTGCGTTTCATCGGCGACCTTGCCAAATTCACGGACCTGGAAACGGGCGACATGAACTTCGGCGGGGCCATTGGCCAGGGCCCGGTGCAGACCATTACCCTGCCCAGCCGCATGAACAATGAACAGGACGACGATTCACCTCCCTTCTAACGCCGCTTTGGCGCATGCGGCGCGCGTGCTCCTGCTTGCATTGGCCGTGGCGGCCGCCATGCAGGCCAGTGCCGCAAAGATCCTGATCCCCATGGACAAGGCCCAGAAGGACCACCTGAAGTCCTACGGCCTGGTCTACTGGGTGCTGCAAAGCGACGTGCCCGTGGATTGGCTGCTGAACTATCGCGGGGGCAGCTTCATGCTGGACCGCATAGCCGCAGTGGAAAAGGAATGCACCGTGCGCGGCATCACCTTCAACGTGATCGCCGATGCCCAGGCCGCCGCCATCCAGGCGGAAATAGCCAACCCCGAGGCCAACATGGAAACGGTGAAGCTGGAGAAAGCGCCCAAGATCGCCGTGTACGCTCCGCCCACCTTCCAGCCCTGGGATGATGCCGTGGCCCTGGTAATGACCTACGCCGAGATCCCCTATGACCGCATCTACGACAAGGAGATCCTGGCCGGCACCTTGCCCAAGTACGATTGGCTCCACCTGCACCACGAGGATTTCACCGGCCAATACGGCAAGTTCTACCGCCAGTTCCGCAATGCCCCCTGGTACATCGAGCAGGTGCGCTCCGCCGAGGCCATGGCCAAGGAAACCGGCTTTGCCAAGGTGAGCCAAATGAAGGGCGCCGTGGCCGCCAAGATCCGCGATTATGTGGCCGGCGGCGGATTTCTCTTCACCATGTGCAGCGGCACCGACAGCTATGACATCGCCCTGGCCGCGGAAGGCACCGACATCTGCGACACCCCCTTCGACGGTGACCCGCCCGATCCCCAGGCCCAGCAAAAGCTGGATTACGGCAAAACCTTCGCCTTCACCAACTTCAAGCTCATCATCGACCCGATGATCTATGAGTTCAGCGACATTGATGCCACCGACATCCACAGTTCCATTGGCGAAACCCGCGATTTCTTCACCCTCTTCGACTTCAGTGCCAAGTGGGACGTGGTGCCCACCATGCTCTGCCAGGACCACGAACAGGTGATCCATGGCTTCATGGGCCAAACCACCGCCTTCCGCAAAAATCTCGTCAAGCCCGGTGTCACCATCATGGGTGAAAACAAGCCCCAGGGAACCGTGAAGTACGTCCATGGCGAATACGGCCTGGGCCAATGGACCTTCTACGGCGGGCATGATCCCGAGGACTACCAGCACATGGTGGGCGATCCCCCCACGGACCTCAGCCTGTTTCCCAACTCGCCCGGCTACCGGCTGATCCTGAACAATATCCTTTTTCCCGCCGCCAAGAAGCGAAAGCAGAAGACCTGAGGAGCCCGGGCATCCGCCGGGAGGTGCGAAGCCGTGCGATTTTTGGCCCAACGCGCCCGTGGTTCGCTATGTTTGTGCCTGCAATCCCTCCACATGGACCTTTCCAAGATCATCTCCATCACCGGTAAACCCGGCCTCTTTCGCGTGGTGGCCCAAGGCCGACAAGCCCTGATCGCCGAATCGCTCATCGACAAGAAACGGATCCCCGTACACTCCAGCGTGCGCGTGAGCTCATTGGACGAGATCAGCATGTTCACCAAGGGAGATGATGTGCTGCTTTCCAACGTGCTGGAAAAACTGCACGCCAAGGAAAAAGGCAAGCTCTCCGTGGACCCCAAGGGGGACCTGGAGGCCCTCTATGACAAGCTGGGCGAGGCCCTGCCCAACTACGACCGCGACCGCATCTACTCCAGCGACGTGCGCAAGTTCTTCACCTGGTACCAGCTGCTGGCCGATGCCGGGGTGCTGGATGAAAAGCAGAAGGAGGGGAAAGCCGCCAAGGAGGAGGAACACGAGGACAAGAAGGTGAAAGCCGCCGCCACCAAGCAGGCGGCCAAGCCCAAGGGCGGCGCCAAGGTGGCCGCCACGGCCAAGCCCGCAGGAGCCTCCAAGGCCAAGGCGAAGGCCATGCACAAGGGTGCCCAGCGCGGCGCATAGCTTGCATCCGCCGCAGCTGCCCCGGACCCGGGCAGTGCGTGTTTTTACGATAGCGGGGAATCGGCCTGCGGGCTTGTGAAAAGTCAGGGCTATCGGATCTTCTTGTCTTGATGGGAAAGGCCCTGATGAGCGCTGAAGGCGCGACTGCATCGCTGCCCAACGCTTGCGCGTTGGGCAGCGATGCACCTTGTCATCGGGGAGGGCTGTAGGCCCGACCTTACCGCACCTGGCGATGAGGCCGGGCCTTCAGCCCTGGCGATCGCGCATTTGG
>JAFEAI010000192.1 GCA_018266475.1 Bacteroidota bacterium
GGCCTTATCTTCGTGGCATACACTTAAACCCAACGTCATGAAGCAAATTCTGCTGCCGGTGGCCGCACTGGCCCTTTGCCTTACAACCAACGCCCAGGACCTTCCGCAAGCCAGCCCAAGCGGCGAGGTGGAGCAGGTGGTGGGCCTCACCAAGGTGGAGGTGGATTACTCCCGCCCCAGCGTGCGCGACCGCCGGATCTTCGGCGAGCTGCTGCCCTACGACAAAGTGTGGAGGCTGGGCGCCAATGCAAACACCACCTTCGAGGTAAGCGGGCCGGTGGAGATCGAGGGGCAAAAGCTCGACAAGGGCAAGTACTCCATGTTCGCCATTCCCCATGAAGGCGTGTGGGAGATCATCTTCAACAAGAACACCGAGCTCTGGGGCGAGAACGGACGCAAGGAAGCGGAGGATGTGCTCCGCGTGAAGGCCAAGGCGGAACCCTGCGAATTCACCGAAACGCTCACCATCACCTTTGATGACGTGAAGGATGACAAGGCACGCCTCGACATCCGCTGGGAAAAGACGCGCGTGCTCCTGACCCTCTCCGCCGATGCCACCAAGCAGGGCATGGAGAACATCAAGGCGGCCATGGCCAAGAAGGACATCAAGGCGGGCAGCTATGCCAGCAGCGCACGGTTCGCCGTGGAGCGCGGGGTGATGACCAAGGATGCGCTCACCTGGGCCCAGCGTGCCGTGGACATGGACCCGCGCTACTACTACATGTACACCTTGGCGCTGGCACAGGCCGCCAATGGCCAGACCAAGGAGGCCCTTGCCACGGCCCAAAAGAGCATGGAAGCCGCCAAGAAAGCCGATGACATGGCCTACGTGAAGCTCAACGAGGCCAAGATCAAGGAGTGGGGCGGCAAATGATACCAATGTGACAGGCCCTGCTGAAAGGCAGGACCCAATGAGGTTGAAAGCCCCGCCACCGTGCGGGGCTTTCTTCTTTTGGGGCGAAGCCGAGGTGGGACCATTTGTTTGTCACAACGGTATATGGTGTTTTTGAGGACAATGGCACGGATCGCAGTACCTGTCCCGCCTTAGCGGGATCCGCGCCGGTAATTCAGTTTTTGAGGACAACGGCACGGATCGCAGATCCGCGCCAGCAATTCATGGAACGGCAACGGCACGGATCGCAGATCGGTGCCAGCAATTCAGTTTTTAAGGACAACGGCACGGATCGCAGATCCGCGCCAGCAATTCATGGAACGGCAACGGCACGGATCGCAGATCGGTGCCAGCAATTCAGTCTTTAAGGACAATGGCACGGATCGCAGATCCGCGCCAGCAGATCATGGCAGATCCGCACGAACGAAAAAAGCCCCGCACGTTGGTGCGGGGCTTTTTCAAGGGGCCTGTTCCGGGCCTACTTCAGCGTGATGCGCTGCACGTTGTAGCGGGCGCCGTCGCTCACGCGCACCGTGTAGATGCCCGCGCTGTTGCCGGTGAGGTCCACCTTGGTGGTGGTGCCGTTGAAGCTGGATGTGCTCACCAGTTTGCCCAAGGCGTTGAACACTTCCACGGTCATTTTACCGGCCGTGGCCACATGCACCTCCACAGGCCCGTTGGTGGGGCTGGGGTACATGGTGACACCTGCCAGGTTGGAAGTTTCCTGCACGGCCACATTGGGCGAACTGCTCAGGCGGATGGCCATGGCGTTGCCGTTGCTGTAGATGTTCTGGCTCTGGTCATCATTCGGGAGCCAGAGCATGGTGGCATCAAACGGCTGGGGCACGGTGAGGTCGTCCAGGATATACAGGTCGTTTCCGCTCTCGTTGTATGCACGGATCGCCACATAGTAGGCTCCCACGGGCAGGGTCAGGGTGTTCAGGAAAGCCACCTGGGCGGTTCCGTTGTCAAGGTCCGCTTGTGTGATCACACGAATGTCCGATTCCACGAGGGGGGAGGACAGGGGCGTTCCTATGTACACATCGGCGGTGTCATACACGGCCGCGATGAAATAACTGCCGGGTTGCGTGTAACTGGAGTTGATGTTGAGGGCCACTTCCACGCCGGTGAAGGTTTGCTGTGCCTGAACCTTGTAGTAGTTGAGGAAGCGGACATCCTGGTTGTTGTTGGTGAAGGACCCCGTGCCCAAGGTGGTCAACGTCACGATTGAGTCGGGATATACGCCGATGCCGTCCAGGGAGTACAGGTCCTGCGTTACTTGCAGGTAGCGGTAGCTCACATTGTTGTTGGCGTTCTCATCTTGGCCGATCTGGTCGCTGGACACCTCGAACTTGAAGGTGTACAATCCCAGCGGGGTCGGAGTGGGCAGGGAGAAGGACTCGGCGGCATTGGTGGTGTCGTTGTGGTTCATGGTGCCCACGGTGTGCGTTACCGTGCCAACGGTGGCACCGCCCGGCCCGGTGATGGTGGTGGTGAGCGTCACATTGGTTTGCTGCTGCCCGCCGAAGTTCACCACTTGTGCACCCACGGAGAGCGATGGGGGGAGTTGGCTTTGGGGGATCCGGCCATATTCATAGCCGTCACCAAAGGGAACCACGAACCCGTTCTCCGTGATCAGTTCGTAAGGCGGGAGGGTGATCAGCTTTACATCATCGATCATCCAGGCATAATCGCAACCGCCTTGGTAGCGGAAGCGCACCCAGGCCGTGGGCGCGCCACCGATCTGGTTGGTGAGGTCAAGTGAAAGCAGCTGGGGGTTCGCTGTGGAGGAGTTCACGGCCAGGCCGGCATTTACCTCAATGGTGTTCCAAGTGGTGCCGTTGGTGCTGGTCTCCACGAAACACTGGCCCTGGAACTTGCGGTAGTATTGCTGGAACTGCAGCACCACGCCCGGCTCGGTGCTCAGGTCAATGGGATTGGCCGTGGCGATCCACGCGTTCTGCGTGTTGCCGCAGAGCAGGTCGGAGTCGAACAGGGCGAAGCCGTTGGCTGCGGTGGTGGAGGCGATCGGCGGAATGGCAAAGCTGCCACCGGGGGGCGTGGTGCCGATCACCCAGTTGTCGTTATGCGCGTCGTTGATGTTGCCGATCGTCCAATTGGCCGGAACGGAGAAGTCATCGCTCCAGATCACCGCCCGGTTGGAGAAGGCATTGGCCCGCAAATGGGAGGCCTGGTGTACGGTGCTCCTGTCCTTCAGGTTGTGGAGCTGCGTGTTGCGCAATGATTGCGCATTTGCCGTGCCGCCGAGCAGGGCCAATGAAAAGGCGGTCAAGTACAGGTGCTTCATTTGATGTTAAGGGTTTGCGTCCAAGGGAAGGCGTAAAGTTACGGATTGCAACTTTATGGCCCACGGAGAAGGGATAGTGATAGGCTTTCAATAATCGTGGAGTTCCTGTTTTTTGTGCTGCTCCGTGGAATCCGGATTTTGCAGTAGGATTCGTTGCGAGGGCCGAAAGCGCAATGGCAGCAAGGGTTTCATTGAGGAGGAATAGCCCAAGCTATTCTGACGAGAGGAAAACCAGCGAAGCGCTTGCTGCCGCAGCGATTTCGGGCCGTAGTAGAAATCCTACTGCATATTCCGGGTGGAAGGCAGCTTGCGGAGGGGGTGGGGTGAAAATGAAAACTCCCCCATGGCACGGATACCGGTGCCATGGGGGAGCTATTCCTTCGCGTGCGCTTAGTTCAGCGCAATGCGCTGCACGTTGTAGCGGGCTCCGTCACTTACGCGCACGGTATAGATGCCTGCGCTATTGCCGGTGAGGTCCACCTTGGTGGAGGTGCCGTTGAAGCGGGTGGTGTTCACCAGCTTGCCCAAGGCGTTGAACACCTCCACGGTCGTTTTGCCGGGGGTGTCCATGCGCACTTCCAAGGGGCCGTTGGTGGGGCTGGGGAAGATGGAGACGCCCTCCAGGTTGGGCAGCTCCTGCACGCCCACGCTGGGTGAGCTGCTCAGGCGCACGGCCCAGGCGTTGCCGTTGCCGTAGATGTGGCGGTTGCTGGGGTCGTCCACCGGCAGCCACAGCATGCTTGCGCTGCCGGGCTGGGGCACGGTGAGGTCGTCGATGATGAACATGTTCTTGCCGTTCTCCTGGTACATGTTGGCGGACACGTAATAGGCGCCCACGGGCAGGGTGATGGGGTTGAGGAAGGCCACGGAAGGCTTGCGGCCGCTGTTCATGTCGCCCTGGGTGATGATGCGCACGTCGGATTCCACCAAGGGGCTGGAGAGCGGGGTGCCGATGTACACGTCGGCCGTGTCATAGACGGCGGCAATGAAGTAGCTGCCCGGCTGGGTTTGGGTGGCCAGCTGCACCTGCACGCCGGTGAAGGCCTGCTCCTGGTGTACCTCGAAGTAGTTCAGCAGGCGCACGTCAACGGTATTGTCGGCGAAGGAGGTGGTGCCTGCGCGGGTGTTGGATTGTTGGGCGGCGGGGATCACGGCCATGGCATCCAAGCAGTAGAGGTCCTGGCTTACGGCGAGGTAGCGCTTGGCGGTGTTGTTGTCCGGGTGTTGGTCCTGGGCGATGTCGTCGCTGGTCATGGTGAAGTCGGCCGTGTAGGTGCCCAAGGGCATGTTGGCGGGCACGGTGAGCTGGCCGTCCGGGTGGGCCGTATCACCCGAGGCGATGGTGCCCACGGGGATGGTGAGGGAGCCCACTTCGGTGTTGCTGGCGTTTTTCAGCGACACGGTGAGCGATACATTGGTCTGTGCGTTGCCGCCGTAGTTGTAGATGGCGGAACCCACGTTGATGGAGCTTGGCATTTGGCTTTGCGGCACGGTGCCGTATTCCACGCCGCCGCCGAACTGGGCGGTGTAGCCGTAGAGCATGATCAGCTCATGGTCGGGCAGGGTGTTCACCTGCACATCATCCACCTGCCAGTGGTAGTGGGTGATGCCGTTGGTGCCGTCCTGGGTGAAGCGGAAGCGCACGTTGGCGGGGTTGGCGGCGATGGCCGGGGCGATGTTGATGCCCAGGTCCCGGGTGCCGGAATCCGTGTTGTTGCCTAAGCCGTCCTCCACGCTGTAGCGGGTGGGCCAGGTGGCGCCGCCGTCGGTGCTCACTTCCAGGAAGTGGCCGGGGCCGCCGGTGGAGGTGGCGCAGCAGAACCGGAAGCGCTGGCTGAAGCGCACCTCCACGGCGGGGGTGGCGCTGAGGTCCAGCACCGGCGATACCAGCGAGCCGGTGAGGGCCACAGAGTTGGTTACTTCCGCAGGCGGGGTGACGCCCCAGTTGGTGTTGGCCGAGTCGGAGTTGAAGATCACGAAGCCGTTGGCGGCAGTGGCCGAGGCGATGATCAAACTGGCGGGTGTGGGGCTATACGCCCCGTTGGGGCCGGTGTGGGTGTATCTCCACACATTGCCGTTGGGGCCGGCGACGGTCCATGCGCCCACGCCGTTGTTGCCGGCCAGGCCGTTGTTGAAATCCTCGCTGAAGAGGGTGGCGCGCTGGCCGGCGGCCTGCGGTGCGGGGTGCTGCACGGGCACTTGCTCCTGCTCAAGGCGTTGCAGGCGGTCCGTGAAGCGGTGGTCGGTGCCGGCCTGCTGGGCCTGCGCACCGGCCGCCAGCAGGGCGAGGACCATTGCGGGTGTGTAGATCCTGTTTTTCATGTTCGGTTTCCCAAGGTTTTATCAGGGCGTGCGAAGGTATGGGGCGCGCCGCATCGGTGCATTGGAATCTTGACCAACGGTGGAGCGTGCCGTTCAACCGGTGGAATTCCGGGTGCCGGCGGACGGCCCGGGCAGGGCGGCCTGCAAGGCAGCGGCCAGCACTACCACGATGGCGGGTGCGATCAGGTTGTACCACAGGAAAGCCACTTGCACGGTGCTGAAGTGGAGCGCCAGGATGGCGGCCTGCGATACGAGGGCGGCGATGAAGACGGCTGTGCCGTGTACGCGCTTCAGGAAAAAGGCGACGAGGAAGATGCCGAGGATGGTGCCGTAGAACAGCGAGCCCAGGATGTTCACGGCCTGGATCAGGTTGTCGAACAGGGGGAAGATGGCGGCGAACAGCAGGGCCAGCAGGCCGAAGGCCACGGTGGCCCACTTGGTGGCCAGCACGGGATCGGTGCGGGCAAGCGGTTTGCGGAACACGTCCACCACGGCGGTGGTGGCCAGGGCGCTGAGCTGGGAGCTGGTGCTGCCCATGCCTGCGCTGAAGATCATGGCCAGCAGCAGCCCCACCAGGCCGGCGGGCAGGTTGTCCATCACCCAGGTGATGAAGATGTAGTCCTTGTCATTGGGTTCTGCTCCCGGCAAGGTTGCCTTCACCTCGGCGCGGAAGGCCTCGCGCAGGGCCTGGTCGCGGGCCAGGCTGGCGTTCAGCGGTGCGGCATCGGCGGGCAGGCCCTTTCTCCGGGCCTGGATCCATGCGGCTGCTTCACCGGCCAGCTGGTCGGTCACGGCATCATGGCCGCGTTCCAGGGCAAGCGCATCGCCCCCGGCGGAAGCCATCGCCGCGCGGTTCGCCTCGTTCCAGTGTACGGGGCTGTGGTTGAAGAGGTAGAACACGAACACCAGCACGCCGGTAAGGAGGATGAAGAACTGCATGGGGACCTTCAGCAGGCCGTTGGTCACCAGCCCCAAGCGGGCCTGGCGGATGCTTTGGCCGCCGAGGTAGCGCTGCACCTGGCTTTGGTCGGTGCCGAAGTAGGAGAGCTGCAGGAAGAATCCGCCGATGAGGCCGCTCCACAGGGTGTACTTGGCCGCCGGGTCCCAGGAGGTGTCCACCACGTGCATTTTCCCCAATGCGGCGGCCAATTGCAGGCTTTCGCCGAAGGAGGCATGCGGCCCTATCTGCTTTACCAGGAGGAAGAAGGCGGTGAACAGCCCGCCGAACATCACGGCCATCTGCTGCTTGTGGGTGATGCCCACGGCCTTGGCGCCGCCGGTGGTGGTGTACAGGATCACCAGCCCGCCGATGAAGCCGCAGGTCCAGCCCAAGGGCCAGGCAAGCACCTTGCTGAGCACGATGCTGGGCGCATAGATGGTGAGGCCGGTGCTCAATCCGCGCTGCACCAGGAAGAGGATGGCGGTGAGCAGGCGGGTGCGGCCGTCGAAGCGCTTGCCGATGAATTCGTAGGCGGTGTACACGTTCCACTTGTAGTAGAGGGGGATGAACACCCAGGCGATCACCACCATGGCCAGGGGCATGCCGAAATAGAACTGCACGAAGCCCATGCCTTCCAGGAATCCCTGGCCGGGCGTGCTCAGGAAGGTGATGGCGCTGGCCTGCGTGGCCATCACGCTCAGGGTTACCGCCCACCAGGGGTCCTCGTTGTCGCCGCGCAGGTAGCGGGAGGCCGTATGGGTGCCGCGCGTGCGCCATACGCCGTAGGCCACAATGAAGCAGAGGGTGCCCAGCAGCACGGTCCAGTCGAGGGCATGCATGGTTCAGGCGGCGGGTCCGGAGTTTCCGGAGGCTGGCATGCCCCGGCTGGGCAGGCGGTCTTTTTCCTCCGGGGGCATCACCATTGCTTCGCCGTTCAGTTCAGCGCATCGATCGCCTTCCGCAGGCCATCCATCACGCCGGGCACCATGTCCATGCGGGTGGTGCCCACGGAGATGCGGAACCAGTCGCTGTCCCGCCGGGTGCCGAAGGCGAAGAAGGGCACGATGCCCACGCCGGCCTTTTCGATCAGGTAGTAGGTGACGTCCGCCGCATCGTGCAGCACTTTTCCTTCGGGCGTGGTGCGGCCGATGATGCCGATGCGCACCGAGAGGTAGATGGCGCCCTGGGAGGGGATGGAATCCACCGGGTAGCCGTTTTCCTTGAGCTGCTGGATCCCGTGATGGTAGCCGTTCACGCGCTCGGCCACCATGGTGCGGTGCTTGGCCACGGCGGCTCCATAGGCGTCTTCGCCGAGGAAGCGCGCGGTGGCCACCTGCTCGGGCTTGGGCGCCCAGGCGCCCACGTGGCCGAGGATGGCGGCCATTTTGCGCATCACCTGCACGGGCCCGAAGGCCCAGCCCACCCGCACGCCGGTGGCCGCAAGGGATTTGGAGATGCCGTCGATGTAGATGGTGTAGGGCCGCATGGCGGGCCGCAGGGAAACGGGGTCCACATGCACGGTGCCGTCCAGCACCAGGTCGCGGTAGATCTGGTCGTACATCAGGTAGAGCGGCTTTTCGCCGTTGCGCCGTGCGTTCTCTTCCAGCACCAGGTCGCAAATGGCTTCCAGCTGTTCCTTGGTGAAGGAGGTGCCCGTGGGGTTCAGCGGCGAGCAAAGGGCCAGCAGGGCGGCTCCCTTGAGGTGCGGGCGCAGCTCTTCCGCAGTGGGCAGGAACCGGTTTTCCCGGGTGGCTTCCACTTCCACCTTTTGCGCGCCTTGCAGGTAGCTGTAGTGGTTGTTGTTCCAGCTCGGCACGGGGTACACCACGTGCTCGCCGGGATTGACCACGGCCATGTACGTGGCGTAGATCAACGGGCGCGCGCCCCCGGCCACCAGCACGGCATCCGTGCCGTAATCAAGTCCCTGCGAACGGAGGACCATGGAGCTTACGGCGCGCAGCAGTTCCACCACGCCGTTGGCGGGCGGATAGTTGCTCAGGCCCTCGCCGTAGGCTTCCTGGATCAGGTCGCGGAAGCGCTCGGGCAGCGGGAACACCGCCGGACTGAAGTCGCCGATGGTGAGGTTGTGGATCCGCTCCCCTTGCGCGATGCGGTGGTTGATCTCCCCGGCGATGCGGATGATCTCCGATCCGATCAGGTGCTCGGCCAGGCCGGAGACGAGGGGCTGTGCTGAGGTGGTGGCGTCTTGCATGGCATCAAGGGATTTGCGGTGGCGGCAAGATATGCACGGGGGCTTTGCGTCCGTTGATCATCCAGGGCTATCGGGCCTTATCCATGCGCCTGGCGGATCCCGGGAAGGGAATCAAAGATTGCTTCGACCCAAAGCGGCCTCGCAATGACGTACCCCGTCATTGCGAGGACCTGTGCACCCAACAGGTCCGAAGCAATCTCTAATTCCAAGGAGATCCCGGGAAGGGGATCAAAGATTGCTTCGGCCCAAGGCGGCCTCGCAATGGAGGACCGCTGTGGTGAGCCCGTCGAACCACAGGGGAATCCCGCGTTGAATCAAAGATTGCTTCGGCCCGAAGCGGCCTCGCAATGGA
>JAFEAI010000193.1 GCA_018266475.1 Bacteroidota bacterium
AGCTGATGGTGGCCGAGGGCGCCGCGCCCACAACCAGGCTGGCCGTGGTGCTGAACGCCGCGCAGCCGCCCGAGGCCGCGATCGCGTAGGTCACCGTGTAGCTGCCCGCCGTGCTGCTTCCCAGGTCGATCGCCCCCGTGCTGGCGTTGATCGACAGGCCCGCAGGCGTGGCCGTGTAGGTGCCTCCCGCCGTGCCCGTGCGCGTCACGTTCGCCGTGCCGCTGTTGCAGTAGGGGCTACCCGCGTAGCTGATGCTGGCCGAGGGCGCCGCAGTCACTTGCACTGCAACGTTGGCCGATACCGTTCCGCATCCATTGCTCACCGTTACCTGATAAGTTCCGGATGCAGATCCCGAAACGGACACGGATGCCGAGGAGGCATTGGGACTGAAGATGCCGGTGCCTGTCCAGGCGTATGCCAACGGAGCGGTTCCGCTTGCCGTTACGCCCAAGTTCAGTGCGGAACCCGAACAGATCGGCGAATTGCTCGTGGTGCCGGAAATGGCCGGGGCTGTGCAGATCGGCGTACCAACGCACACGCAGTTCGTGTTCCACTTGTCGTTTGTGGTGTTCGGGTTGCCATCATCGCAAGCTGTGCCCGGCAGTGCCGGACCACCGGGGACCCCAAGGCAATCAACCTGGCAACTGCCTCCGTTAATGCTGCCCCCAACCACTTGCCCTGTTACATCCCAACCACCCATGGAGATGTAATAGTTCCTGTTTTGGGCGGTGGTATAGGCATCATTGCCCAAGGTGAATGCAGTGCATGCGCTTCCGGTAACGGGAATGGTGGTGATGGTGAACCAGGTTCCTTGCGGAATGGTTGTTCCACATCCTCCGTTGAAGGGTGTGTCATCCAGCCGTGAGATCCCGAACCCGTTGTAGGTACGGTATGCGATGCCGCCGTTTGTCACCACCGGGGAAGGCGGGAACGTGCTCCAAGCGCTGCAAAAGCTGGTACCGGCCCCAAGTGCCGCACCGGACGCCGCATTGTAGCGAATCGTTACGGTCATTGCACTTAGGATGCCTCCGAACGGTGCCGTGCTGTTGGTTTTCACCTGCACCAGCAACTGATCGGTGGTGCTGCCCTGCACCAGGCGGATGTCCACCGAGGATGGAAAGACATCGGTTTGTGCGGCAACCGGGATCGCCAGGGCTATCAGCATGCTGCATGCTGCTGCGGCACGCAGGGCGAATCGGCCGGCCCCGTGCAATGTGCGGCGCAATGCGTGTGAAAGTGTCATCATGGTTCAATGAAAAGGGTATGGTCAGGGATCTTCCGCCCGCAGGGCCTCCCGGTCAAGGCAGTTGCTCTTGCAAGGTGACCGTAGGTGTAGCACTGCCGATGTTGAGCAGGATGGGGTCCCTGTCGTTTGCCGCACCGGTGTACTTCACCACACCGTCCATGTTCACGTCCGCCGCCCGGTATCCGGGCACGCTTGCCGTGGGAACGGAACTGCCGATGGCGATCAACACGGCATCCCGGTCATTCGCGGGGCCGGTGAACTTCACCTTGCCGTCCTTGTTTGTTTCACCCGACCACATGGTCCGCACGGTTCCCACCGTTTTGCGGGCATTGCTGCCCCAAGTGTTGGTGGTCGGCGATCGCAGATCAACCCCCGTGGGCGCGCCTGTCAGGTTCAGTGCCGCCGCAGTCATTACACCGAGGTGATTGCGGTGTCTGATGGCCAAGTAGTAATTGCCGGCCGGCACGGGCATGTTCACCGCACTCTTTCCGTCCAGGTCCGCCACATCGCCATCGCGCTGCAGCAAGGCGGCCCGGGCCGCCACCACCACCGCAGGGTCCGCGGCCGACCGCAATTCCAGCCACACCCAATCCACGATCGCGTCGGACCCGGTTTTGGCCAGCGCGCCCGGCACCAGCTTTTGGGCAACCGCACCGCCTACCGGGGTGAAGCCCAACGCCGGGTAGGGGTCGGCGGCCGGGATCAGGGACAGCGTGCGCAGGTCGTCCTTCATCAATCCTGCGGCCTCCACGAACGGGCCGTCCAGGAAACCCTTTGCCGCCACCATTGCCGTACGGGTTTCCCCTTCCTGCACGGTGACCCATTGGTCCGCCTGCAGCCCGAAGTATTTGTCCACTTTCCCCGACGGCCAACGCACGATGGCGGAATCCGCCATGGTAGCGGCCCCAAGGCCGAAGTGGCAGGTGAACGAGCACACGATGCCGTAGCTCTCACCCGCCCGCACCTCACGGATCTGCTTTCCCCAGGACCCGTACAGGGTGACGCGCGCACCCACGCCGTCGGGATTGCTTTGCTGGCCGCGCAAGTTGAAGTTGAGGAAGTGGTTGGCGTTCCCGTTGTTCAGATAGAGCTGGTCGTAGCGGGTGGAGCTCGGCGTCACATATCCCGAGCCGTAGCCTGCGTACACGTCAATGAACCCATCGTGGTTCAGGTCGCCCACGGCGAAGGTGTGCAGCGTCATCGGGCTGGGCTCGGGCAGCATGTTGGGCATCTGCGTGAAGGTGCCGTTGCCGTTGCCGTGGAAGTAGAATTCAGCGCTGCCGCCCAGGTTGCCCGCAGTGATCAGGTCGAGGAACCCGTCGTTGTCCAGGTCCTCCATTTTCACCTGCAGAAATGCGGCGCTCACATCAATGCCGCTGCCGGTGGTGGCCTCGGTGAAGTGGCCGGTGCCGTCGTTGAGGAACAGCTGCATGCTGCGGCTGTGGTTGGTCACCACCAGGTCCAGGTCCCCGTCATTGTCGATGTCACCGAAATCCGCTGACCAGGATTGCTCGCGGTTCTGCAGGCCGTAATCCAGGGCAAGGTCCGTGTACTGGTTGTTGCCGTTGTTCACGAACATGCGGTTCCAGCGGCGCGGGTCGCTGGAACTGTTCACTCCTTGCCTGCAATGGACGATGAAGAGGTCCAGGTCGCCGTCATTGTCGAAATCCGTGAACACGCTGCCATAGTTCCCGCTCATGTCCGAAGTGGGGTTGGTGGCAAAATCGATGTAGTTGTTGTAGGTAAGGCTTCCGGTCCCGTTGTTAAGCCAGATGCGGGGCGCGCCGTTGTCATGGCAGCCGAAGGCGTCCAGGGCGCCATCGTTGTTGATGTCGGCCATGTTGGCGCACTGCATGAACATGGTGCCGTTGTTCAGGTTGGTCCAACCTAGGGATTGGCCGCGCCCGGTCATGCGCAGGAAATGAACGCCGTCATTGGATCCCCCGCTGAAGAAATCCTTGTGCCCGTCGCGGTCCACGTCCCCTACGGCCATGCCCCATTGGTCCGCATTGGCCGCCTGGCCCATGGCGTAGGAGGTGAAGGAGCCGGTGGCACCTTGGTAAAGCACGTACAGGTTCCTGCTCTGGTCCAGGATGACGATGTCATCGCGGCCATCACCATCCATGTCGGCCACACCCGTGCAGCCGCCCGAGCGGGCCGCATACGGCAGCAAGCTCGTGCTGCGGGTGAACGTTTGGCCAATGGCTAAGACTGGGATGAAGAAGGAAGCGGTGAGGAGCGTAACGGTTGCTTTCATGGCGTCCAGGTGGTCTATTAAGGAAGCGAAACTACACGAAAACGCCACCAAAGGTCAAGTTTCGTCGAAACCTTCATTTGGTTCGACGATCCACAACCGCCAATCGTCGATAAAATGAACATGTTCGTGGTTCACGGAAGCTGCTCCTGCCGTACTGCCGTGGGTACGGTGCTGCCCACGTTCACCAGGATCGGGTCCCTGTCATTTCCGGCACCGGTGTACCTGACATGGGCGTCCATGTTGCAATCTTCCTTGTAGTAGCCGACCACCCCAGCGGTGGGGTCCAGTCCGATCAACGCGAGGATCGGATCGCGGTCGTTGTTGGCCCCGGTGTATTTCAATTGGCCGTCCGGATGTGCATTCCCCATCCAGAGCAGCCGCACATTGCCAGCATCCGGCTTGCGGGCGTCCGTGCCGTAGGTGGCCAACGTTGAAGTGGTGAAATCCACTGTGGCTGGCGAAGCCCCTAGGACTACGGTGCCGGCCGTCATGCAGCCCAAGTGGTTCCGGTGGCGCACCGCCACGTAATAGTTGCCCGCAGCTACCGTGAAGGAGACCGGGGATGTTCCGTCCACGCCGACAATATTCCCGTTCCTCGTGAGGAGGGCTTGCCGCGTGGCCACCACCGTGGCGGCATTGGCGGAAGCGCGCAGTTCCAAGCGCACCCAATCCACGATGGCATTGTTGCCGGAGGCGGCTAATACCGATTGCGCGCAGGTTTCACCGCCGCCGCCTGCGGCCTGCATGTAGCCCATGGCCGAATACGGTTCCACGGTGGGCAACGCCCCCGCAACCCGGAGGTCGTCACGCATCAGCCCCCCGCTATATGCGCCTTCCAGCCACACCCTTGCATTCACCTGCACGGGCTGGGGGCTGGTAATGGTGAAATTCTGGTCGCTTATGTCGTAGAACACGTTCCCGTTGGCACGCACCATGATCCTCGCGGTGGTGGATGCCGTCAAGGGCACCGTCACGCTGGATGTCCCGTTGTTCGGCACCGCCGTGGCCAGGGTCTGCGGCCAGGTCAATCCGCCGTCGGTGCTCAGCAGGATGTCCACCGCCGTGCAGCTCACCGGACTGGCGGCGGTGCCGGCCACGTTCCAGATCACCGTTTGGGTGCTGCCGCCCGCCCAGGTCAGGGCCGTATTGGGCTGGGTGACCACGAAAGGGCCTGCGGACCCGTTCACCGTGACGGTCATGTTGCTTTGGGCATTGCACCCTCCCCCCGGGGCATTGTCGCGCACCGTTACGCGGAACTTGTAGGTGCGCGCCACGCTGGAAAGCACTTCCCAATTGGGGTTCGGGTTGGTGCCCGATGCCACCACGGACAGCCTCGGGAACCACCGCTGCGGGGTGTTCACCGGCAGCCAGGGCCTGAAGTTGGGGCCCTGTGTGCTGGTGGCCACGGGCGGCTGGGTGGAGGTCTGGTAGTCCATTTGTTCCCAGCTGTAGGTAAGCTGGTCGCCGGTGTTGGGGTCGGAGCCGGTGGCGGTAAGCACGAAGGGCGTGCTCTTGGGAATGGTGTAGTTGGCACCTGCGGCTACGGTTGGTGGGGCGTTCACCAGCGGCACCGTTTGCGGGCAGGTGCTGCTGGTGCCCGTGGTGATGTTCGCGTGGATCTCCTGCAGGCTGTACCCGCCGAACATGGCTATGCTGTGGTCCTCCACATTGGGGGCGCACACCCCCGCGTAGCCCATGATGGTGATGCCGCTGCCCACCTCCACCGATGCTGGGCTGGCCCTGTTGCAGTTGTTGTTCTGCGTGTGGTTGCCTCCGTACTGGTGCCCCATTTCGTGGGCCACGTAGTCAATGTCGAACGGGTCGCCCACCGGGGCCGGCAGTCCTGTAACCCCGCCAGCCTTGTAGGTGGGGTTGCACGGTGAGTTCAGGTAGGCCACCCCGCCTCCGCCGGTGCTGAACACGTGGCCGATGTCGTAGTTGGCGGTGCCGATGATGGCATCGCACTTGGCCTGGTTCTCGTCCAGCATGGTGCCGCCATCGTCGTTGGTGTACCCGTCCGTGACCGGGTTGGTGAAGACCAATTGGTCGTTGTTGGCCACCAGCACCATGGTGAGCGCGGCATCCCGTTCGTAGATGCCGTTGACGCGGTTCAGGGTGGTGGCCATGGCCGCTATGGCGGGTGCCTTGTTGGTGCCCGTGGCACCGAAGAAGTTCGCGTATTCGCCGGTGCAGGCCAGGGCCAGGCGGTACGTGCGGAACTTGCAGTCACCGGCGCGTTGGGCCTCTGCCTGCCCCATCCATTGGGCGCTCAGGGCCATGGCATGGCCGATATCGTTCACCTGGTCATAGGTGCAATGTGCGGCACTGCGCTGCAGCGCGGGTGCCAAGTCGCGCTTCCAGTAGGCCTGGTGCAAGGTGCTGTTGCCCATGGCCACGGGGTCCAGGAATGCATCGCCTTCGGGCAGGCCGGTGATCATGGCGTGGAATCCTGCGGGGGTTTGGTCGAATTTCACCTTTACCCGCACATCGTTCACGGCATAACCGGAATAGGTGCGGATATACGGGAAACGCGCACCGAGCGCCGGGTGCATCACGGGCGTTTCCATGCACTTGAAGCGCATGAACGCCCCAGTGGGCAGGGGAAGGTCCAGGCCGGCATCCGCTTGGCCAAGGTCGGTATAAGTGCCGTGCGGTGCTTGCGCAAGGAATCCCCGCATGGCGGCCGTATCCAGCTGAAAGCCCAGGGCGTGCGCCGGGATGATGTGGCGGCCCCGGCTTGCGCCATTGGTCAATGGCACTGCCTGCCAGTGGGAGGCCGTTTGCGGCAATGCGGTGGAGGCGGCGGCGGCGAACAGAAAGATGGTCAGGATTTGGCGCATGGGGGTGCTGGGGTTGATCTGATGGGGAGGCACGGCCAGCCGACGGTTGGCCGGCGACGGATCCGCAAACAACCGTGCAAGGTCGGAAAAAAAGGAATGCCCGCCCACCCGGGCCTGCGCCCTACAGGATCTCCCGGATGATCCGCTCGGCGGTCACCCCTTCAGCCTCGGCCTTGTAGTTGCGCACCAGGCGGTGCCGCAGGATCGGCTCGGCCACGGCCTGCACGTCCTCGATATCCGGGCTGAAGCGGCCCCGCACCATGGCATGGCACTTGGCGCCGATCACCAGGTATTGGCTGGCGCGCGGCCCTGCTCCCCAGCTTACATGGTCCATCACCACCTGCGGGGCGCCCTGGTGGCCCGGCCGTGTGCGGGTGGCCAGCTTCACGGCATATTCCAGCACGTTGTCCGGCACGGGGATCCGGCGTACCAGGCCCTGGTAGAAAATGATCTGTTCCTGGGTGAGCACCGGCTGCACCGAGGCCGCTGTGCCGCCCGTGGTGGCCTTTACCACGTTCAATTCCTCCTGGTACGACGGGTAGTCCACCCAAATGTTGAACATGAAGCGGTCCAACTGCGCCTCCGGCAAGGGATAGGTACCTTCCTGTTCGATGGGGTTTTGCGTGGCCAGCACGAAGAAGGGATCGGGCAGCTTGAAGGTGTTCCCCGCAGCAGTAACGGCCTTTTCCTGCATGGCTTCCAGCAGGGCCGCCTGGGTCTTGGGCGGCGTGCGGTTGATCTCGTCCGCCAGGATCACGTTCGCGAAGAGCGGGCCTTTCACGAAGCGGAAATGGCGGTCCTGGTCCAGCACTTCCGAGCCGATGATGTCGCCGGGCATCAGGTCGGGGGTGAATTGGATCCGGTTGAAGCTGAGGCCGAGGGCGCTGCCCACGGTGTTCACCAGCAGGGTTTTGGCCAGGCCGGGCACGCCCACCAGCAGGCAGTGGCCCTTGCTGAAGATGGCGACCAGCACATCGTCCACCACCTTCTCCTGGCCGATGATCACTTTGCCGATCTCCGTTTTAAGCCTGCGGTAGTTCGCACCGAACTCCTCCACCGCGCGTACGTCGTTGTTCTCTGCGCTCATTCCTGTTCGTTTTTTCCGGCCTATTGCTTTTCGCCGGATGCCGCCATCCACGGATGCTCGAATTTGCATCCCCGGTACGCATCAATGATGTTGATGTAGGTGCCGCCCAATTTGTCCTTCACCCAGGTATCCACGTTCCGCTGGCGCAATTTGGCCTCTGCGGCCTGTTGTACCAGGGGGTAGTCCTGCACCAGGTCCATGCGGTGCGGTTCCGTACGCTTGATCAGGCGGAGCACCCGGTAGCCCCGTTTCCCGTCCGGGTCCTCAAAAGGGATGGCCTCGCTGATCTGCCCCGCCTTCAATTTGTCCAGCACCATGAAGGTGCGCTGGTCCAGGTCGCCGATGGCCCAATGCGGGCTGTTGGTGTTGGGCTCCAGCACCAGGCCGTTGGTTCCCTTGGTGTCCTCGTCCTGGTTGTATTCGGAGGCCACCTTGCTGAAGTCGATCTTGCCGTCCCTCACCTGTGTCATCAGGCTGTCGATCTTGTCCTTGGCGGCGGCCAGGTCGGCAGGCGATGCCTTTGGGGAGAGCAAGATGTGCCGCGCGTTGTACTGATCGCCCTTGCGCGCGATCATTTCCATGATGTGGTAGCCGTACTTGGTTTTGAACACGGGGGAGATCTCCCCGTCCTTCAGGCTGAGGGCCACGGCATCAAATTCGGGCACCATGACGCCTTGCGGCACCATGCCCAGCTCCCCGCACTTGGCGGCCGAACCGGGGTCTTCGCTGTACAGGATAGCCACCGTGCAGAAATCCTTTTGCCCCTTTACGATGGCCTCCCGGTAGTCCTCCAGCTTTTGCCGTACACGGCGGTCCTCCTCTTCGGTGGGCCTGGCATAGATGGCGATGCGTGCATACTCCACGCCGGCATTGATGAACGGCAGGCTGTCCGCGGGAATGCCCTTGAAGAACTGCTCCACCTCGCGCGGGGTTACGCGCGCACTGCCGATGATCTTTTGCTGCATCTGCTGGCCGAGCAGCTGGTCCGACACCTGCTCGCGGAACTCGGCCTTGATCTCGGTGACGCTCTTGCCGTAGAACTTCTCCAGCTTGTCGCGTCCGCCGATCTGCTGTTCGAAGTAGCTGATGCGGCGGTCCAGCTCTGCGTTCACCTGGGCCTCGTCCGGCACCACGCTGTCAATACGTGCCTGTTCCAGCAGCAGTTGCTGGAAGAGCAGGTCGTCCAGCTCATTGCAGGCCATCGTATCGGTGACCGCCTCGCCGTTTTGGCGGGCCTGCTGCAGCCTTCCCGCGAGGTCGCTGTACAGGATGATACGGCCGGCCACTTGGGCGATCACCCCGTCGATGTAGCGCCCCGGCGGTGCCGGCAGCTGTTCCTGGGCCTGCGCATGCAGCCGGCCCGCTCCCGCGGAAAGCACCAGGGCGGCCAGCAGGGCCTTACGGGAAACGCACATCCTTGTTGGCCACGGCATTGGTGTAGAGTTCCTCGCGCATGCGCTCCACAAGCTGGAGCTTGCGCTGGTTGATGATGATGGACCTGATCTGCGCTTCCACCAGATCGATCGGCGAGGTGCTGTCCTTGAGGCGGTGCTCCATGAAGTCCACAAAGTAGGTGCCCGTGGAGTCGTTCACCACCACTTTCCCCTGGCGCTGCAACCAGTCCGTGGGATTGGCGGGCCGCATGGGCACCTGCTGTTGCAGCGCGGTGAATTCCATCCAATCGTCATGGGTATCGCTGATGGGCACGCCTTTGCGCGCCAACAGCAGCTCCAGCTTGTGCAGGTCCTCCCCGTTGCCGCTGCGCCACAACTGTTCCACGTGCTTCACTTCCTTGGGGTCCGTTTCCTTCAACCTGAACCACCGCACCCGGACGATATTGTCCTTGAGCTCGAAATTGGCGATGTTCTTGTCGTAATACTCCTGCACCTGCGAGCCGCTCACCAGCGTGTCCAGGTTTTGGGCGACCAGCGCCTGTTCGTAGGCGAAGGTCAGCAGGGATTCGCGGTAGGCCTTCAACTGGGCCTCCAGATTGACCTGCGATTTGTCCAGGTTTTGCTCGGCCATGTGCAGCATCACCCGGTCGCGTGCCCAGTTGTCCATGTAGCGGCGCGCAATGGCGGCACTGTCCTCCGGGCTTGCCGTGATGGGCACCACCGCCCGCAGGTCGGACCAATAGAGCCTTTCGCCAAAAGCCTCGGCCACCACCTTGCCCGCCGGATCAGGGCCCGAATGGCAGGCGGCAAGGGGAAGGGCGGCGATGATCGCCGCCCTTCCCCAGCCGGTCCGCTTGCAGGTGGGCGGGGCCGCCATCACTTGATGCTGTACAGCACCTCCTGGTCCACCCGCACGGGGTATTTGGCCCGAAGGTCCTTGATCCAATCCTTTTCCAGCTGGTCCTGGTAGGCGGCGGTAACCAGCCCGCGCGCCTCATCCAGCGGTTTTGGCGTGGGCTGCACCACCTTCTTCAGGTCGGCAAATTCCACCTTGCCGTCCACGTCCATGTCCGCCGTTAGGCCCGGCATGGTGACATCCTTGAGCACGGGCTTGTCCTCCTTGCTGAACAGGCCGCTTTGGATGCTCACGGCCTTCGCATCGCCCTTGTTCACCAGGGCAAGCAGGTCGTCGCCCTTTTTACCCTTCTTCAGCAATACCCTCACCTGCTTGGCGGTGGCCGCATTGGCGCAGGTGTAGATGTCCGCCTCGTACCGCACCGGGTACATGAAGTCGTACTTGTGCGCACCGTAGTACTGGTCCAGGCCCGCGGTATCCTTCACGGCCTTGCTCCACACCATTTTGTCGGTGAGCTCAAAAAGCAGGATGCCGTCGCGGTATTCCTTCATCAGCATGCGGAAATCCGCATACTTGTCCTCCAGTCTCGCATCCTCAAAGGCGAGCAGCTGATCATCCACGAAGGCATCGAACTTTTGCCGCACGTATTGCGCCATGGGCTGCGTCGCCTCGCGGTGCTGTTTCTGCTGGATATAGTCCAGCAGGTCCATTTGGCTGTAGGTCTTTCCGTCGATGGTGAAGACGGGCTTGTTCAGCTTGGCGTTCTTCACCGCATTGTTCACCCATCCGCGCTGCATGTCGCGCACCACCACGGTGTCGTCGGGTGACGGCGGCTGTGCCTGGTCCATGCGGGCATTGGCGGTGGTGAGCTTGCCGTTCTTGATCACGCCGGTGATCACGCGGTCGTACTTCAGGCCCTTGTGTACCACCACGGTGTCCTTGGCGTTCTTGCGCAGCAGGGTGTCCATCACCATGGTGCCTTTTTTGAAGACCGTGGTGTCCAATGCTTTTTCCACGGCCACCAGGTTTTTGGGGAAATCCTTGAAGTGGTATTCCGCCCGGAGGTCGTTGAGGAATTTCTTGCGGGTGATCTCGGCGCGGCTGTCGTGGGCGATCTTGGACTTGAGGTCGGCCTTGGCCTCCTCGAAGGAGGGCGGCGGCGTATAGCCCAGGCGCTTCACGATGTGCCATCCGTAGGCCGTTTTGAAGGGGGTGCTGATGTCGCCGTCGTGCTTCAGCCCGAAGGCCTTGGCCTCGAACTCGGGGATCATTTTCCCGGTGGTGAAGGGGGGCAGTTCCCCGCCTTTGCCGCTGGTTGCGGCATCGTCGCTGTACTTCAAGGCGGCATCCTCAAAGGAGATCTCCCCGCTCTTGATGCGCTTGTAGGCCTCCTCGATCTTGGCCTCGGCAGCCTCCTTCTTTTCCGGGCTGTCCGTATCCACCGAGCGGATCATGATGTGGGCCACCTTGATCTCGCCCTGTGCGGGCCTGCGGTCGGTCACTTTGATGATGTGGTAGCCGAAGCGGGTGCGCACCAGCTGGCTCAGTTTGCCCACCGGGGTGTTGTAGGCGGCGCTTTCAAAGGGGTATACCATCTGCAGCACGCTGAAGTAGCCCAGGTCGCCCCCGTTGGTCTTCACACTGGGGTCATCGCTGCCGCCCGGCCCTTGGGCCACCTTGGTAAAATCCTCGCCTCCCGCCACGCGTGCCCGCAGGGCCATGATGCGCTTCCATGCGGCGGCGGTATCCTCGGGGCTGGCGTCCGGCGGAAGGCTCACCAGGATGTGGCTCGCACGGATCTCCTCGCCTTTGCGGGCATAAGCTTCCTGCATCAGCTGGTCGTTCAGCCCGCGGTCGATCAGGTAGGGCCTGGCCAATTGCGCACGGTAGCCGCTGAGCTCGGCCTTGAACTTGGCCGCCGTGTCCAGGCCGGCCGCTTCGGCTGCGCGCACCTTCAGCTTGTAGTTGATGAACAGGTCCAGGTATTCGTCCAGCGCGGCCTTGGTCACCGGCGCGTCCTTGTTGTTCTTCTTGTAGATGGCCTCGAACTCGCTGCGGAGCACCGGCTGTCCGTCCACCGTCATCAGCACGGGATCGCCCGGCTTGGCCTGGGCCATCAGGCCCAAGGAGATCATGCCGAAAACCGCCGCAAGCAAGGTCTGCTTCATCATCGTTCGCTTTGAAAAGGTTGGCAAATGTAACCGCGCGGGTCGGGCGGGCGCCCAAGCTGGGCACGCCCCCCCGTTAAAAGGATCCAAGCAGGGCGGGCCATGCCGCCGGGCCACCCGCTTGCAACCCTTGGCGCGCCTCACTTCTTGCGAAAAAAAACACGGATGGGCACCCCCGTATAGTTGAAATGCTCGCGCAATTTGTTCTCCAGGAAGCGGGCATATCCGTCGGTGATGTACTGCGGCAGGTTGCAGAAGAATGCGAATGCGGGCACCACGCCGGGCAGCTGGGTGACGTATTTGATCCGCAGGACCTTGTCCTTCACCATGGGCGGGGGCCGATGCTCCACCTCGGGCAGCATCACATCATTGAGCTTGCGCGTGGGAATGCGCTTGGCGCGGTTGGCATGCACCTGCATGGCAAGTTCCAGTGCCTTGTGGATGCGCTGTTTTTCGGTGACCGAGGTGAACACGACCGGGATGTCGGTGAAGGGGGCGAACTTGGCACGCACGGCCTCCTCGTAGCGCTTGGCGGTCATGGTGTCCTTTTCAATGAGGTCCCATTTGTTCACCACCACCACCACGCCCTTGCCGGCCTTGGCGATCAGGGAGAAGATGTGCTGGTCCTGGTGCTGCACGCCATCCTGGGCATCGATGAGCAGCATGCACACATCGCTTTCCTCGATGGCGCGCACGCTGCGCAGCACGCTGTAGAATTCGATGTCCTCGTCCACCTTGCTTTTGCGGCGGATGCCGGCAGTGTCCAGCAGGGTGACATCGAACCCGTAGCCGGTGAAGCGGGTGTTCACGTTGTCGCGCGTGGTGCCCGCCACCGGCGTAACTATGTTGCGCT
This sequence comes from Bacteroidota bacterium, assembly GCA_018266475.1. Taxonomy (GTDB): domain Bacteria; phylum Bacteroidota; class Bacteroidia; order Flavobacteriales_F; family PHOS-HE28; genus PHOS-HE28. The sequence continues at coordinate 12,702 of JAFEAI010000193.1, forward strand.
CAGCGCCCACCAACGTGTTCACCAGGGAGGATTTGCCCACGTTGGGCTTGCCTACAATGGCGATCTTGGGGCGCTCGTCCACGGCGGGTTCGGCGGGCTTTGCAAAGGTGTCCACCACGGCATCCAGCAGTTCCCCCGTGCCTGCGCCGCTCTGCGCACTGATGGCGTGCACGTCGCCCAAGCCAAGCTTGTAGAACTCGGCGGCATACACCTCCTTGTCGTGGGTATCCACCTTGTTGGCCACCAGGAACACGGGTTTGTCGGCGCGGCGCAGGATGTTGGCCACGGCCTGGTCCATGCCGGTGAGTCCGTGCTGCACGTCCACCAGGAAGAGGATGGCGTCGGCCTCGCTGATGGCGAGCTCGGCCTGCTTGCGGATCTCAGCCTCGAAAATGTCGTCACTGCCCTGCACATAGCCGCCGGTGTCGATCACCGAGAAGTGCTTGCCGTTCCATTCGGCCTGCCCGTAGAGGCGGTCGCGGGTGGTGCCGGCAATGGCGGTGGTGATGGCGGCACGGTTCTCCACCAGGCGGTTGAAAAGGGTGCTTTTGCCCACGTTCGGGCGGCCTACGATGGCTACGATGTTTGCCATGTTGCTTCGGTGGTTTGCCGGCCTGTGCAGATGGCCCTGGCCCGGCGGGGGGCCAGTGCCGGCATGCCCCCGTGCCTCACGGCCGTTCCGCCGCCGTTCCGCACGTGCCGTTGCATCTCAGTAGCCGTATCGTTTCAGTTTGCGTTCATCCTCGCGCCAGTCAGGGTCCACCTTCACCTTCAGGTCCAGGAACACCTTGTTGGAAATGAAGCGTTCGATGGCCTTTCGGGCCTCGGTGCCCAGCTGGCGCAGCGCACCGCCGGCCTTTCCGATGATGATGCCCTTCTGGCTTTCGCGCATCACCACCACGTCCGCCTGTATCTTCACGATCTCCGGCGCCTCTTCGTAGCTGTTCACCACCACCTGGGCGCTGTAGGGCACTTCCTGCTTGTACAGGTGGAGGATCTTCTCGCGGATGATCTCGCTGATGAAAAAGCGCATGTCCCGGTCGCTCAGCTCGTCCTTGGGGAAGTACGGCGGATGTGGCGGCAGCATGGCGATGAGCTTGTCGCGCAGTTCCTTTATGTGCAGGCCGTGCAAGGCGGAAATGGGCAGTACGACCGCGCCCGGAAAGGCTGCGCTCCACAGCTCGAACGCGGCCTCCAACTTGGCCTCGTCGCCCTGGTCCACCTTGTTGATGAGCACCAGCACCTGCCCCTGGAAGCGGGCGGCCCTGCGCAGCAGGGCTTCGCTGCGTTCGGGCGTTTCGCCCAGCTCCACCATCACCAGCAGCACGTCGGCATCGGCCAGGGCCTCGTCCACGGCGTGCATCATGCTCTCCTGCAGCTTGTAGGCGGGATCCAGGATGCCCGGGGTGTCGGAGAGGATCAATTGGTGGTCTTCGCCGTTGAGGATCCCGAGGATGCGGTGGCGGGTGGTCTGCGCCTTGGGGTTCACGATCACGAGCTTCTCGCCCAGCAGGGCGTTCAGCAAGGTGCTCTTCCCCACGTTCGGCCTGCCGATGATGTTCACGTATCCCGCGCGGTGCTCCATGGTCTGCTTGCTGTGCCAAAGGTCGGTCACGTCCGCCTTCCGGCCGGTGCCCGGCGTGCGTTACCGTTCGCCGAGCGCTTCCAGTTGCACGGAGGCGGATTCCCACTCCTCCATGGCCTGCGCGATCTGCTTGGCCAGCTCGCCGAGGCGTTCATATCCCTTTTCCACCTGCCCTGCCCCCTTTCCGCCTTTCATCACGTCCTGCTGCAGGGCTTTTTCCTCCTGTTCCAAGGTGGCCAGCTTCTGCTCCAGGCGCTCCAATTGCGCCTGCATGCGCCTGCGCTCCTTTTCGCCCTCCCGCCGTTCACGCTGGTCGTTCTGCTTTTCGGGCTTGGCTTCCTTCTGCCGCGCGGCACTGCTCTTGCCGATGTCGGCGCCCTGTAGTGCCTTGCGCTTTTCGATCAGCTCCAGGATGTCCATGTGCTGGTCGCGGATGCGCAGTTCGTCCAGTTCGAGCAGCCTGGTGGTGAGCCCGGTGAGGAAATCGCGGTCGTGGCTCACCAGCAGGAAGGTGCCGTCATAGTTTTTCAATGCTTCCTTCAGCACGTCCTTGCTCTGGATGTCCAGGTGGTGGGTGGGTTCGTCCAGGATCAGGAAGTTCAGCGGCTTCAGCAGCATGCAGCACAGGGCCAGGCGGGCGCGTTCGCCGCCGCTGAGCACCTTCACCTTCTTGTCCACGTCCTCGCCGCTGAACATGAAGGCGCCGAGCATGGCGCGCACCCGGGCGCGGTTGTCCTCGCTGGCCGCGTCCTCGGCGGTTTCCAGCACGGTGCGCTGGGGCGCCATGCGCTCGGGCATGTCCTGGGCGTAATAGCCGATGATCACGTTGTGCCCCAGGCGGACCTCCCCTTGGAAGGGCTCCTCGCCCATGATCATGCGCACCAGGGTGGATTTCCCCGTGCCGTTGGCGCCCACCAGGGCAAGGTGCTCGCCCTTGGCGATGGTGAGCTCGGCGTTGCGGAAGATCTCCTTGGCACCGTAGGATTTGGAGACCGATTTCACCTCGCACACCAGCTTTCCGCTGGAGGGCGCGGGCGGGAACTTCACCAGCAGCTTGCGCAGGTCCTCGTCCTCCACCTCAATGCGCTCCAGCTTGTCCAGCTTGGTGATCAGGCTTTGGGCAAAGGCGGCCTTGCTGGCCTTGGCCCTGAACTTGTTGATCAGCGCCTCGGTCTCCTTGATGTACCGTTGCTGGTCCTTTGCGGCGGCCGATTGCTGCTCGCGCTCCACCTTGCGCAGTTCCACGTACTGGCTCCAGGGCACCTTGCGGTCGATCAGGTTGCCGCCGGCCACCTCCAGGGTGCGCTTGGTGAGGTTGTCCAAGAAGGTTTTATCGTGACTGATGAGCACCAGCGCGGCGGGATAGGTGCGCAGGAGGTCCTCCAGCCATTGGATGGCGGGAAGGTCCAGGTGGTTGGTGGGCTCGTCCAGCAGCAGCAGGTCGGGCTGCATCAGCAGGATGCGGGCCAGTTCGGCGCGCATGCGCCAGCCGCCGCTGAGCTCCTGCAGCTTGCGGTGCATGTCCTGCCCCACAAAGCCGATGCCCTTGAGCATCCGCTCGATCTTCATTTCATGGTCGGCCACGCCCAGGGTGTTCAGCCGCTCATGGGCGTGGGCCAGCAGGGAGGCCAGTTCCATGGCCCGCTCATCGGAGGTGGCGCTTTCCAGGTCCTTGGTGATGGCCTCTATGCTGCGCTCCACCTCCAGGGCCTCGGCGAAGGCCTTTTCCGCCACCTCCCACGGGCTGAGGTGCAGGTCGTGGTCCATCTGCTGGGGCAGATAGCCCATGGTGAGCTCCTTGGGCCTTCCGATGGATCCGGCGTCGTAGTGCTGCTGGCCGGCCAAGATCTTCAGCAGCGTGCTTTTTCCCGCCCCGTTGCGGCCAACCAGGCCGATGCGGTCGTCGCTTCCGATGAAGAAGGAGACGCCGTCGAACATGGGCCGCTCGCCAAAGTGGAGCGTGAGGTTGGTGACGCTGATCATTTTTTGGGGGCGCAAAGGTACGGCCTCCGCAGGCGCCCGGGGATGGGCATGAAAAAGCCCCGCCGTGGCGGGGCCTTCCATGCTTTGGGCAGTTGCTCAGAAGTTCCACAGGTCATGCTCAAAATCGAAGAGCATGCCCTTGATCTCCTCCCCTTGCAGCAAGGCATCGATGCCTGTTTTGTACTGGGAGATGTTGCGGTCATACACGTTGCTCACCTTGGTGATGGTGCTGTTGAACTGCCGCGTCCAGAACACGTGGTCGAAGGACCGTCGTTCCGCATCATTCTCCCGGTTGAACACGTCCCAGTTCACCAGCACGTAGCGCAGTTCGGGGAAATAGAGCCAGAACATGGGGGTGTAGCCCCGCACCTCGCCGTCCGGGCCGACGTTCTCCTTCATCGGGCACAGGCCGATGATGCGGATGTCCATCACGGAGCGTTGGCGGTCGAAGACCCAATCTTCCTTCAGGCGGTACTTCCGCACCACCGAGCTGCCTACCTCCGTCGTCACGATCGCCTGCTTCTGCTCGCCGGTATAAAGGTCCTCCGTGGTGGTGGTGTCCACCTTGCTCAGCATGGCCTTCACCTCGGTGGGCAGCAGGGCTTTGGTAAACTCGTCGTCCGTGCCGATGGGCCCGGGGTCGTAGGCCGTGATGGAGCCGTCCTCGATGATGCCGTCCTTGATCACATCAAAGAGGCTCTTGCGGTCCTTGATCGGTTCGGTGGGGTAGTACAGCGGCAGGTTGATCTTCTCGCGCAGGTCAATCTCCCGCCATACGCGCCGGTACCACATCACGTCGGCCTCCCGGATGTAGGGGTAGGGCACCACGCGCTGCGTCTTGGTGTGTTCCTTGATGTAGGCGCCGTCCAACACGGTTTGGGCCTGGCTTGCCGGGGCCAGCGCCATGCCCGAGCAGAGCAGTGCGCCGTACAGGATGCGATGCAGGGTCTTCATGTGCGTGTTGAATTGCTGCGTTTATCAGATCACCTTGAAGGAGAGCGCACCCAGGTTGCGGGTGGTTCCATCGGGGCCCTTGGCCTTGATGTTCTCGATGAAGATCTTTTGGCCGGACTTCACCTTGTCCAGCATGGCCTTGGCATCCCCGCTCAGCGCCGGGCCGGTGCAGGGCTTCTCCAGGAAGTTGCCTTGTATGGTGGTGGAGACGGTGTAGCTCAACACTTCAAAGCGGATGTCGAAGTCGAAGTTCTCCATCTTGGCAATCACCCCTTGCGCGGCCATCAGTTCGGTCTTCTTCACCGAGTTGTCGTTCACGCCGTGGCCTGCGAAGTAGGGCGTGGGGTTCGGCACGTTCTTCACGCGGAACTCCATGCCGGGCAGGCTCTTCTTGCTGCCGTCCGGGTTGGTTACCGACACGCTCACCATGGCGGTGGGGCCGGGCCCGGGCTTCACGATGTAGCCGTCCTTGTCCTTGGAAAGCGTGCCGTTGCTGATGCTGGGTGAGATGTTGGTGGCGCTATATCCGGACACGCTGATGCTCACCGGATTGTCCACGCCGCGGTAGAACACGTTCATCTTGGTGGGGCTCACCACCAGGTTGGGCGCCGCCACCTCGTATTCGGTACGGAATTTCTCCACCTGCAGCTCACCGCCCACGGGCTTGAACTTGATGATGCCGGTGACCACCTTGAGGCCCGCACTGCTGGCCGGTTCTTCCAGCACGGCCATGGACCCGTTCATGGGCAACTGCTTGGAATCGCCGATGATCACGGGCGGCTTGGCGGCGGTATCCACGCGGGCACCGGGCCCGGCGATGAACACTTCCGGCGCGTTCTGGTTGTCGTAGGCACCCAGGAAGATGTTGGCGCGGTAGGTTCCGCCCACGGTCACGTAGCTGCTCTGGGGCTGCACGATCGCCGCAAGGGTATTGAACTTGAAGGTCTTGGATTCCACGCCGCTGAGCATGCGCCCCACCAGTTCATTCTCCATGGTGCGGATGTCCGTTTGGATCTTGGACAACGTGGTGATGCCTGCCACCACGGGCACGTGGTAGAAGTTCATGGAGGCCCAGTTGTTCATCGTTCCGCTGGCGTCCCTGCGCGGCTCGAAGTTGAACATGCGGTCTGCGCTGGCCTGCAGCTTGGGGTCGTCCGTGGCAGAGGCCTTCACCTTGTCACGGAACGCCTCCAGCATGCCTTGCAGCTCCACGGCGGTGTATTGGCCGCTCTTGGGTTTTGCGGGTTCGGACCCCACCATCATCTCGGTGATGTGGGTGTTGTTGTCCTTCAGGTGCATGTGCTCCAGGTTGAGCACCGTGTCCACCCCGTTGGCCTGGCCGAGCACCTTGTCCAAGGGCACGCCGTCGGTTTTGGAAATAAGCAAGCCCTTCAGGGTGTCTATGTGGGACACCAGCTGGTTGGCCAACTGCTGCACCTGTTGGGCATTTTTCCAAGCGTTGCCGTATTTCGCCTCGTTCTCCTTGGCCAGTTGTCCGAACTGGGCGTAGGTAGCATCCATCTTGTCCTTGAAGGTGGCCTTGGTGTTCTCCAGGCCCTCGTTCACGGTGATGAAGCTGTCGAGGATCTCCTTGGATACGTTCAGCGCCAGCAGCGCCGTCAGCACCAAGTACATCAGATTGATCATTTTCTGTCTCGGGGACAGATTTCCGCCTGCCATGTTGGGCTCTTGCTTTGGTCTATGGGTTTGTTCCTAAAGCCGCGTGGTTCCCTTCTCAGCGCACGGTCATGGCGGCAAGCATGTTGCCGTAGACGGTATTGAGCTTGGCGAGGTTGTTGCTCAGCTCGGAGATGTTCTCCTTGTAGCGCTTGGTGTCGCTTACGCTTTCGCTGAGGTTGCTGATCATGTCGCTCATGCCGGCGAACATTTGGTTGGCGGCCTCGAGCTTTTCGCGGCTGGTGCGCAGCTGCAGCTCGTACATTTCGTTGAGGTCGCTGAGGTTCTTGCTCATGCGGCCCAGGCTTTCGCCTGCGCTGCGCCCGGCATCCATGCTGCCGGTGAGGCCGGAAAGGCTTTCGCTGGCCTTCTCGTAGGTATCGCTCAGCTTGCTCACGCGCGTGGTGGCGCCCTTGAGGCTTTCGGCGTATTCACTGGTGGCGGAGGCGGCACCGGTGATCTCGCCCATGGCACGGGCCTGGTCGCTCAGGCTGCGCATGCCCTGGCCCAGGCTTTCGATCAGCTCGGGCTCGATCTTGGCGCTCTCCAGCATGTCGTCCAGCTGCTCGGTGATGGAGCGCTGGTCTCCGGTCTTGAAATCCTCGCCGATGGCATGGTCTGCACTGGCCAGTTCAGGATACACCAAGCTCCAATCCGGTTCCTCGTGCGGGGGTTCAAAGGCCGAGAAGGCGAAGATGATCGCCTCGGTGGTAAGGCCGATGATCAGGAAAATGTCGGCCATGGGCCAGTGCTGGATCTTGAACAATGCACCGACAAGCACCACGGAGGCGCCCAATCCGTACAGTTTGGCCATGAAGTTCTTCCACCTCTTGCTGCCTGGTTTCATCTGGTTTTCCTTGCTTTTGGGTTGTTCAGGGTTCTTCCTTGCTTGAATGAACGGGCATGGCAGGTTCCGTTGCCAGGCCCGGTTTTTCCTTGGTTATGGTCTACAGGTCCTCGGCCCGCACCGCCTTTCCGCGGCCCAGGTAGGTCATTACGCTGCGGAAGCCGATGTAGCACTTGGCCGTGTCCTGGTACTCAAAGGAGCGGGTGCCGGTCTGCAGGAACAGGCCCACGTCCTTCCAGGATCCGCCGCGCACCACCTTCCGCTTCATCGCGGGGGGGTCGTTGGCCACGGCATCGTATGCGTATTCGGGGTTCATGTCGTGGTCGAAATCGTACACGCTCTCGTCAAAGGCGGTGTTCGTCCATTCGGCCACGTTGCCGCTCATGTTGTACAGGCCATAGTCGTTGGGCGCGTAGCTGTCGATCGGCACGGTGTGGAAACCGCCGTCGTCGGTGTAGTTGCCGTGCAGGGGCTTGAAGTTGGCCAGGAAGCAGCCTTGGCGGTTGCGCACATACGGCCCGCCCCAAGGGAAGGGCGACAAAGCCAGGCCGCCCCGGGCGGCATACTCCCATTCGGCCTCCGAGGGCAGGCGGAAGTGGTTGATGAAGGATTCCCCGTTGTTGGCCAACCAGGAGTTCATCATGTTCTGCGTGCGCCACACGTTGAAGGCCTTGGCCTGGCTCCAGGTGACGCCCACCAGCGGATAATCGTCATAAGCCGGGTGCCAGAAGTAGTTCTCGGTCATCGGCTCGTTGTAGGAGTACGTGAAATCATGCACCCAGGCCAAGGTGTCCGGGTATACATTGATCACCTCCTTGATGATGAACTTGCTGCGGTCGCTGTGCCCCTGGATGGCGGTCTTTCCGCCCTTGGTGTCCGTGTAGCCCAGGTCCAGGTCGCGGCCGGCCTTGCGCGCGGCCTCCCGGAGGTCGATCCAGTAGTACTCGAACATGAGCTTGCGCGTGTCGATCTCCTTGCGGCGGTAGAACCGTTCCCCTTCGGGGTAGAACATGTCGGCCAGGGCTTCGCGCTCCTCCTCCCCGTGCCAGTTGATGCGGGTCTTCCAGTTGATCACCGGCGGATCGATCTCTTCGCCGAACTCATCCTCACTGACCACGTGCTCGCCAATGTCCTGTTCGCCCAGGATCTTCTTGGCGGTGGAATCGATCACGTATTCCACGAACTGGCGGTACTCGTTGTTGCTGATCTCCGTCTGGTCCATGTAGAAGGACTGCACGGAAACGGTCTTGGACTTGGCCACCATGGCGTAGGGTGCGTCCTGGTCGCTGGGCCCCATGGTGTAGCTGCCCAAGGGGATGTAGTTCATCCCGTAGGGGTCCACCTGGTACCAGGATGGCCGGTTCTGTGCACCGATCAGCTGGCCTTGGCCGCCTTTGCCGCAACTGGCAAGCAGGGCTATGCCACAGAGATAAAGGATGGGACTTCGTTCCATGGTCTTCCTTGTTTTACCGTTCCGCCTGTCCAAGGTTCCTTGCAGGGTTCCTTTTTTTCCGTCCCGCGGGTGCGGTGTGCCGGTTGGACAGGTATGCAACGGTGATCTGGTCCTTTTGTTACGCTCGCTTAGAGGAAAAGAGGATGGTGGTAGATCTCGTTCACCACGGGTTTCACGATCTTGAAGCAGAAGCTGAGCATCACCTCATGGCTGCCGCTGCTGTATTTCTTCAGCTCGGAGGTGGTGACATCGTAGCTGTAGCCGATGCGCAGCATGCTTTCGCCCTTGGGGAACTGGTGCTGGTAGCCGATCATGGGTGCGATGGCATCCTCGGTGCGGTAGCCCACGCCGGCCCACACCATATTGTCGTAGAGGAAGAGGGCGCCCACGTCCAGCTGCGTGGAGCTGGCATCGCTCTTCAGGAGGATGCTGGGCTGCAGGGTGTACTTCTTGTTGCCGCCGATGGCCCAATCGTATCCGGCCTGGGCATAGTAGTGGCGCTTGTTCTTGATGCTGACCTGCTTGAGCTCGGTTTCGGGCAATTGGGTGCTGGAGAGGCCGATCCACAATTGAGGCGACTTGTAGTAGAGGCCGGCGCCGAGGTCGAACCCGCTGGCGCTCTTGCCTGCGGTGGGGATGGCGTTGTCGTCGGCCACGGGATCGATGGCGATCCAATTGCCTTCCAAGGCACGCCCGGAGAGGCCCGCATAGATGCCGGCGCTGAGCGTGCTTTGGCCGCCCACCTTCAGGTGGTAGGCGTAGCTGATGCGGGCGATGGTGCTTTTCTCCTGGCCCAACTTGTCAAAGTAAACGGAAAGGCCCAGGCCGCTGTTGATCTTGGACAGGGGGCCTTGCACATTGATCAGGCCTGTTTTTGGGGCCCCGTCGAAACCTGACCACTGCTGCCGCAAGAGCATTGTGGCACAGATGTTGCCGGTGGAGCCGGCTACGGCTGGATTGATCGACAAGCGATCGAACATGTACTGGGTGAATTGGGGGTCCTGTTGGGCGACCGAAACGCTCCCCACCAAGGCACATGCTCCTGCGATAATGATCCTCCTCATTCGGCTTTTTCCAGGTTTGACGCGGCTTTCAGCTATTCTAGGCCAGGGCTTCGGGCCCGAATAGCAGCCGCCAAAATAGCAAAAAACCGACCTGGCCGAACTTTTTCAACAATTCATCCGGTCCTCCGGATGGCCCATCCTTGGGATCACGCCAACTTTTGGAAGGTGCGCCACCAGCGGTCGGGCACTTCCTCCCGGCAAGCTGCCGCATAATCGCTGTACGCACAGGGCACCAGGTGGTGGCGCTCAAAGCGGGCCTCGCGCTCGGCGCGGTACGGCACGTCCATCCACCAGCGGTCGCTCACGGTGCTTTTGTAGAAGATTAGCTCCTGCTCGTGCCCCTTGATGGGCACATGGAAGCGGGTGAAGCGCTTGCGGTCCAGCCAGGGCAGGTCGTTGGTGCGGCTGCCGAAGCCGTCCAGGAAATACCAGAGCATCTGGGCGGCCAATTGGGCGGTGGCGTGGTCCTGGTCGCGCCAGGGGTCCATTTCGTAGAGGCCAATGGAGGTGACCTTCTCACTGATGCCTGCATAGCGCATCAGCTGGCAGGCCTCCTCGCCGTGGAAGCCGTTGGGGCCGGGGCGCGTGGTGCCGGGCGCATCGGACCGGCGGATGCTGGACATGTCCACGCTCACCGTGTCGGCATTGCGCAGCACGGGCTCGGCCTCGCTGATGTTGGTCCGCAGCTCGCCCAAGCGGTGCGCGTCGAAGAAGAGCTTGTCGATCAGCTCGATGCCGGGCTGGTCCACTAAGTAGGTTTGGAAACCGAGGTTGCTGTAGTTGAAGAGGAAGTTGGGCTGGCGCAGCACGATGTGGCTGAGGTAGCTGCTTTCGCCCAGCCCTTGGCCGGGGTCGCCCAGGTCGAAGCGTGCATCGATGCAGGCCAGGTTGGCCGTACGCTCCAGTTTTTCGTAGGCCAAGTATTGGGTGTAGGTGTGGCCCTGCCCCCCGCCGATGATCACCGGTACAATGTTCATGCGGACGAGTTCGGCGATGGTGGCGGCAAGTGCATGTTGGGTGTCCTCCAGGGTCTCCCCGGGGTGGATGTCGCCCAGGTCGGCGATGCCGAAGCTGTTTGCGGGCATGTACAGTTTGTACAGCTGGGCGCGCACGGCATCCGGTGCATCCACGCATCCGCGCGGCTTGGCGTGGCCGGGATCGTCCAGCACGCCGAACAGGGCCACCTTCACGCCGTCCAACGCCGGGAAGCCTTGTCCGGTGTGGAAGGACACATGGTCGCCCAAGGTGTTGGCAGCCCATTCGGGTCGGCGTTCACCAAAGGTCTTTGAAGGCTTGAAGAAGATGCTGCTTTCCATGGGCGGGACGAACGGAGCGAAGGTCGCACCGGGCCAAGTGCCGCCGCTGGGCGGGCAGGCGCAAATGCGCACAGCGGGGTGTTAGTTGGGGCTCCAATGGACTGGAATGGACGGGATGGACGCTGGTGGCCACCAGCGTCCATCCCGTCCATTCGGGAAGCTGTCCATTCCTTGGGAAAGGCCAAGGAATGCCGGTCATTACTTCTTGCCGGCGGCCTTCTTTTTGGCCGCTTTCTTCTTGGGTGCAGCCTTTTTCGCAGCGGCCTTCTTCGGTGCTGCGCCCTTGCGGCCACGGCCTTTTCGTTCGGGGGCTTCGGCCAGCAGCTTTTGCGCCTCTTCCAGGGTCACCTCATCCGGCTTTTTGTCCTTGGGCAGGTTGGCGATCTTGTTGCCGTCGGTGAGGTACGGACCATAACGGCCGTCGATGATCTCCACGGTAGTGCCCTCGAAGGCCTTTAGGATGTTCTGCCGCACACCGGCCAGCTTGGCCTCGATCAGTTCCACGGCCCGTTCCAAGGTGACCGTTGACGGCTCCTCGCCCTTGGGGATGTTGGCGTAAGTTTTGCCGAACTTCACGAAGGGTCCGAAGCGTCCCCGGCCCTGCACGATCTGATCGCCTTTGTATTCGCCCAGGTTGCGGGTGGCGTTGGCAACCTTCTTCAGCTCCACCAGTTCCAGCGCCCGGCGCAGGTCGATCTCCAAGGGATCATCCCCCGGAGCGAGGCTGGCAAAGGTGCTGCCGATCTTCACGTACGGACCGAAGCGGCCCGCGTTCACCACCACTTCCTCCTCCCCGCTCCTGCCAAGGGTGCGCGGCAGTTTGAAGAGGTCCAGGGCCTCCTGCAGGGTGATGGTGGCAATGCTCTGCTCTTTGCGAAGGGATGCGAAGCGGGGCTTCTCCTCATCGTCGGCACTGCCGATCTGCACCATGGGCCCGAAGCGGCCGATGCGGGCCACCACGTCCTTGCCGCTCTTGGGGTCCTGCCCCAGCACACGGCTGCCCGAGGCGCGGTCCGCCGTTTCCACCACGGTATCAATGGTACTGTGGAAGGGCTTGTAGAACCGGGCGAGCATTTCGCGCCAGTTCTCCCTGCCCTCCGCGATCTCGTCGAACTCTTCTTCCACCTTGGCCGTGAAGTTGAAGTCCACGATGGTGGGGAAGTGCTCCACCAGGAAGTCGTTCACCACCATGCCGATGTCGGTGGGGAACAGCTTTTGCTTTTCCGCACCGGTGTTCTCCGTGGCGGTCTTATCACTGACGGCCCCGCCCTTGAGCGTGAGGATGCGGTATGGGCGCTGCACGCCCTCGCGGTTCTCCTTCACCACATAGCCGCGCCTCTGCACGGTGCTGATGGTGGGCGCATACGTGGACGGACGGCCGATACCGAGTTCCTCGAGCTTTTTCACCAAGCTGGCCTCGGTGTAGCGCGGCGCGGGCCGGTCGTAGCGTTGGGTGGCGGTCATTTCCTGCAAAGCGAGCTGCTCGCCTTGGCGCATTTCGGGCAGCAGGCCCTCCTGCTCCTCATCGCCTTCATCGTCCTTGCCTTCCAGGTACACCTTGAGGAATCCGTCGAAGGTGATCACTTCGCCCTGTGCCTTGAGGAAATCGTTGGGGCGCGTGCTGATGGCGATGTCCACGACGGTTTTTTCCAGTTCGGCATCGGCCATCTGGCTGGCCAGGGTGCGCTTCCAGATGAGGTCGTAGAGGCGCTCGGCTTCGCGGTCTGCGCCGGCGTTGCGCACCTTCATGTCGGCGGGGCGGATGGCTTCGTGGGCCTCTTGCGCGCCCTTGCTCTTGGTGGCGAAGCGGCGGGGCTTGCTGTAGCGCGCGCCGTACTGATCGGTGATGGCCTCCACGGCGGCGTTGATGGCCAGCTCGCTGAGGTTCACGCTGTCGGTACGCATGTAGGTGATGTGGCCCTGCTCGTAGAGGTGCTGGGCGATGCGCATGGTGCGATCGACGCCGAAGCCGAGCTTGCGGCTGGCCTCCTGCTGCAGCGTGCTGGTGGTGAAGGGCGCGGCAGGCGTGCGCTTGGCGGGCTTCTTCTCCACGGCCTTCACGGTGAAGGCCGCGCCGATGCAGCCCTGCAAAAAGGCCATGGCCTCCGCCTCGGTGGCGAAGCGCTGCGGCAGCTCGGCCTTTACCGCAGCTTTGGTGCCGGTGAGGAACTGCGCGCTGATGCGGAAGGCGCTTTTGGCATTGAAGCCGGTGATCTCACGCTCGCGCTCCACGATCAGGCGCACAGCCACGCTTTGCACGCGGCCCGCGCTGAGGCTGGGCTTCACCTTGCGCCACAGCACGGGGCTGAGCTCGTAGCCCACCAAACGGTCCAGCACGCGGCGCGCCTGCTGGGCATCCACCAAGTGTACATCTATACCGCGCGGGTTGCGCATGGCCTCGGTCACGGCGGTCTTGGTGATCTCGTTGAAGGTAACGCGCTTCACCTTGTTGTCGGCCAGTTCCAGCGCTTCCTTCAGATGCCAGCTGATGGCCTCTCCTTCGCGGTCTTCGTCAGTTGCGAGCCACACGGTGGCCGCCTTGTTGGCCTGTTTGCGCAGCTCTGCGAGCTTGCCCTTCTTCTCGTCGGGCACGATGTATTTGGGCTCGAATCCGTTGTCCACGTCCACGCTGAGGTCGCGCTCGGGCAGGTCGCGCACATGGCCGAAGCTGCTGAGCACGGTGTAGCCGGGGCCGAGGTACTTCTCAATGGTCTTCGCCTTGGCGGGCGACTCCACGATCACTAAGTTTCCGCTTGCTTCCTTGTTGGCCATTCCCGATTGCTTTGGGGGCGCAAAGCAAAGGCGATCATTTCAAACTTGGATGCCGGTCCCGGCTGTTGACCGGTGTTCCCCGTAGGGGAAGAAAATTGGGGGCCACCGGCCCGGCCTTGGGTTAATGACGGCGCCTACCACTCCGGCCCTGCCCCCGGATCACGCGGCGGCACCTTGAACAGGCTGGTGAGCGCCCTCCCCTTGCAGCGCCGCGAAAGACCGACGCGCAGCCCGAAATCCGAGCCCCGGATGGTGCCATCGGCATGCAGCATGGAGGTAAGTCCGATGGTGGCCTCCGGATCAATGGTGACCGCCCATTGTGCGCCTGCCGGGATCCTGAAGCCGAATCCGAAGGCAAAACGGAGGTCATTACCGAAATCACGGCGGAGGTCGGCATCCTCGTTCCTCGCATAGGATCCGTTGGCGGACCATGTGCTCATTGATCCCCGTGCCGATCCCCCGACCCGGATACCTGCGTTGAGGCCGAAGCGCACCACGGCGCTTCGCTTGGCATCCATGCGCACCTCGGGCTTGATGCCGATGTAGAGCTGGTCGAGCTCCACATGGGCCGTACGGCTGCTTCCACCGCCAAGGGCGTCGTAATAGTATCCGGCAGTGAAGGATTGATGGATGAGCGTGGCATCCAAGCCCAGATCAACGAAGTCGGAATAACGCTCCCGATAGAGGACCGAGCCGCACAATGCCGTAAACCCCACATCCCTTACCCACGCGGAAATATGCGGGTCATCGCCCACAAAGGCATGCATCCGGTTAAGTGCTCCGCCAGCGGAGACCCCATAATCAAACTGTGCGGATGCCGGTGCAGCGATCCATCCGGAAATGAGGAGGGCGATCACCGTCCGCATCATGGGCATTTGCCAAATGTAACCCCGGGATAGTGCATTTATTGCGGTCCTTGCCGTACGCAAAGTCTCCGCATTGCGCCGCCCGGATCCAAGTCCCCGTTCCACCCGGTTGTAGGCCATGCCGCCACGGCCGGTGGATCGGGATGATCGACCCAATGATGGCCATTGGGTCCAAGCAGCAAACCCTCCGCCGCATCAACTTCAACGACGTTTCCGTGCAGCTTGGAACCCGGAACCGCCAGCACACCTGCACCAGCGTCGCACTGATACGCTGCCCGGCCAAGCCGCCCTATGCTTCCTTTGCCCCATGGGCGCCTTGCTCTACTACCTCTCCCTGCCTTTCATCTACGGCATCGCGCTGCTGCCCTTCCCATTGCTGTACGTGCTCAGCGACGCGATGCAGCTGCTGCTCTTCGGGGTGTTCGGCTACCGGCTGAAGGTGGTGCGGGCGAACCTGCGCAACAGTTTCCCGGAAAAGAGCGAAGCGGAGCTGAAGGCGATCGAGCTTGAGTTCCGGCGGTGGTTCTGCGACCTGATGGTGGAGACGATAAAGACGCTCACCATCACGCCAACGCAGGTGAACAGGCGGATCAGCGCGGAGGGCACCGAAGTGTTGCGGACGTATTACGAGGCCAGGCAGAGCGTGATCATCGTGATGGGGCACTGGGGCAATTGGGAGCTGGGCGGGGCGCGGTTCAGCCAACTGGGCCTTCACCACCTGAACGTGATCTACCATCCGCTGGAGCACCCTTATTTCGACCGGCTCTTCATCCGCATGCGCACCCGCTTGGGCAATGGGCTATACCCCATGAACGACACCTTGCGCTGCATGCTGCGCGACCGCCGCAACCTGACGGCCACGGCCTTTATCGCCGACCAGACACCGCCGCCGGAGCACGCCTACTGGACCACCTTCCTGCACCAGGACACGCCGGTGTTCCGCGGCACCGAGGCCATTGCCCGCAAGCTGGGCTATCCGGTGGTGTACTTGGGCATGGACCAGCCGCGGCGCGGGCACTACACCATGCGCTTCGAGCTGCTGGAGGCAGACCCCGCGCGCACCGCCGAGGGCGAGATCAGTGAACGCCATACGCGCAGGTTGGAGGAGGATATCCGCAGGCACCCCGCGATCTGGTTGTGGACGCACAAGCGGTGGAAGCATGGGAGGATGAAGGGGTAGCTGGTGGTGGGTTGTCAGTTGTCAGTTGTTAGTTGTTAGTTGTCAGTTGTTAGTTGTTAGTTGTCAGTTGTTAGTTGTCGGGCGTTGGATATTCCCGGGCTTGTGCAATCGCCATGGCACGCCCGCCTAGCAAGGCTTTCATGGTGCCGTGTGGAACCGGTATAAATTTGCAGCCCCATGCTTGAAGGAAAAGACCTCATTTTGGCCACCCGCGCCTATGCCAAGGAATACCGGGCGCGGAGCTGGTGGCACCTCATCATCACCCTGGTGGTGCTGGCGGCCGGCTACACGGGCGTGTTCCTGGTGAACCCGTTGTGGGCGAAGATCCCCTGTGCCATACTTGTGGCGCTCACGCTGGGGCGCATGTTCGTGCTCTACCATGATTTCCTCCACCAGAGCATCCTGCAGAACTCCAAGGCGGCCAAGGGCATCTTCACCGTGGTGGGCTGGTACATGCTGGCGCCGGTAAGCATTTGGGAACGCAGCCACAACTACCACCATGCGCACAACTGCAAGCTGTACACCAGCAGCATCGGCTCCTATCCGGTGGTGACCAAGGAAAAGTACCTGTCGTCACCCTGGGGCGAGCGCACGTTGTACATGTTCGTGCGCCATCCGGTCACCATCGCCATGGGCTACATCTTCATGTTCATCTACGGCATGTGCATCCGCTCCTTGGTGAACAACACCGGAAAGCATTGGGACAGCATCGTGGCGCTGGTGTTCCACTCCGCCATAGGCACGGGCATCTTCCTGCTGGCGGGTTGGTGGGGCCTGTTCTTCGGGTTCCTTATCCCCTTCTTCATCAGCCTGGGCTTAGGCAGCTACCTGTTCTTCGCCCAACACAACTTCCCCGGTGTGAAATACGCCGAAAAGGACGGATGGACGTACCATGATGCAGCCTTGGGCAGCAGCAGCCACATGCGCATGAGCTGGGCAATGCGCTGGTTTTTGGCCAACATCGGCCTGCACCACATCCACCACCTCAACCCGCGGATCCCGTTCTACCGCCTGCCCGAGGTGTACAAGGCCATCCCTGAACTGCAGGCAGCCACCAAAACAAGCCTTCTGCCTTGGGACGTGGTGCGGTGCCTGCGCCTGAAGGTGTGGGATCCCGAGCAGCAGCGCATGCTGAGCCGGAGGGAGATCTATGCTTGAGGGGAGGTTGTTGGTTGGCAGTTGTTAGTTGGCAGGTGGCAGGGTTGTCAAGACCTGAATGACGTTGACCGGTTTTTGAGTTGGATCCAACTCGATTGTTTCTTCTTGTTCTTTACTTGTGATGTTGTCGTTGTTGACGTTAACGAGGGGGGCGCGGGGGGAGACTCATAACTTGTTGGCTCGTGTTGATCGCTGTGGATAACCATCGTTCCTCAAAGGTCACGGGGGATACATGCCCCAACGAGCTGTGCGGTCGTACAGTATTGTAGAGCTTGATCGCACGTGTGTTCTGGTGCTTCAAGTCCGAGTAGGTGTCCACCCCCCAAGGCATCAGGTAGTCGTTCTTGATGGTCCCGTTGACCCGCTCACTGAACGGGTTCTCCCAAGGGTGTTCGCACATGCTGTTGCGCAGCTCCGCGGCATTGGTGATCGCCAGGAACTCCTTGCAGTAGTATTGCCCACCACCGTCGGAATGGAAGATCAGCCCCTTGAGGTCCATGCCCCGGCGTGTACGCAATGCCTGGCGCAATGCCGGGATGGTGGTTTCCTCCGTCCGCAAGCTCCGGCTCACGCTGCTGCCCAGGATGCGCCTGCTGAAAATGTCCATGATGTAGGTGAGGTAACAGAACCCGTCCACCGTTTGATAGTAGGTGATATCGCTGCTCCAAACCTGGTTGATACGATCCAACTCCAGGCCGGCCAGCAAGTTCTCAAAACGGGTGACCCCAAGGCTGTTCGTGGTGCGTATCGGTGAGCGCTTGCGCTCGATGAGCATGCCCCATTCCTCACACATGCCGATGAACTTGTCGCGGCCCATGGTGTCGGGCATCACCAGGCGGTACATCTCCCGTGCGCTCATGCGGGGATGGTCCTTGCGCAATTGCTCCACGATCGGACGGAGCAAGGTCTGTTCCTCCGCCTGGGCCAGTTCCCTGTCCAGCCACTGGTGCAGGCTCTGGCGACTGGTTTCGAGGCTATGGTACAGGCTGTTCATTGAGCGGCCATTTTGCCAGGATTCCCGGTTGGACCAGAACCACAGGAGGGTTTCATGCCGGAGTTTTTTTTTAGGTCGATACCGTATTGATCGCTGGCCAGCTCAATCAACTTTTCAAGGAACTCCACCTGAAGCTGCTTCTCTCCCACGGTGGCGTGCAGTGACTTCACCTGCTCCTGAAGGAGGATGACCTTGCGCGTGGCGCTTTTGGCCTCCACTACCTGCACCACCCC
>JAFEAI010000194.1 GCA_018266475.1 Bacteroidota bacterium
CCGCTGGTGGGCGGCATGCCGTACTCCAGCGCGCGGAGGAAATCGCGGTCCAGGTACATGGCCTCGTCGTCGCCGCGCTCCATCAGCTTCAGCTGCGCCTCGAAGCGTTCGCGCTGGTCGATGGGGTCGTTGAGCTCGCTGTAGGCGTTGCCCACCTCGAAGCCCGCCACGTACAGCTCGAAGCGCTCGGTGAGGCGCTCGTCGTCGCGGTGCTTCTTGCAGAGCGGGCTCATCTCCAGCGGGAAGTCCATCACGAAGGTGGGCTGGATGAGCTCGGGCTGCACCAGCGCGCTGAAGAGCTCGTCGATCAGCTTGCCCTTGCCCATGCTGGCGGTCACTTCAATGCCGTGCTGCTTGCAGAGTTCGCCGATGGCGCGTTCGCCCGCGTTCAGCACGTCCACGCCGGTCTTTTCCCGGATGGCGCCGCACATGGTGATGCGCTTGAAGGGCCTTGAGAAGTCGATCTCCTTTCCTTGGAATTTGGCTACTGCGGTGCCATTTGCAGCGGTGGCCACGGTGCGGAACACGCCTTCGATGAAGTCCATCATCCAGCGGTAGTCCTTGTACGCCACGTAGAGTTCCATGATGGTGAACTCCGGGTTGTGGGTGCGGTCCATGCCCTCGTTGCGGAAGTTGCGGCTGAACTCGAACACGCCGTCGAAGCCGCCCACGATGAGGCGCTTGAGGTAGAGCTCGTTGGCGATGCGCAGGTAGAACTCGGTGTCCAGCGCGTTGTGGTGGGTGATGAACGGACGCGCTGCCGCGCCGCCGGGGATGGGCTGCATCACCGGGGTGTCCACCTCAATGTAGCCGGCCTGCTGGAAGCATTCGCGCATGGCGTTGAAGATGCGCGTGCGCTTGAGGAAGGTTTCCTTCACCTGCGGGTTCACGATGAGGTCCACGTAGCGCATGCGGTAGCGCAACTCGGGGTCGTTGAAGGCATCATGCACGTTGCCGTCCTCGTCGGTCTTGGGCGTGGGCAGCGGGCGCAGGGCCTTGCTGAGGAAGGCGATCTCCTTCACATGCACGGTGATCTCGCCGGTGCGGGTGCGGAACACGAAGCCCTTCACCCCGATGAAATCGCCGAGGTTGAGCAGCTTCTTGAAGAACTCGTTGTACATCGCCTTGTCCTCCCCGGGGGCAATGTCGTCGCGCATGATGTAGATCTGCTGGTCGCCGTGGGCATCGCGCAGCACGGCGAAGGCGGCCTTGCCCATCACGCGGATGCTCATCACGCGGCCGGCGATGGCCACGTCGCGCGCTGGGTCTTCATCGCGGAAAGCGGCTTGGATGTCCTTGCTGTGCGCAGTGACGGGATATTCCGCGGCGGGGAAGGGATCGATGCCCATTGCGCGCAGCTTGTGCAGGGCTTCGCGGCGATAGAGTTCCTGCTCGGTCAGTGATTCTGCCATTTTTCGGGAATGGCCGCGAAGATACCGGCGGGGGATGGACGCACCTTCAGCCGTTCAGGCTGGGGATCCTTGTTGGAGATCCGGAGCGTGCGTTGATCACATCGGAAGGCTGGTGCCGGGAGCGAAACACAGGTTGCGACAGGAGGGTCGCAGGCGGTCATCTTACTCCCTCAATACGGCCAGCATGAACGGTGACCAACTTGTGGGTCTCGTTCATGGCAAGTACTTCCTGCCAGCACTTGGCGATTGCCGCGTGGAAGTTGCGCATGTCCATGTTCCCAAGACGGATGTGGATGATCTTGGGTGGTGGCTTGCTTAACAGGATCCTGCTCGTGAAGTCGCTGTCCTTGGTGATGATGGTGAGGTCGTGCATGCGTGCGTACTCCCAGATCAGTTGGTCATGCAGCGAAGCGTCGATGTCATGCTGGTGGATGTAGTCCGCACTGTTCCATTGGCTGAACCAACGAGGCAGATTGACGTCCACCAGGAACCGGGGCATGCTATGCAGCGATGTCCTTCAGCGTGAAACTATTCCCCATCAGTGACAGGGCGAACTGGCGGCAGGCCTCGAGGTCTGCGGCTTCAAGCATGGGATATTGCTTCAGCAGTTCC
>JAFEAI010000195.1 GCA_018266475.1 Bacteroidota bacterium
CATCATCACCGCGTCTGGCTGGAGACCCGACTGGCCTACAAAATTCAGGAGCGCGCCTTCGGCGGCCTGAAACCTTCGCTGCGCAAGAAGCTCGAGGACATCGGCGAAACCGGCCTCCTGCCGAAGCAGTTGCGCAACGATGCTCTGCGCCTGTTACCGGGCACCATCCTGACGCGCATCTACGATGACATTGAGCATCGTGTGCTGGTGCGCGGCGCGAACGACTTCGAGTACCACGGGCAACGCTTCAAGAGCTTGTCCTCGATTGCGGGCCACATCACCGGCAGCCACTGGTCGGGCCCTGTGTTCTTCGGCCTCAAAAAGCCCGCATCGAAGAAGGTGACGACATGAGTTCACCGCGCACCAATCCGCCAGTGACGGTCACGCCGAAGAAGCGCTGCGCCGTCTACACCCGAAAGTCCACCGACGAGGGGCTGGATCAGGAATACAACAGCCTCGAAGCCCAGCGCGACGCAGGCCTCGCCTTCATCGCCAGCCAGCGGCACGAAGGCTGGATTGCCATCGGCGACGGCTACGACGACGGCGGCTACTCCGGCGGCAACATGGAGCGCCCTGGATTGCGCCGTCTCATGGTCGACATCGAAGCCGGAAAGATCGACACCGTGGTGGTCTACAAGATCGACCGCTTGACGCGCAGCCTGCCGGACTTCGCCAAGCTGGTCGAGGTATTCGACCGCAACGGCGTGTCCTTCGTCTCCGTCACGCAGCAGTTCAACACCACCACTTCGATGGGGCGACTGACGCTCAACATTCTGCTGTCCTTCGCGCAGTTCGAGCGCGAGGTCACCGGCGAGCGCATCCGTGACAAGATCGCGGCAAGCAAGGCCAAGGGCATGTGGATGGGCGGTGTCCCGCCCTTGGGCTTCGATGTCGTCGAGCGCAAGCTCATCGTCAACGAAAGTGAGGCGGCGCTGGTGCGCGACATCTTCCGGCGCTACGGCGAGCATGGATCAGCCGCGCGGTTGGTGCGCGAATTGGAGATCGAAGGCCACACCACGAAGGCGTGGCTGACGAAGGCCGGACGGCAACGTCCGGGGCGCACCATCGACCAGCAGTACCTGTTCCTGCTGCTGCGCAACCGCATCTATCTCGGCGAGATCTCCAACAACGGCCAGTGGTACGAAGGCCAGCACGAAGCCATCGTCACACCCAGCCTGTGGAATGCGGCGCATGCTTTCATCGAACGGCGCAAACAGGCACCGCGCGAGCACGCAGCCAAACATCCGGCGCTGCTGACGGGACTGCTGTTCGCGCCTGATGGCCAACGCATGCTGCATTCCTTTGTCAAGAAGAAAAACGGCAAGCAATACCGCTACTACGTTCCCTACCTGCACAAGCGGCGCAACGCGGGCGCGACCCTGTCGCCCGGCGTGGCCGATATCGGCCATCTGCCCGCCGCCGAAATCGAGAACGCGGTGCTGGCGCAAATCCATGCCGTACTGTCTTCGCCGCAGATGCTGATCGCAGTGTGGCGATCCTGCCAGCAGCATCCTACAGGCAGCCAGCTTGACGAAGCGCAGGTGGTCGTGGCCATGCAGCGCATCGGCGATGTGTGGGCGCAGTTGTTCCCCGCCGAGCAGCAACGCATCACGCGGCTGCTCGTCGAGCGCGTGCAATTGCACGACCACGGACTGGACATCGTCTGGCGCGAGGATGGCTGGCTTGGCCTCGGCCCCGACATTGGCGGGCATCCGCTGGTCGAGGAACAGATTGAGGAGACGCTGGCATGACGGGAGCGACCGACAA
>JAFEAI010000196.1 GCA_018266475.1 Bacteroidota bacterium
ATTCAAACCGCCGTACTGATCGAGACCCTGAAGGAGTTGGGCGCCGAAGTGAGCTGGAGCAGCTGCAACATCTTCAGCACGCAGGACCATGCCGCCGCCGCCATCGCCAAGGCCGGCATCCCCGTCTTTGCCTGGAAGGGCATGAATGAAAAGGAATTCGACTGGTGCATTGAGCAAACGCTCCATGCCTTCCCCGGCGGCGAGCCGCTGAACATGATCCTGGATGATGGGGGAGACCTCACCAACATGGTCTTCGACCGTTTCCCCGAACTGGCCAAGCACATCAAGGGCCTCAGCGAGGAAACCACCACCGGGGTACACCGCCTGAAGGACCGCGAGAAGAACGGCACCTTGGTGATGCCCGCCATCAACGTGAACGACAGCGTCACCAAGAGCAAGTTCGACAACAAGTACGGCTGCAAGGAAAGCGCCGTGGACGCCATCCGCCGCGCCACCGACGTGATGATGGCCGGCAAAGTGGCCGTGGTGGCCGGCTACGGCGACGTGGGCAAGGGCACCGCCGCTTCATTGAAAGGGGCAGGTGCGCGCGTAATCGTCACCGAGATCGATCCCATCTGCGCCCTGCAGGCCGCCATGGACGGCTTCGAGGTGAAGCCCATGGCCAACGCCGCACCGCGCGCGGACATCATCATCACCACCACCGGCAACTGCGACATCGTGCGCGGCGAGCACTTCGAGGTGCTGAAGGACAAGTGCATCGTGTGCAACATCGGCCACTTCGACAACGAGATCGACATGGGCTGGCTGAACAAGAACCACGGCAAGAGCAAGGTGGAGATCAAGCCGCAGGTGGACAAGTACACCATCAACGGCAAGGACATCATCATCCTGGCCGAAGGCCGCTTGGTGAACTTGGGCTGCGCCACCGGCCACCCCAGCTTCGTGATGAGCAACAGCTTCACCAATCAAACACTGGCCCAGCTGGAACTGTGGCAGCACAGCGACAAGTACGAGAACAAGGTGTACGTGCTGCCCAAGCACCTCGATGAGATGGTGGCGAAGCTGCACTTGGCCAAGATCGGCGTGGAGCTCGAGCAGCTCAACGACAAGCAGGCCAAGTACATCGGCGTGCCCAAGAACGGTCCGTTCAAGAGCGACGAGTACCGGTA
>JAFEAI010000197.1 GCA_018266475.1 Bacteroidota bacterium
GAAC
Organism: Bacteroidota bacterium; assembly: GCA_018266475.1. Lineage (GTDB taxonomy): Bacteria > Bacteroidota > Bacteroidia > Flavobacteriales_F > PHOS-HE28 > PHOS-HE28. The sequence continues at coordinate 5 of JAFEAI010000197.1, forward strand.
TCCATCCTGGAGCTGAACGGCGCCGCCAACGGCACCTACCTGCTGCAGATCACCGCCGGCGACCGCACCTGGACCGAGCGCGTGGTGGTGAACAAGTAATCGTCCCGCTCTCCCCCGAGCCGAAGGGCCGCTCCGAAAGGGGCGGCCCTTTGTGCGTTGCCCGGCACCACGTCATTGCGAGGTCAGAGTCCCCACCACGTCATTGCGAGGCCGCTTTGGGCCGAAGCAATCTTTGATTCCCTCTTCCTCCCGCCGGGTCTCCGCCTCGGGACCCTGCGGCACATCCTATGTGTGCGCCATCGCGAGGCCGCTCTGGGCCGAAGCAATCTTTGATCCAACGCGGGATTCCCCTGTGGTTCGACGGGCTCACCACAGCGGTCCTCCATTGCGAGGCCGCCTTGGGCCGAAGCAATCTTTGATTCGCCTTCACGGGAACTCCTTGGAATGAGGGATTGCTTCGGACCGGTCAAAGCACCGGTCCTCGCAATGACGGGATCTGTGCGTCATTGCGAGGCCGCTCTGGGCCGAAGCCACAACGTCATTGCGAGGCCGCTTTGGGCCGAAGCAATCTTTGATTCAACGCGGGATTCCTCTTTGGTCCGACAAGCCGACCGGAGGGCGCGCCCCGCTGTGGGCACGTGGCATGCGTGGTTGGCGCAGACCCTGCATCAGTAAGGCAATGTTGGCCGCTGGCCGAACAAGAAGGAGGTCATGGACAATGAGCCGGCCACGGGTTGGTCGTTGAACACGGTCACATCTTCATTTGTGCCGCGCAAGGCAGCACTGTACAGCAGGGGCAGGAAGTGCTCCGGTGTGGGTATGGCCAGGTCGAAGGCGCGGCCCTGCTTCCCGAAATCCGCCAAGGTGGCAAGATCACCGTCGAGCACGAGCTCTTTCATGCGCTGGTTGGCCTGGGCGGCCCAGTCATAGGCAAAGGGCTCGCCCGCCACCTTGTCCCACGCCACCAGCCCGAGGTTGTGTACAATGTTGCCGCTGCCGATGACGAGCACGCCCTTCGTGCGCAACAGCGCCAATTCCAGGGCCAGTTCAAGATGTTCGCGAGGTGACTTGGTATAGTCCAAGCTCAGTTGAATCACCGGTACGTCGGCCTTCGGGTAGAGGTGCTTGATCACGCTCCAGGCACCGTGGTCCAGCCCCCATTTGTGGTCAAGCGCCACATCGCCGGAATGCACCATGCCCTTTACCGTTTCAGCCAGTTCCGGACTGCCCGGCGCGGGGTATTGCACCTCGGAGAGTTCCCTGGGGAAGCCCCTGAAGTCGTGGATGGTGGGCGGTTGCCGCATGGCGGTCACCATGGTGCCGCGTGTTTCCCAATGTGCGGAAATGCAGAGGATGGCCTTGGGCGTGTCCAGCTCGTGCCCCAGCTTTTGGAAGTTGGCGTTGAAGACATTTTCCTCGATGGCATTCATGGGGCTGCCATGCCCAAGGAAGAGCACGGGCATGGGGGCCGTGGCTTCCCGCGAGGCCGCAAATGGGCGGAGTGCGTTCATCTTCATCGCTTATGCGGCCATCGGCGCAAGGGCCAGCAGCCGGAGGAAATCATTGCGCTTCATGGGAAACAAATGGAAAGGGATGGAAGTGCGGGGTCACTTCACCACCAGCACGGGCATCTTCACCCGGTGCCGCACGGCATCCACGGTGGCGCCGAAGAGCAGGTCCTTCAGGCCGCGGTGGCCGTGGGAACCCATCACCAGGAGGTTGGCGCCGCTGCTGTTCACCAGCTTGGGAATGGCCTCCACCGGGCTGCCGTGGCCGATGGCGGTGCGCACGCGGTAGCCCGCTTCGCGCAGCTTTGCGGCATAGTGCTCCAGGTTGATGGCATCGTCCACCGCCTCTCGGTCGCCCGTGGAGGTGCCGAGGTAGCGCGCTGCGGCGCTTTCGGTGATGTGGACCAGCACGTACTCGGCGGTTTTGCCGCCTTGTGCCAGGGCGGCGTTCAGCACGCGCTCGTCCAAGGGGCGGAACTCCACGGTAACGGCCACCCGTGCAGGAGCAGCCTGCGCGCTGATGCGCAGGTCCGGCAAGGCGGCATCGATGTGGCGCTTGGCGGGCCTCAGCTTGGCGAACCAGGGTTTCACGGTGATGTACAACAGCAGTGCCGCAGCAAGGCAGGCCACGGGAATGGCAAGGTACTTCACCCAAGGCACATGCGGCCCTGCGGCGGCCAGCCAGCCATTGATCTCGTCCACCACCAACTTGCCGTTGAGCACCACGATGATCGCGGCCACGGTCCACGAGGCCGCCACCAGCCACGGCTTGATGGCCAGCTCGCCCATGCGGGCCTTGTCCGAGGTGAAATGGATCAACGGGATCACGGCGAATCCAAGTTGCAGGCTAAGCACCACCTGGCTGAGCACGAGCAGGCGGCCCAGCGAATCGGGGCCGAACGCGAGGATGCTCACCACGGCCGGTATGATGGCCAACAGGCGGGTGAGCAGGCGGCGGAGCCAGGGGCGGATCCGCAGGTCGAGGTAGCCTTCCATCACGATCTGGCCGGCGAGGGTGCCGGTAACGGTGCTGCTCTGGCCGGCCCCGATCAGCGCAAGCGCGAAGAGGGTGGTGGCGAGCGGCCCGAAGAGGTCGCCCAGCAGCTGGTGGGCCTGCTCGATCTCGGCCACGTCAAAGTGCCCGGCCTTGTAGAATGCGGCCGCAGCGAGCACCAGGATGGCGGTGTTCACCAGAAAGGCCAGGTTCAGCGCGATGGTGGTGTCCAGGAAATTGAAGCGCAACGCCTCACGCATGCCTTCGGGGGTGCGCTCGAAGCGGCGGGTCTGCACCAGGGAGCTGTGCAGGTACAGGTTGTGGGGCATCACGGTGGCGCCGATGATGCCGATGGCGATGTAGAGGGCCTTGTCGGACAGTGCGGACGGCACCAGGCCGGCGAGCACTTCCACGGCATCGGGCCGCACGATGAACATCTCCGCCAGGAACGACAGGCCGATGAGGGTGACGATGCCGATGATGAACGCCTCCATGATGCGCACGCCTTTGTTCAGCAGCAGCAGGATCAGCAGCGTGTCTAAGCCGGAGAGCAACACGCCCCACAGCACGGGCAGGCCGGTGAGCAGGTTGAGCCCGATGGCCAGGCCCACCACTTCGGCGAGGTCGCAGGCGGCGATGGCCACCTCGGCAAGCACGTACAGCGGAACGTTCACGATGGGCGGATAGGTGTGCCTGCTGGCCTGGGCAAGGTCCAGCCCGCGCACCACGCCGAGGCGCGCGCTGAGGCTTTGCAGCAGCAGCGCCATCAGGTTGCTCATCAGCAGCACCCACACCAGCTTGTAGCCGAAGGCGCTGCCGGCGGCAATGTCGGTGGCCCAGTTGCCCGGGTCCATGTAGCCCACGCTGATCAGGTAGGCCGGGCCCAGGAAGGCCAGGATGCGGCGCACCCCCTTGGCTTTCGGGATGGCCACGCTGGCGTGGGCATCGCCCAATGAACGGTGGTCTTCCATGCCGGTCACTTGGGCTTTGCGGGTACGGCGGGCTCCACCAGCAGCTGTGCCGCCACTTGGCGTGAAAGCACCTGTCGCGTGCTTCTGCCGATGACCACTTCCATGCTCGCGTCAAAGGATTCCCGCGCCGCCACCTTCATGTGCATGCCGATCCGCAGCCCTTTCTGGCCGAGCAACTGCAGCAGGGTGTCGCTGCCGTCCTTTACCGCCACCAGGCGCACCCTGCTTCCGGGCGGGCATTCGCCCAGCGGGAGGGAACGGCGCTTGGGCAGCCTGCCTTGCGGGTCCGGGATGGGGTCGCCATGGGGGTCGAATTCCGGATGCCCGAGGAACGCGGAAAGGCGATCGGTGAGCTCCGTGCTGCGCACGTGCTCCAGCTGTTCGGCCAGGTCATGCACCTCATCCCAGCCGAAGCCGAGCCGTTGCACCAGGAACGTTTCCCACAGGCGGTGGTTGCGCACCAGCTTCAGTGCGAAGGTGCGGCCTTTGGCCGTAAGGGTTGCGCCGTAGTAGGGCTCGTGCCTCAACAATCCCTTGGCCGCCAATTTCTTCAGCATCACCGTTACGCTGCTGGCCTTGGTCCCCAGCCGGTCCGCCACGTCCTTGGTGCCAGCCGCCTTGCCCTCCTGCACAAGTGCATGCACGGCTTTGATATGGTCCTCCTCGCTTCTCGACAGCATGGTGTCCGGCCAGTGCGCCCGGGCACAAATATAGGGATGACATGAAATTAAAATTAGATGAGCCTAAATATCAGGGCCGGATCAATGCCCTGTGCATGCAGCGGGAACGGCACGTTCAATGGGAGATCAGGTGCGGGCGCGCAGCGCCCATGCCGGCCCACACCCGCGCGGCCACCAGGGCCAGCAGCAGCAGCAGCGTGGCGTTCCAGCTGCCGCTGAGGTCGAAGAGGCTTCCGGCTACCAGCGGCCCGCAGGCTGCGATCAGGTAGCCGATGGATTGGGCCAGGCCGGAAAGGGAGGCGGCCGTTTCGGCATCAGCGGAGCGCGCGCCGATCATGAACAAGGACAACCCGAATGCGCCACCCAGGGAAAAGCCCAGGAGCGAGACCCAGATGCCCGCCGGACCGGCACCCTGCAGGAGTAGGCCGCAGAGGGCGAACGCATCCATGGCGGCCAGAGTGATGACGATGGCGCGCTGCCCGGCCTGCCTGCCCGCCCACAAGGGCACGGCAAGCGAGCCGACGATGCCCCAGAACTGGGACAGCGAGAGCATCCATCCGGCGTGTTCGGGGCTTGCGCCGCGCGCCTGCAACATGTCCGGCAGCCAGGCCAGTACCACGTAGAACGCGAAGGACTGCAGCCCCATGTACAGGGCGATGTTCCAGGCAAGCCGCGAGCCGCCCAGCTTGCGGAC
>JAFEAI010000198.1 GCA_018266475.1 Bacteroidota bacterium
CTCCCGACGCATAGCGTCGGGCTCGCTGCCCATAAAATTGGCGGAGCGCCGAAGGCGCGCCCTCATACCCTCCCGACGCATAGCGTCGGGCTCGCTGCCCATAAAATTGGCGGAGCGCTGAAGGCGCGACTTCATACCTTTCACTGATCAAATCTCATCCCTATGCCCCAATCCCTTGCACACGTCATCATTCATCTGGTGTTCAGCACCAAGAATCGGCATCCGTGGCTGGTCAAGCCCATCCGCGAACGGTCGCATGCCTATCTCGCCACGTTGGCGAGGGAAATGAACTGCGAATGCTACCGGGCAGGAGGGGTGGAAGACCATGTACACATGGCGATCCGCCTGCACCGCACCGTAACGATTGCTGACCTGGTGGAACACGTAAAATCCCGCTCATCATACTGGTTGAAAGAACAGGACCCATCCTTGGAAAACTTCTCCTGGCAAAAAGGGTATGCCGCCTTCTCGGCCTACTACAAGGAAGTGGACAAACTCTTGAACTACATCGACGGGCAAGAGGAGCATCATCGGGCGCGCAATTTTCAAGATGAATACCGGGGACTCTTGACCGAGAACGGGATTGAATACGACGAACGGTACATGTGGGATTGATGCGGGGTCGCGCTTTCAGCGCTCCACCCATTCGTTCATGCGCAGCCCATGGCGCTGCCATGGGCTGCGCATGATGCCGGGCCGTTGGCCCTCCCGTTTTACGCGACATCGAAGGGCCAACGGCCCGTCGGCATACCACCCCGGCGCATAGCGTCGGGCTCGCATGCCCACAGGGAACGGAGCGCTGAAGGCGTGACCTCGCACATGAGGGCCGAAGGCCCGCCCTCATACCCTCCCGGCGCATAGCGTCGGGCTCGCTGCCCATTAAATTGGCGGAGCGCTGAAGGCGCGACTTCATACCCTCCCGGCGCATAGCGTCGGGCTCGTAAGCCTCACCGGAAGCTCAACCGATCAAGGCTGTACCGTCCGCTGCCGATGAAGAAGATGGCGATGAACGCCATCATGTACAGAAAGGCCAGTTCCTGCTGCGCAAAAGGCTTGCCCCCGTTGGCCAAGAACGCCGCCACCGCCATGCCGATGATCGGCGGAATGCTGGAAAGGCGCGTCCACAGGCCCAGCAGCACAAGAATGGCGCAAAACACCTCGGCGAAAAGGATCAGCACCAAACTGACGGCATGGCCCACCCCGATGGGGTCATAGAACGAGGAGGACAGCTCCCCGAACTTCATCAGCTTTACGATGCCATGGTTCCACAGCAACGTGCCCGAGGCGGTCAAGCGCAGCAGCAGCGCACCGAAGTCCACCGACACTTCCTCCGAATTCAGCAGCATGGGTATGGGGTTTTTCCGCGCCAAACGTAATACGCCCGGAAGGGATCCCTGCCTACCCCGTAAGGCCACCCCGATGCAACCTATGCTCCTCACCAGTAAGCTGGTGAAAATCCCGTAAAAATTGAAAGCCTATTGCCGATCCACCCGGTTCACACACATATTTGCAGTCCACAAAACACAGGACAATGAAACTGAACCATACGATCAAGGCACTGGGCCTGGTGGCCCTCGCCGCATGCCTGCCCACCGCCGGCAACGCGCAATTCAAGCAGGGGGACAACGTGCTCGGCGTGGGATTGGGCATCGGTGGCAGCTATGGCATCGGGTTCACCGGGGCGGGAGTGAGTCAAACTCCAGCAATTGCCCTGCATTTCGATCATGGAATGGGTGAACTGGGCCCAGGAACCTGGGGGCTTGGCGGTTTTGTAGGATACAAGAGCTACAAGTACGTCTACGACAATGTGTGGTATTCCGGCCGATACCAAAGTTCCTACAAATGGACCTATCTGGTGATCGGTGCCCGCGGCACCTGGCATTACAACGAATGGCATGGCTTGGACAACCTGGATACCTACGGCGGCCTGATGCTCGCCTACCGGGCATCTACTTTCAAGGACGAAACCGTCTATCCTGCGGGAGCACAAACTTTCAACGCAGGAACATACAGTGGCGTTTCCCTTACCGGCCTTATCGGTGCGCGGTACTACTTTGCCAACAACTTCGGCGCATATTTAGAAGCCGGCTTCGGGGTTTCGGTGCTTCAACTTGGCCTTTCGTACAAGTTCTGAACTGCCCAACCCTTCTTCATCACTCGAAAAACCCCGCCCAGCGCGGGGTTTTTTCATTTGGTGCGTAGCGGGTAAATTCGCAGCCCCTTGGAACTGCCGATCGTAGGGCAGCCCGTTGGAGCACATGAAATTAAAAGTCACCCTGCCGGACGGAAGCGTTCGGGAATATGAACAAGGCACTACGGCCATGGACGTGGCCAAGAGCATCAGCGAGGGCTTGGCCCGCAACGTGCTCAGCGCAAAAGTGAACGGCGAGGTGCGCGATGCCAACCGCCCCCTGCCGGGCGACTGTGCCCTGCAACTGCTTACCTGGAACGACCCCGAAGGCAAAGCCACCCTGTGGCACAGCAGCGCCCACCTGATGGCCGAGGCCATCGAGGCCCTGTACCCCGGCACCAAGTTCGGCATCGGTCCGCCCATCGAAAACGGCTTCTATTACGACATCGACCTGGGCGACAAGGTGATCGGCGACGGCGACTTCGCGGCCATCGAGGCCAAGATGAAGGAACTGGCCGGCAAGAAGGAAACCTTTGTGCGCCGCGAAGTGCCCAAGGCCGAAGCCATAAAGTACTTCACCGGGAAAGGCGATGAATACAAGTTGGAGCTGATCGACGGGCTCGCCGACGGCAGCATCTCCTTCTACACCCAGGGCAACTTCACCGACCTGTGCCGCGGCCCGCACCTGCCGGACACCTCCCCCATCAAGGCCATCAAGGTGATGAGCGTGGCCGGGGCCTACTGGCGCGGCGATGAAAAGCGCAAGCAGCTCACCCGCATCTACGCCATCACCTTCCCCAAGCAAAAGGAGCTGGACGAATACCTGGCCCTGCTGGAGGAAGCCAAGAAGCGCGACCACCGCAAGCTGGGCAAGGAACTGGACCTGTTCACCTTCAGCGAAAAGGTGGGCGCTGGCCTGCCCCTGTGGCTGCCCAAGGGTGCCGCGCTGCGCGAAAGGCTCATCAACTTCATGAAAACCGCCCAGGAAAAAAGCGGTTACGTGCAAGTGGCCACGCCCCACATCGCGCTTAAGCAGCTCTACGTCACCAGCGGGCACTACGAAAAATACGGCAAGGACAGCTTCCAGGTGATCCATACCCCGCATGAAGGCGAGGAATTCATGCTGAAGCCCATGAACTGCCCGCACCACTGCGAGATCTTCGCCAGCCGCCCGCGCAGCTACAAAGACCTGCCGCTGCGCCTGGCCGAGTTCGGCACCGTGTACCGCTATGAACAGAGCGGTGAATTGCACGGCCTCACCCGCGTGCGGGGCTTCACCCAGGACGACGCCCACCTCTTCTGCCGCCCCGACCAGGTGAAGGAAGAATTCCTGAAAGTGATCGACCTGGTGCTGCTGGTGCTGAACGCCCTGAAACTGACCGACTACGAAGCCCAGGTGAGCCTGCGCGACAAGGAGGACCGCAGCAAATACATCGGCACCGAGGAGAACTGGGAAAAGGCCGAGGCCGCCATTATGGAAGCTGCGGCGGAGAAGGGCTTGAAAACCTTCGTAGAATACGGCGAAGCCGCGTTCTACGGCCCCAAGTTGGACTTCATGGTGAAGGATGCCCTGGGGCGTCGTTGGCAGCTGGGCACCATCCAGGTGGACTATGCACTGCCCGAGCGCTTTGAGCTGGAATACGTCGGCAGCGACAATGCCCGCCACCGGCCCGTAATGATCCACCGCGCCCCGTTCGGCAGCCTGGAACGGTTCCTGGCCGTAGTAATCGAGCACACGGCCGGCAAATTCCCGCTTTGGCTGGCCCCCGAGCAGGCCATCATCCTGCCCATCAGCGAAAAATTCAACGAACAGGCCAAAGAAGCGGAGGAATTGCTGAAAGAATCCGATATTCGCGCCATCATCGACGAGCGGAACGAAAAGATCGGACGCAAGATCCGCGACGCGGAAATGGCCAAGCTGCCGTTCATGCTCATCATTGGCGAAAAGGAAGCCGCCGCCGGCACGCTCTCCGTGCGCGAGCAAGGGCAAGGCGACCTGGGAGCCATGACCGTCCCGCAATTCCAAGCATTGGTGAAGGAGCGCATCCACGCGAGCTTCTCCGGCCAATAAACCCGCCTTAGTAACACTTACCGACAGCAAGTTTGGCTACACGACCTCCCTTCCGCCCCATGGGGCCCCGCCCCCCCCGTCCTTCCGGCCCCCGCCCGCGCGGTGGCCGTGTAGTCCGTGAGGATCCCCACCGCATCAACGAGCGCATCTACGGCGTGCCCCAGGTACGCGTGGTGGGGGAAGGCATTGAACAGGGTATCTACCCCATCGAACAGGCCCTGCGCATGGCGCAAGACCTCCACCTGGACCTGGTGGAGATCAGCCCCACGGCCGATCCGCCGGTATGCCGCATCACCGACTACAAGAAGTTCCTCTACGACCTCAAGAAAAAGCAGAAGGAGATCAAGGCCAAGCAGGCCGTGATCGAAATGAAGGAGATCCGCTTCGGCCCCAATACGGACGAGCACGACCTCAACTTCAAGCTCAAGCACGCACGCCGCTTTCTGGAGGAAGGCCACAAGGTGAAGGCCTTCGTGTTCTTCAAGGGCCGCACCATCGTGTTCAAGGAACGGGGCGAGATCCTGCTGCTGAAGTTCGCCCAGGAACTGGAGGACATCGGCGTGGTGGAGAGCATGCCCAAGCTGGAGGGCAAGCGGATGATGATGTACCTCATCCCCAAGAAGAAGAAATAATGCCAATGTGGCATTCGGATCGGTCCGAAGGACGATCCGAATGCCTACAGTGGTATATGCCGTGTGTACAAGCAAATGGTCGGATAAGGTGATGCCAATGTGACTTTCCGGATGACCGGATAGGCATCCGGAAAGGCTACAGCGGCACATGCCGTTCGAGCAATTGGCCGTAACGGTGCGAAGCCGAAATCGGGCCATATTGCTTGTCACAACGGTATAACCGGGCCGCCCAGGGGCATTGCCTTTGGAAAAATCGGGGCGGATGCACGCCGTTCAGGAAAAAATGCGAAATTCGCGGCCCCGAACGATCGATCAATACCGAGAGGCATGCCGAAGATGAAGACCAAGTCCGGAGCCAAAAAGCGCTTTGCGCTTACGGGCACCGGCAAGGTGAAGCGCAAACAAGCCTTCACCAGCCACATCCTTACCAAGAAGCACAAGAAGCGCAAGCGCAACCTGCAGAAGACCGCCATGGTCGCCAGCGTTGACGAGAAGGGCATCTTGGCGATGCTGAAGTAAGACCGTTTCCCGCCGGGTACACAGGCGGGGTTAACCAGGGCGCGCAGCACCAAAGCTCCGCCAACGTGCGGACGCTCACGCCCAAAAACCGAGAACGAAGAAATGCCACGCTCAAAGAACAAAGTCGCCAGTATCGCGCGCCGCAAGAAGGTCCTCAAAAGGGCCAAAGGCAACTGGGGACGCCGCAAGAACGTGTTCACCGTGGCGGTGAACACCGTGGAAAAAGGCTATAGCCACGCCTACACCGGCCGCAAGGTGAAGAAGCGCGACTTCCGCGCCCTGTGGATCCAGCGGATCAATGCCGCCACCCGGGCCAATGGAATGAGCTACAGCGTGTTCATGAACAAGCTGAAGACCGCCAACATCAACCTGGACCGAAAGGCCCTGGCCGAAATCGCCTACAGCGATGCCGATGCCTTCAAGGCCATCGTGGAGAAAGTGAAGTAACAATCAGGTTCGGGACACGAAAGCCATTCCGTGAGGGGTGGCTTTTTTGTTGGTTTCCGTTGTCGGTTGTCGGTTGTCAGTTGTCGGTTGTCAGTTGTCAGTTGTCGGTTGTCAGTTGTCGGTTGTCGGTTGTCAGTTGTTGGTTGTTGGTTGTCCGTGGCCAGTTGCAAGGATGCCCGTTGGTGCCATTTGATCCGACCGGGCAAGGTGGTGGAAGCAGTGGGTGGTTCATTGCGCAGTGCCCAACGACAAGCTATGGGGGAAACTGCTGGCAACGTGCCCATGGGGCACTTGCGAACCACAGACAGCACTTCAGCACATAAGCCCCCGCTTCCAAGCCTGACAACCATCAACGGACAACTGGCGGCTTCAACCACTACCCCAGCACTATCACCTTCCCGCCCGGGGTGCGGTGTTCCTGCGGGTTTAGTGCGCCCCGTTTTACGTGGCTTTGCGCCAGCAGCTGTTCCGTGGTTGATGCGCCCGCATCCCGCCCGGCGCAAAGCACCAGCCGGGCCGCCGCTTCGGCATCATTTCCCGCGCGGTGGTGCCGGAAGCGGATGCCGTGCAGGGCGCACATGGCTCCGAGGCCGTAACTGCGGTGGCCCGGCCATACCCGCTTGCTGAGGGTGACGCTGCAGAAATAGCTGAACGTGGGCACCGGCAGCCTGTGGCTGGCCAAGGTGCTTCGCAGCACGTTCATGTCGAATGCTGCATTGTGCGCGGTGATCACGTTGCCTTGCATCAACGGCATGGCTTCCTCCCACACTTCCGCAAAGGCCGGTGCATTGGCCACATGCTCAGGGCGTATGCCATGCACGGCCATGGTGAACGGCGAAAAGAACGGCCACTGCCGCGGCTTGATCAACCAGTTGCGCACCTCCCGCACTTCGCCGCCCCGCACAATGGCCAGGCCCATTTCACACGGGCTGTCGGCCTCATTGGTGGCCGTCTCAAAATCGAGGGCGATGAAATCCATGAAGGCGGGACGGATATGGTTATGGATAGCCGCCCACCGGTACACTGCAACCGTGGTGGACAGTCCTGGTCCTCATGCCTTCACCACGTTGGCATCCACCAGTGCCTGGCGCAGCTTTTTAGCCGTTCCGTCACCTACCGGCACCAGCGGCAGGCGCAAATGGTGCCCGCACAGGCCGAGGATCTTCAACGCCTCCTTGATGCCGCCCGGATTGCCTTCGGCGAAGAGCAGGGAGATCACCTCGATCAGCCGCAGGTGTTCTTCCCGTGCCATGGTGAAGTCCCCCTTCATGGCCGCATGCACCAAGCGCGCAAATTCGGCCGGCAGGGCATTGCCCACCACGCTGATCACACCATCGCCGCCCATGGCCAGGATCGGCAGGGTGAGCGCATCATCCCCGCTGATGACCAGGAAATCCTTGGGCCGGTGCTTCAGGATCATGCCGATCTGGTCCAGGTTGCCGCTGGCCTCCTTAATGCCGATGATCTGCTTGTGATCACGGGCGAGCCGCAGGGTGGTTTCGGCCGCCATGTTGCTCATGGTGCGGCCGGGCACATTGTACAGGATGATCGGCCTGGGGCTCACCTTGGCCAATGCTTCGTAATGCCTGTAGATGCCCTCCTGTGTGGGCTTGTTGTAGTAGGGGCTCACGCTGAGGATGGCGTCCACACCGTCGAAATTGAGGGCTTGCATGCGGGCGGCCACCGCCGAGGTGTTGTTTCCGCCGATGCCAAGAACGACCGGCACGCGGTTGGCCACCGTCTTCAGTACGCGGGCCAGCACTTGTTGCTGTTCTTCCGCAGTGAGCGTGGCGCTTTCGCCGGTGGTGCCCATCACCACCAAGTAATCGATGCCGCCGGCCACTTGGTGCTCCACCACCATGGCCAGTGCATCGAAATCGATTGCGCCATGGGCTGTCAAGGGCGTTACAAGGGCCACGCCGAGGCCGCGAAAACGGTTGTCCATGGTTGGGGTCAGTTCAATGCATGCGCCTCCTTGGGCGCATTGATCATCAAGAGGTATTTGTTGAGGTTGGCGATCAGTTGTGCCAGGCTCTCCGCGCCTGCCGTATCGATCATCATGTCCAGGAATTGCGCGTTGGTGCCGCTCTGGCGCCCCACCTTGAAGCGGGCCTTGCTCTTGGCCAGCACGTACTGCAGCGGGAGCAGGTCATGCACGGTGAGGTCGATGAGCACATCATATTCCTCGGCGATGAAGTTCTGCACAGCGTTGCCATGGGGGATGCGGTACCAGTTGAGGTCCTTGAGGGAGAACACGTCGAAGTTGAGCTTGGGGTGCAGGTAGTGCGGCGGCTCCTTTTCATCCCAGTAGCCAAGGGCCATTACCTTGATGATCCCCAGCTCCTCCTTGATGCGCTTGACATAATTGCGCACTTGGGTGTGGGCGGCCTCATCGGTGGCGGCATAGATGATGCCCACCTTCACGGCCATCCCCAGGTTCTTGGCCACGGGCACCCGGTCGGGCCTTGCCTCCTTCAGCAGGGCACGGCGGCCGAGCCATTCCTTGATGCGGTCCAAGATCTTCATGCCTCGATCATCCTCCTGAATTCCGCTTCATCGATCACCTTCACGCCCAGCTCGCCGGCCTTGGCCAGTTTGGCTGGCCCCATGTCGGCACCGGCCACCACAAAGCTTGTTTTTCCGCTGATCGATCCGCTCACTTTCCCTCCGTTGTCCTCAATGGTTTGCTTGATGCCGTCGCGGGTGAAGGTCTCAAATACACCCGACACCACAATGGTAAGGCCTTTCAGCCGATCGGTTTGGGGCCGTCGGTGTGCGGTGGTTGCGGCCATTTGCACCCCGGCCGCGCGCAGCCGCTCCACGATGCGGCGATTGCCCTCGGCGCCGAAGAAATCCCGGATGCTTGTGGCGATCACCTCCCCCACCTCGCCGATGCCGAGGAGTTCCTCCTTGGCCATGTGCGCCAGCTGGTCGATGCTGCCGACCGCCCGCGCGATCTTTTTGGCCACCACCTCCCCCACGTGCCGGATGCCTAAGGCAAAAAGCACTTGTTCAAAGGGAATGGCCTTGCTTGCGGCAATGCCGTCGATGATAAGCTGCGTGCTGCGCTCGCCCCAGCCCTTGCCCAAGGCCAGCAGCTGCTCCTGCTTCAGGTCGTAGAGGTCGGCCACATTGTGTACCAGCCCTGCGTGGAACAAGGTTTCCACGGTTTCCCCGCCCAGGCCGCCGATGTCCATGGCCTTGCGGCTGACAAAGTGCTCGATGCGCCGCGTGATCTGCGGCGGGCAGCCATGCTCGTTGGGGCAGTAGTGCTGCGCCTCGTCCTCATCGCGCACCAAGGGGGTGCCGCAGGCCGGGCAGTGCGCGGGGTAATGGACCGGCCGCGCGTGCGCGGGCCTTCGGGCAAGGTCCACTGCGGTGATCTTGGGAATGATCTCGCCGCCTTTTTCCACCTGCACCAGGTCGCCGAAGTGCAGGTCCAGCTTGGCGATCTGGTCGGCATTGTGGATGCTGGCCCTTTTCACGGTGGTGCCGGCCAGCTCCACGGGGTCCAGCACCGCCACGGGGGTGACGGCACCGGTGCGGCCCACGAAGAATTCCACGCCCAAGAGCTTGGTGAACTTCTGCTCGGCGGGGAATTTGTAGGCAATGGCCCAGCGCGGGCTTTTTGCGCGCAGGCCCAGCTCCTCCTGCAAGGGAATGCTGTCCACTTTGACCACCACCCCGTCGATGCCGATCTCCAGGTGGTGGCGTTCGCGGTCCCAGTGGGCTATAAACTCCATGATGCCCTCCACCGTGTCCGCCTGTGCGATGAACCTCCGCTGGGGATCGGGCGTGCGGAAGCCCCACGCATGGCATTGCATGATGTTGCCATACTGGCTCTGCGTGGGCAGATCCCCGGCGTTCAGCGAGTAGATGAAGTTTTGGAGGTGACGCTTGGCCACCAGCTTGGGGTCCTGCAATTTCAAGGTTCCCGCAGTTGTGTTGCGGGGGTTGGCGAACACGTCCTCGCCTTTCCCTTCGCGTTGGCGGTTCAATGCCTCGAACTCCTTTCGGCCCATGAGGATCTCGCCGCGGGCTTCCAGCTCAGCAGGCGGGTTTCCGTGCAGGCGCAGGGGGATGGAGCGCACGGTGCGGACGTTGGCCGTGATGTCCTCGCCCTTTTCGCCATCACCCCGGGTAAGGCCCTGCACCAGCTCGCCGTTCCGGTAGGTGAGGCTGATGGCCACCCCGTCGTACTTCAGCTCCATGGTGAAGAGGGTGCGGCCATGGGCGCGGGTGATGCGCTCCACGAACTCCTGCACCTCTTCGCGGCTGTAGCTGTTGCTGAGCGAGAGCATGGGCCAGCGGTGGGCCACGGTGGGGAATTCCCTGGTGATGTCGCCGCCGACGCGCTTGGTGGGGCTGTTTGCCGAGGCCAGACCGGGCCACTGCTTTTCGAGGGCCTCCAGTTCCTTCATCATGAAGTCGAACTCCTGGTCGGAGATCTCCGGCTTGGCCTCCACGTAGTACAGGCGGTTGTGCCGCTCCAGGTCCTCGCTTAGCTGGTGGATGCGCCGAGCGGCCTCCTTCTTGTCCAGGGTTTTCTCCATGGCTGGTGCAAAGATCACCACACGGCGTGGATGTAGCGGTAATTGCCGCTGGAATCACGGAGCAGGTCCACGGTGGAAAACCCGGCATCCAGCACCAGTGCCGCTGTGGCCGGGGCGTGGCGGTAGTGGGCCTCAAGCCAAAGCACATCGCCGGGATGCAGCGCCTGCTCCGCCGCTTGGCAGATGGCCCTGTAGAACTGTTGGGGATCATCCTCCCCCACGAACAAGGCCGCGTGCGGCTCATGCGCCACCACCTGCGGCGCCATTTCCGCGGCATCCGTTCGCGGCACATAGGGGGGATTGCTCACCAGCAGGTTTCCGGGGCCTTGCACGGTGCGCTGAAGCAATGGTGCCAGCTCCGCACCGAGGGCATCCGCCTGTGCCCATTCCACCGGCAGGCCGAGCGCCTCGCCGTTCTCCCTGGCCAAGGCAAGCGCATCGGTGCTCTTGTCGATGCCGATGACGCGCGCCCCGGGATATGCGTTCTTCAACGCCAGGGCAATGCAGCCGCTGCCGGTGCCCACGTCCACGATGCAGGCCGGGACGAACGGCAGCGAAGTGGCGATGCGCTCCACCAGCTCCTCGGTTTCAGGCCGGGGGATCAGGGCACGGGGATCCACCTTGAGCGTGAGACCGTGGAACAGCACGGTGCCAAGGACGTATTGCACAGGCTCCTCCGCCGCAAGGCGGGCGAGGTCCCTATGCAGGGATGCCGCATCCTGCGGGGAGATCTTCCTTTCAGGCTCCAGCTCGGGAAAGCTGAAGCCGGCGCGGCTGGCGAACACCATGCGGATGATGGCGCGCAGTTCCCCGGGACTGTACAGCGGTTGCAGGGCCTGGCGGTACTCCGCAGCCAACGCGCCTGCCGTGGGCATTTCCATGGCGTCAAAGTTCGCCTGTGCCGGGCAGTTTGCGGCCGGTAGGGGCAATGAACGTGCAATGGGATCCGCTGCCGATATTTGCGGACGTTATTGGGGCAGTAGCTCAGCTGGCTAGAGCGCCGCGTTCGCAATGCGGAGGTCGAGAGTTCGAATCTCTTTTGCTCCACCAAAGCCTTCCTTCGGGAAGGCTTTTTCGTTGCGCGGCGTAGGGTACCTTCGCGGCCCATTGGCCAAATTGCCCGTAACGGAGAGGTGGCAGAGCGGTTGAATGCGGCGGTCTTGAAAACCGCTTTACCCGCAAGGGTAACGGGGGTTCGAATCCCTCCCTCTCCGCCAACGCGGCCCGCGCAGCGGGCGATCGCTCCGCTGGAACCGCTGCCGAGCTTGCTCGAAGCAGCGGGACCAGCGGAGCGATCAAAGACCGCGCAGCGGGATTCCCGCGTTGAAGCCTCCCCCCTCCGGGAAAGCGCGCCTCGCGCAATCCCTCCCTCTCCGCCAACGCGGCCCGCGCAGCGGGCGATGACGCAAGCCTGATCGGTGCGGAGCTTGCTCCAAGCACCGTTCAGGCTTGTGGCATCAAAGACCGCGAAGCGGGATTCCCGCGTTGAAGCCTCCCCCCTCCGGGAAAGCCGTTCCCACGGCAATCCCTCCCTCTCCGCCAACGCGGCCCGCGCAGCGGGCGATGACGCAAGCCTGATCGGTGCGGAGCTTGTTCCAAGCACCGTTCAGGCTTGTGGCATCAAAGACCGCGAAGCGGGATTCCCGCGTTGAAGCCTCCCCCCCAAGGGATGGCGCGCAGCGCAATCCCTCCCCCCTTCCGGGAAAGCGCCCCCTGCATTTCCTGGCGAACCTGCAACCACCTACTCCACGGGTTGCACGATGCGCATCAACCACTTGGCGCTATCCGCTTCTTGCCAGGGTGCCACCACATATTCTTCATGCGGCGATCCACGGGGCCGCATGCCGCGTTCCTGCATCATCTCCTCCAATGCGGCGTAGGCTTGCGCACTGCGGTGGTGGGGGCCATGGTATTCGATCACCAGTGCCGGCCCTGCGGTCACCGAGGCCATAACCACGCCGGGCAAGCGCACCGTATCCGATGGAACCGGCAATCCTGCAAACACCTCCGCCTTCCTGGCGAGCGTATCCCACTTGTAGTACACGGCGGCCGGCGTGCCCGAGGAATCCATCCCGGCGGAATGCAGTGCGCGCCCGGATACTTGGAATGCATGGGCCAGGAACGCATCAAGGTCCGCCCATTTCACCGTTTCCTTCAGGCCGGCCCAGGTGATCGACGGCCTGGTTTCCTCCTGCACCGGAAATCCATGGAAGGTGCGGGCCCGCAACGCGACGGCCTGGCTGGCAGCAGCGGCATCCGCCAATGCCCCCAATTGGCCCAGGCTCCGGTCCAGGCCCTCTTCCACCGGGC
>JAFEAI010000199.1 GCA_018266475.1 Bacteroidota bacterium
CATCATCTTCTACACCACCCCGCAGGGCGAGGTGCGCATCGAGGTCTACTTCGAGGACGAGACCTTTTGGCTGAGCCAGAAGAAGATCGCGGAGCTCTTCGGCGTGGAGGTGAACACGATCAACTACCACCTGAAGGAGGTCTATAAAAGCACTGAACTTGAGGAAGTGGCAACTATTCGAAGAATTCGAATAGTTCAACTCGAAGGTGGCCGTGAAGTAGCTCGCGGCGTGGAGCACTACAACCTTGATGCCATCATCGCAGTGGGCTACCGCGTAAACAGTAGCCGCGCCACCAAGTTCCGCATCTGGGCCACCAACACGTTGAAGGAGTTCATCATCAAAGGCTTCGTGCTCGATGATGCCCGGCTGAAACAGGGCAAGCGGTTCGGGCAGGACTACTTCGAGAAGCTGCTGGAGCGCATCCGCGAGATCCGCGCCAGTGAAAGGAGGTTCTACCAAAAGATCACGGACCTCTATGCGCTCAGCGCCGACTATGACGCACAGGATGAACGCACACGCAGCTTCTTTGCCAACGTGCAGAACAAGCTGCACTGGGCCATCACTGGCCGTACCGCCGCCGAGACGATCTACGCGGAAGTGGTTGCCGCCAAATTGCACCTCGGCCTGCGCACGTGGAAACACGCGCCGAAGGGCCGGATCCTGAAGAACGATGTATCGGTGGCGAAGAACTACCTGAATGAAGAACACATCGGGCAGCTCAACCGGATCGTAAGCGCATACTTGGACTTGGCCGAGAACCGGGCACTGCGCGGCATCGTGATGCGAATGGCCGATTGGGTTGCATTCCTCGAAGGCTTCCTGCAACTTTCCTCCTACCCTATTCTCGCCGACCAAGGCAAAGTGAGCGTGCTGGAGGCGAAGCTGAAGGCCGAAGGCGAGTACGAGAAATTCCGCGTGCAGCAGGACCGGGAATACATCAGCGACTTCGACAAGGAAGTGAGGCGGCTGACGGGTGGGGCAAGCCTGCCACTGGCAAAGAGCAAGGCATCTGTCAAGAAAAAATCATAGCCCACATGACCGACAAGAACGCCATCAAGGTCTTCGAAGAGAAGCAGGTGCGCACCGTTTGGGATGGCGAGCAGGAGAAGTGGTATTTCTCCATCATTGATGTGATCGCAGCCCTCACCGGCAACGAGCGCCCTCGCAAGTACTGGAACGACCTGAAGACCAAGCTGCTCAAGGAAGGCAGCCAACTGTCCGATAAAATCGGACAGTTGAAATTGCCCGCCGAAGACGGCAAGCTGCGCCTCACTGACGTGGCCGACACCGAGCAACTCTTCCGGCTGGTCCAATCCATCCCCTCACCCAAGGCCGAACCCTTCAAATTGTGGCTGGCGCAAGTGGCCACGGAGCGATTGGACGAAATGGCGGATCCGGAAATCACCATCGACCGTGCGCTGGAGCAATACTTGCGGCTCGGCTATTCAGAGAACTGGATCAACCAGCGGCTGAAGAGCATTGAGATCCGCAAAGAGCTGACCAATGAATGGAAGAAGCGCGGGATGAAGGAAGGCATGCACTTCGCCACGCTCACCGACATCATCACCAAGGCATGGAGTGGGAACAGCACCAAGGAGTACAAGGTGCTGAAGGGCCTGAAGAAGGAGAACCTCCGCGACAACATGACCAACACCGAGCTGATCCTGAACATGCTGGCGGAGGCCTCTACAAAGGACATCTCGCAAGCCACCGGACCCGAAACCTTCGACGACAACAAGGAAGTGGCGCGACAAGGCGGTAATGTGGCCAAGGTGGCGCGTTTGGAGTTGGAAGTACGCACTGGGAAGAAGGTGGTGACCGCTGTGAGCGCGAAGAAGTTGCTGAAAGCGCCCCCGTCCAAACCGGATGACGACGCTTCACCCCGCCCGAACACGAAAGGCACAAAACACAAGCCGTAGTGCTTCGGGAAGACGTCGTAGCCTGCGGTTAGGCCGTTCGCTACTTCACCCCAACTTCCTCTCCAGCAACTCCAGCAGCCGCTGGTTCATGGTTTGCGAAATTACCTGCCCGGAGAAGTTCAGCGATGCGCCTTTTGAGGCCTCCCTCCGCATCACCGCGCATCACCTTCCTTGCTCCCCAGCTTGGCGGTGGAATGGGCCAGGGCACCCGCCCCCTTCGGCCGTTCAATACCGGTCCAACTTCGCCAGCCGCTTGACCCGCTTGCGCTGGTAGTCGGCCGCTTCGCTGAACAACGGGCCGCTGGTGGGCAATACGAGCAGGGTTATCGAGACCACCACATCCTTTTCGGGGTCGATCTCCCCGAGCACGCACACGATGCCCGCCTCATCCGGGCCTTCCTCCACGGCGACCACGGGGATCTTGGTCTTCAGGGTGATCGGTGTACCGCGCTCGCGCAGCAGCCCGGTGAGGTCGCGCGTGCCGCTCACCATGAACGGTGTGGCAGCGTTCAGGCGTTGGGCCAAGGTGACCGGCACTGAAGGCGCCGGGGCCGCTTTCTCGGCGCGGCCTCCGCGCGTGGCCCGCTTCCGCCTTCCCTTGGGTTGGGTCTTGCGCAACAAGGCATTCACATCACCTTCCATGCGGTCCAGGGTGAAGAGGACCAGGTCGTGCTCCGGTGGCACACCCGTTCCAAACAAGGCACGCAGTTTTTCGTACGGCTCCTGGCGCAACACCATAATGGTCTCCAGGATCAGTTCCAGGAAAGTCTCCTCATCCGGGCTGATCTTGGTGAGCTTGAGGAAGGGCACGGCAAATCCCGGATGTAGCATGACCGCGATGCCGATGATCGCCTTGATGTGCGGTTGCGCCAACACAGCGGGATCGAGCTTGCCCGCGCCGGGTCCCCACGGCTTGCCGATGCGGTCCGCCTTCACGGCTTCCAGGTACATCGCCTCCAACTGTGCTGTTGCATCTTCGGTCAACGTGGGCGCCACGGCAATGTGACGTACCAAGCCGTCGTGGGCCACCACCCCGTCATAGGTCATCAACACCATCTCCACCAAAGGATATGGCCGATCCATCTTCTCCCCCAATGGTTCCGTGAGGTTCTTCACGTGGTAGAACACCTCCGCATCCACATCGAAGCAGATCGTGTGGTCCGGCGCATCGCGAAGCACGCGTGCCTGTATGGGCCGCATGCGCCCTACGGCGCGCAACATGGGCAAGAACAAGTCGGGATGGTCCAGCGCGCCATCCGCGGCAAACTCATCCAGCAGTTCCGGGTCCTGGGCCAATTGCGTGCGGCAGGCCACCATGCGCGCCACGCCGTGCTTGGCAAACTCCTTTACGTCCTCATTCCCCGGCACCAGGCCGTGGGCGATGCCTGCATAGTGCAGCAAGTTGGTGTAGGCCACAATAAACTTTCCCGCCTGGTCCCGAGGTAAAAGCATGGCACGAAGCTACACGGCAAAAAGCGCATGCCTCACAACCCCTCCACCACCCGCTTCAGCCTTTCCCGCACATCACCCGCGATCTTGCCGAGCTGCTCGTTCTTCACGGCCATCATACTGGCCACGGGGTCCACGGCGCTTACCTCCACTTGGCCGGGGGCGTGCTCCTGCACGATCACGTTGCAGGGCAGCATGGTGCCGATGTGCGGCTCGGCCTGCACCGCTTGGTGCGCAAAGGGCGGATTGCAGGCACCAAGGATCTTGTAGCGTCGGAAATCCACGCCCAGCTTGTTCTTCAGCGCGGCCTGCATGTCGATCTCGGTAAGGATGCCAAAGCCTTCCTGCTTCAATGCCTCCGTGACTTTTGCAATGGCCGCATCGAAGCCCGTGGAAAGGGTTTTGGAGAAATGGTAGCTCATGGTGCAAATGTTTTCCAATGGGTATGCAAAGTTCCATCATCCTGCCGGCACCCGGCGTGAGCATTGTCACTGGAAAGGCCGATGCCGGGCAGCGTTCCACGGCCATGGGTCGTCTTATTGCTATAATTTCGCTCAACCCCTTTGCCATGCGATCATTCCTACTGCTGCTGCCTGCACTTTTCTCCGTTCCGCTATTCTCCCAGACCACCTTCGCACCTATTGGCGCCACATGGACTTACCAACAGGGCTCCGTTTCCGGTCCGGACAGCAACCTGTGCGTGATCCAAGTGGTGGGCGACACCCTGTTGGGCGGCCGCAATTATTCCGTGATGGAATATACCGAAGGATGGTTCATCTGCCATGAATTCCAGCCGCTGATGGCTTCCAATGCGGACACCACTTGGATCTGGAACACCCACACGGAACAGGAGCAGGTGCTTTTCCGCTGGAACGCCCAGGTGGGTGACACTTGGGACACCCCGGTTCCAAATGCCACGGGCCTACCGGTACAGGACACCATCCGCTGGGTGGTCACCGGCACGGCGCAGGTACTGGTCGGGGTCGAACTGCTTCGCCAACTCCAAGTGCAGGCCACGGCCCTGCACTTCACTGTAGATCCGCCGTTGAATGCCACTTACACGGAGCGGCTCGGAGGCAGTGCGGCACCATTCACTTGGGCAACCGGCAGTTGCGATGCGGAGACCTTTGTGAACCTGCGTTGCTACAGCGACCCGGAGATAACCTGGGTAAACCCGGCAGTGGCCGGATGCGCACTGGTGCCTGGCCCGGGCACGCCTTTCGTGGCGGCCGGTGCAACGTGGTCCTATAACGGCTGGCACTTAGAGAACCATGGGCTGTGGATTGAAGTCCCGCATGTTGACCCGATCACTTGCACCGGGGACACCATGCTGGAGGGGCGGCACTGCGCAGTGATCGGCACCGGGTCTTGGAACTTCTGCAACTACTCGACATGGTTCATCAATTATCGGAACGACACCGTTTTCTATTTCAGCCAGGTAGACAGCTCCTTCCACGTGCTGTACGTAATGAACACGCCTATCGGCGGGAGCTGGACAAGCAGGAATCCATTCGGGTCCTTCTTCGAGGAAGCGCTGGACATCACGTGGACCGTTACGGGCACAAGCACCCTGTCCATTGATGGGGTGGTTTTGCGCCAACTCCAGGTGGTGGGCAACAACCATCTGGCCGGTATGGAGCCGGGGACGATCACGGACCGGATGGGGTACAGCGGTTTCCTCACGCCGTGGGACTGGGGCATGGTGGGCGGTTGCGATGGTGCCAACGACTGGGGCCTTCGCTGCTATTCCGACCCCGAGGTGAGCTGGATGGACCCCGCCTATAATTCCTGCACCCTGCTCGGCGTGGACGGAACGGCGCACAACGCGACGTTCAGGGCTTGGCCCAATCCTGCCACGAGCAACCTGTTTCTGGACGGCCTGCCCCCCGGGACCAACACATTTCGCATCATGGACACGATGGGGCGCATGGAAGCGTCAGGGGAAGTCAGGGAAGGGCCCGGCCCGCGTTCCATCGACGTCCGCCGCTTGCCCCCGGGGGTGTACGTGCTGCAGGTTGATGGCCCACTGTCCCTGTCCCTCCGTTGGGTGAAGGAATAGCGGGGGCGGCCACCCGCCGTACGGCACTTGGCCGCGCGTTGGGCACCACCCTGTCAACACTTGCCCGTGCGAACCTGGCGCAGCCGCACCCCGGCGCCTGGCGTGAGCATTGTCACTGGAAAGGCCGATGCCGGGCAGCGTTCCACGGCCATGAGTCGTCTTATTGGTATAATTTCGCTCAACCCCTTTGCCATGCGATCATTCCTACTGCTGCTGCCTGCACTGTTCTCCGTTCCGTTATTCTCCCAGACCACCTTCGCACCTATTGGTGCGCAGTGGACCTATACACAGCACCACGTGGGCGCTGCGGACACCAACCTCTTCGTGATCCAATGCGTGGGCGATACGGTGATCCAAGGCCGCACGTGTTCCCAGCTGGAATATACCGCAGGATGGAATGATTGCATGCCCTTCTACCATGAGGTGGCCCTACAAGGTGATTCCATACTGGCTTGGCAGCGGTATGAATCGCGCTTTATGACGCTCTACGTCCTGAACCAAGCTCCCGGCTTCACGTGGAAAAGCCTGATCGATTATCCCTTCGGGGTGGACACCATGCGCTGGACCGTGCTGGACACAGGCCATGTGGCGATCAATGGCGTTACCCTGTTCAGCCAAACGGTTTCAGCAACTGCAAGCGGGCCGTACGGAACGACTTCCTTATCGAGCGGCACCATCACGGAGCGGCTGGGCGACATGGCCTACTTGTTCCCGTGGATCGGCGGCGCATGCGATATGGAAGTCAACACACCCTTGTGCTGCTATCAGGAAGGCACCCTGATTCCACCTCCGCCACTCCCTCCTCCGGTGTACTGGCTCAATCCGCAATTCCCGCAATGCGATCTCTCTACCGGGATCAATGAGAACATCCAGCACGCTGGGATGCATATCACGCCGAACTTGGTCGAGCGCGGTGGTCAGGTGAGCGTTACGTTCGACCCTCCAATAGCAGCCGGCGGAGGCAACGTGGTGGTCCGTGATATTTCCGGCAGGCTGATGAGCAAACTATCCATCACCGGCGCATCCATGTCGATCGCGTTTGAAGCTCCGGGGATCATGCTGCTTACCGCCGAAATGCACGATGGCACGCGGATAACCCGGTGCGTGGTGGTCCGTTAGTAGCATCGGCTGCGCGATACCTTCGCGCCATGACGCCACCGAAAAGCGATCGCACCCACATCGACCTGAGCTTTCTGAGCGGTCCGCGCTCGCGCTGGAAGGAGCTGATGACCCAGTTCAAGATCGCGCAGCAGTTCTTCTATGGTTTCCGCAAGCTGCACTTTGTGGGGCCGTGCGTCACCTTCTTCGGAAGTGCCCGCTA
Organism: Bacteroidota bacterium; assembly: GCA_018266475.1. Lineage (GTDB taxonomy): Bacteria > Bacteroidota > Bacteroidia > Flavobacteriales_F > PHOS-HE28 > PHOS-HE28. Next base: position 6,750 of record JAFEAI010000199.1, read on the forward strand.
CAACGAGGGGCATCCCTACTACGAAACCACCCGTTCCATTGCACGGCGCGTGGGGCGCGTAGGCTTCACCATCATGACCGGTGGAGGCCCCGGCCTGATGGAAGCCGCCAACCGCGGTGCCAAGGACGTGGGCGCCACCAGCGTGGGCTGCAACATCGTGCTGCCGCACGAGCAATCCGCCAATCCATACTTGGACGTGGACCTCAGCTTCGACCACTTCTTCGTGCGCAAGGTGCTGCTGCTGAAGTACAGCATCTGCTTTGTGGTGATGCCGGGCGGCATGGGCACCATGGACGAGCTCTTCGAGACGGCCACGCTGATCCAGACCGGCAAGGTGAAGGGGTTTCCCATCATTCTGTACAGCAGGGAATTTTGGGCGCCCGTGCTGGACCAATTGAAGCTGATGGTGGAAAAAGGCACGATCAGCGCGGGTGAGGTGGATTTCATCCATGTGGTGGACAGCGTGGAGGAGGCCACCGAGGTATTGCAATCGGAACTGGTGAACATGTGGGAACAGCGCAAGGGCAAGGGCTCGGACGTGCCCGCCTGGTGGTTCCTGCACCAGCCGATCAAGGGCAAGAACTTCTTCCAGCGGAAGGAGGTGGGCGGCTGACCGCGTAACATAAAGATAACCCCGCCCAAAGACAGGGGCAACGGGGGGCGGGGACTTTTGCGGCGCAAATGGCAACCCCTGTCCGCATGCGACCGTTCCGTACCCTTCTGCCGATCCTGCTTCTCCTCCTTTCGTTTGCGGCACGCGCCCAGCAAGGCACCATCACCGGGGTGGTACTGGCTGCAGAGCAGGGGAAGCAGGAGCCGCAGCCCTTCACCAGCGTAATGATCAAGGGAACCGACATGAGGGCCACCACCGACATGGACGGCAGGTTCAGCCTGATCGCCCCGCCCGGCACCTACATCGTGGTGGCCAGCTTGGTGGGCCATGCCAACATAGCCCGCGAGATCACCTTGGGCAAGGCTTCCACGGTGAACGTGGTCCTTGTATTCGAGGAGGGCGGTGTGCAAATGGAAACCGTGCAGGTGGTGCGTGAGCGGAGGGTGGCATCGGAGATCGCCGTGCTGCAGGCCGTGCGCAACAGCGACCAATTGGCGAACGCCGTGGGCCGCGAGCAGATCGCCAAGGGGCAGGACCGCACGGCGGCCGACGTGGTGAAGCGCGTGCCCGGCGTTACGCTCCAGGGAGACCGCTTCGTGATGGTGCGCGGCCTGGCAGACAGGTACAACACCGTACTGCTTAATGGCGTTACCGCGCCCAGCATGGAACCCGACCGCAAGGCCTTCAGCTTCGACCTGCTGCCCAGTGGCGCGCTGGACCGCATGATGGTGTACAAAAGCGGCGCGCCCGAACTGCCGGGTGAATTCGCCGGCGGCATCATCGACCTATCCACCATGGGCGTGCCAAGCCGCAATGAGGTAAAGGTGACCTACGGCACCGGCATCCGCAGCGGCACCACGTTCCAGGAGATGCGAATGGACCAGGCCGGCAAGACCGACTTCCTCGGTTTCGACGATGGTTCGCGCAGCCTCCCCACTGATTTTCCCGCACACCTGAACACGGTGACCGACCCCGCACAGCTTGCCGCCTTGGGCCGCCAGCTTCCGAACACCTGGGGCACCAGCACCAAAATGGCCGGTCCCGACCAGCGATTCGGCATCCTCATCGCCCGCCGCTTCGGCAAGGAAAACGCACGCAACCACTTCGGCACCGTTACTTCCATCGACCTTTCCAACACAAGCTCCTCCTACACGGCCCAAAACCTCAACTACAACTCCTTTCATGCGGCCACCGGGAAGAACGACACCATTTACCACTACACCGACCGGGAGAACTTCCGCACGGCCCGCTTAGGCGTGATGCACAACTGGAGCGCGTTGATCGGCACGGGCACCAAGCTGGAGTTCCGCAACCTGTTCAACCAAGTGGGCCAAAACCAGACCACCGTGCGCACCGGGCAGAACATGGAGGCCGGTTTCGAGGATCGCGACTTTGCGTTCCGGTACACGCAACGCACGCTGTACAGCGGGCAGCTCCAAGGCCGGCACGACCTGATGCGCGACCGCACCCACCTGGATTGGACCGCGGGCCTGGGCCGCGCCTTCGGCAAAGAGCCCGACTACCGCAGGATCCGCACCGTGCGCACCATCGGCGAAAGCGACGCGCCCTTCCAGGTGGTGGTAGCACCCACCGCTTCCACATTGGATGCCGGGCGCTTCTACAGTACGCTTGACGAAACCACCTGGACCGGCAAACTGGGCCTGGCGCGGGACCTGGGTAACCCCGATGACGGCAAGCTCAGCGCCGTGGTGCGCATGGGCGGGCTGGCGGAACGGAAAGACCGCGACTTCAGCGCCCGCTGGATGAGCTTCCGCAAAGCCAATTCAGCGCAGTTCGATCCCGCATTGGGCAACTTGCCGCCCACCTCCATCTTCGATGCGGCAAACATCAACGGCACCACCGGGTTCAAACTGGAGGAAGGCACCAACCCGAGCGATGCCTACACCGCCGCGAACACCCTGATCGCCGGTTATGCGGGCACCACCGTGAAGTGGGCCAAGCTGTTCGTGCTGAGCGGCGGGGTGCGCGTGGAGCACAACCGGCAGGAACTGGACGGAGCCACCTACGGCGGTGCCAAAGTGCGCGTGGACCAACCGTTGACACACGTGCTGCCCTCGGTGAACGCATCGTGGAACATCACGGAAAGATCCCTGGTGCGCGTGGCCTGGAGCAGCTCCGTAAACCGCCCCGAATTCCGCGAGCTGGCGCCGTTCTCCTTCTATGACTTCAGCACCAACAACGTGCTCTATGGAAATCCCGCGCTCACCACGGCCACCATCACCAACCTGGATGCCCGCTGGGAAGTGTACCCCGGCCTGGGCGAGGTGTTCAATGTGGGCGTATTCCGCAAGGACTTCACCAACCCCATTGAAATGTTCTTCGTGCCCGGCGCGGGATCAGGTGGTACGCGCAACTTCACCTTCCGGAACGCGCAAGGCGCCACCAGCATGGGCGCAGAAGTGGAATTGCGCAGGTCCCTGGCATCCTTCACGGGCAACAAGATCCTCCAACGCATAGGCCTGCTGTTCAACGCCACGGTGATCAACAGCTCGGTAACGCTGGGCGCACAGGCCGTGGGCCAGGAGCAAAACCGGCCCATGATGGGGCAAAGCCCCTACGTGCTGAACGCCGGGTTCTTCTATGCCGACACCGCAGCGAAGTTCCAAATGAACGTGGTGTTCAACACCTTCGGAAAGCGGCTCTACGCCGTGGGCAGCACCGGCACCCCGGACATTTATGAGATGCCCTCCCAAGGATTGGACATCACATTGGGCAAGGACTTCGGCAAGCACTTTGCCCTGAAGGCCGGCCTGCAAAACCTGCTCGACCCCCTCTTCCTCCTCAAACAGGACAGCGACGGAAATGGCCGCATCGATGGAAGTGATGCCGTGATCACCAGCTTCCGGCGAGGTGTGTATTTCAGCGGTGGGTTGACCTACACGTTTTGACCTGGAACGATCTCCCGTGGCTCATTTGCCCATTGGTCAATAGCGGCCCGGCCGTGCCTTTGATGTGACGAAGGGAAGAGGTGAAGAGGTGAAGAGGTGAGTGAACCCTCCTCCTCTCTTCCTCTCTTCCTCTCTTCCTCTCACACCCTTGCGCCCTTCGCCACAACCTGCTTCATTAACCTCCGCATAATGTCCCGGAACGATCTCATAAGGTCCGGTGTACATTGAAGCAACGTTGGGAAGGTCCCTTTGCGGCATCAAACAAAACCTCAAAAGGACAGATGAACTTTCCGACCCAAAAGCAGATCTCGACCACCCTTCTTGGTGTGGCTTTGATCGCCTTCGCGGCCTGCAAGAAGGACGAAACCGCAGCGCCTTCGGCACCTGCGCCCTCCGGCAGCGCCTTCACCATCACCGACATCGGCAACAACACCAACAAGGTGGAAGGATCCTCCTCCGCGAACTTCACCTTCACCAGCGACAAACAGTGGCTGCTGCAAGGCTTCGTGTACGTGGAGAGCGGCGCCACGCTCACCATCCAGCCCGGCACGGTGATCAAGGGCGACAAGAACAGCAAGGGCACGCTGATCATCAAGCGCGGCGCGAAGATCAACGCGGCAGGCACCAGCAGCCAGCCCATCGTGTTCACCAGCAACCAGCCTGCGGGCAGCCGCGACTACGGCGATTGGGGCGGCGTGATCATTTGCGGACGCGCGAACAACAACCAGCCCGGAGGCGAGGCGCTGATCGAAGGTGGCCCCGATGCTTACTACGGCGGAGGCAGCAGCCCGAACGATGCGGACAACAGCGGCATCATGCAGTACGTGCGGATTGAATTCCCGGGGATCGCCCTTCAACCCAACCAGGAGATCAACGGACTGACGTTGGGCGCGGTGGGCAGCGGCACCACCATCGACCACATCCAGGTGAGCTACAGCGGCGACGACAGCTTTGAATGGTTCGGCGGCACGGTGAACGCCAAGTACATCGTGGCCCTCCGCGGCTGGGACGATGACTTCGACACCGACAACGGTTTCCGCGGAAAAGTGCAGTTCGCCCTGGGCATGCGCGACCCGGCCATCGCCGACCAAAGCGGCAGCAACGGCTTTGAGAGCGACAACGACGCCAGCGGCTCCACCACCGCTCCCTACACCATGCCCATCTTCAGCAACGTCACCTTCTTCGGCCCGCTGGCAGTATCCGGAGGCACCCCGAACACCCAGTTCAAGCGTGCGGCGCACATCCGCCGCAACAGCAGGTTGAACGCCTACAACACCGTGTTTGCAGGCTATCCCACGGGCATTTTGCTGGACGGTGCGCCCACCGAGGCTGCCGCCACCGACAATACCCTGAAGATCCGCGCCAGCGTGGTGCTCGGCTGTACCACGCCCCTGGCAGTAAACTCGGGAAGCACCTTTGACATCACCTCCTGGTTCAACACATCGGGCTGGAACAACAGCGTGACCAGCGACGCGGCCACGCTCGGCTTGGCCCTGCCGATGAGCCTCACCGCCCCGAACCTGTTGCCCACGGGCGGTTCCCTGCTGAGCGGCGCGGACTTCACCGGCAACGCCGCCGACCCCTTCTTCCAGCAAGTGTCCTTCCGCGGTGCGTTCGGCACCGAGAACTGGACCAACGGCTGGTGCAACTGGGACCCGCAGCACACGGCCTATTGAACCGCACGACCCCTTCCGACCAAGGGCTGCCTTCGGGCGGCCCTTTTTCGTTCCCTGCACCCGCGCCTATGCCTTTGGAAGCGTGAAGGAGAACGTGGTGCCCTCCCCTTCCGTGCTCTTCACGGCGATGGTGCCGCCATGGGCTTCCACGATGTGCTTGACAATGGAAAGGCCCAGGCCCGATCCTCCTTCGTTCCGCGCACGGCTCTTGCCCACGCGGTAGAAGCGCTCGAACAGGCGAGGAAGATGCTCCGTGGCAATGCCCGGCCCGTCGTCGGCCACCTCCACCAGCATCTCCTTGCCGATGTCGAAGGCGCGTACGGTGCAAGTGCCGTCTTCGCGGCCATAGTGGACGGCGTTGGCCAGCAGGTTCTGGAACACCTGGGCCAGCCGGTCGCGGTCGGCATGCACCCATGCCTCATCGCCGATGGCATTGTGCAGCTGGTATTTCCGCAGCCGTGCTTGCGCGCGCAGCCCGTCGATCATCTCATCCACCAGGGCCTTCAGCTCCATGCGCTTTGCCTGCACGGTCACCACGCCGCTCTCCAGGTTGGAGATCACGTCCAGGTCCTCGATGATGTGGATCATGCGGTCCGTGCCGTCGCTGGCGCGCTGCAGGAACACGCGGTTCACCTTGGGGTCCTCCAGGCCGCCTTCCAGCAGCGTGAGGATGTAGCCTTGAATGCTGAACGCGGGCGTGCGCAGCTCATGGGCCAGGTTGCCGATGAACTCGCGGCGGAAGCGTTCGCGCTCACGCAGGTCCACCAGTTCCTTGCGCTTCTCCTCGGCCCAGGCCGCCACCTCGTGGTCTGCGGCTTGCAACCCGGCTGAGGGTTTTGCACCGTCACCACGCCCTTTGCGCACATCGTGCATGGTGCGGTGGATCAGTTCCACGCGGGCCTGCACATAGCGCTGCACCAGCCACCAGGTGCTGGCGCCTGCCACAATGAACACCCCGAGCACGGAGATCAGCGCGTGTGCGGGCCCGGTGCCTGGAAAAGCACGCACCAACATTCCCGCTGCCAAGGCCGAACACAAGGCCACCAGGGCGGCGATCCCAAGGGGAGAACGCAGGTTCATCGGCTGCGAAAATACGCCCCAGCCCACGCAAATCCCTTGTGGCCGTAGGCATTCAGGCCGGGCACATACTTAACATTGGGGCAACATGGGCCGGGTAATTTTCGCAGCTTGCAACGCACCATGCAGCAATTCGGCCTGATGCAATTCCTGATGCTTGCCGGCTCACTGGGCCTGCTGGTGTTCGGCATGAAGCTGCTGAGCGCAAGCCTGCAGCAGGTGGCGGGGCCCAGCATGCGGCGGGGCGTGGACGCGATGACCGCCGGCCGTTCGCGCGGCGTGTTCACCGGCCTGGTCACCACCGTGGTGATGCAGTATTCCTCCGTGGTGGCCGTGATGGTGGTGAGCTTCGTGAACTCCGGCATCCTTTCCCTGCGACGCGCCATTCCGGTGCTCATCGGGGCCAACATCGGCACCACGCTGAAGCTGCTGTTGTTCGCGGCGGTCGGCTTTTCGGCGCTGCAACTGTCCTCGGTGGCGCTGCCCCTGCTTGCCCTCGCATTTCCGCTCCTGCTGGCCCGGTCGCCGCGGTACAAAACGGCCAGCAACCTGCTGGTGGGCATTGCGCTGCTCTTCCTGGCCATCGGCCTGCTGCGCGACCATGTGCCGCCCCCCACCCCGGCCACCATGGGCTTCCTGCATGCCTTGCAGGGCCTGGGGCCGCTTTCCATCCTGGTCTTCACGGCCATCGGCGCCCTGCTCGCGGTGATGGTGCAATCCTCCAGCGTGGCCCTGGTGCTCACCCTCGCGCTGTGCCAGGCGGGCACCATCAACTACTCCTCCGGTGCGGCGCTGGTGCTGGGGGAGAACATCGGCACCACGTTCACGGCCATCATCGCGGCGCAAGCGGGGAATGCCTGGGCCAAGCGCGCCGCCCGTGCGCACCTGCTGATCAAGGTGATCGGCGTGGCCGGTGCGCTGGTGCTCTTCAACCCATTGCTCACGGGCATCGCCGCGGCCACGGAACTGATCAACGGCACCGATCCGCGCACCGACCCCTCCGCCCTGAAATGGTCCTTGGCCTACCTGCACCTCGCGTTCAACGTGGTGAACGGGATCATCCTGCTGCAATGCGTGCCCTGGATCGAAAAGCTGGCATCCCGCAGGCGGCCCGGCGGCACCGCACCGGATGAACAGCACCGGCTCACCTACATCGAGGACAGCATGATGGCGCTGACGCCGGAACTTTCCCTGCTGGAGGCGCAGAACGCATCGGTGAACCAGGCCAAGCGCTGCGAACGCATGGCCGGCATGGTGCGCAAACTGCTTCTGACGGCGGACAAGGAGAACCAGGCCTCCCTGCTGCACCGGCTCTCCAAATACGCACGGATCAGTGAACGGGTGGAGCTTGAGCTCGGCAGCTTCCTGGCCCGGGCGGGAAGCGAGGCGCGCGGTGAGGCGATGAACCGCCGCATGCACGCCCTGCGGTCCGTGGCCCTTGAGCTGGACCGGACGGCCGCGCTGCTCCTGCACATGGGGCGGACCCTGGAGCGGCGCTCCGCCGCCGGCCACTGGTTCGACCCCGGGCAGCGCCAGGACCTGCTCACCCTGTTCGACCTGCTGGAGCAGGCCATGCACGTGGCCGTGCGCAATTTGGAGGAAGCCGAAACCTGCGACCTCGCCGCTGCGGAAAAGGCCGACCAGGCGCTGAGGCGGCACTGCGCCAATGCACGCAATGCACCAGTTTCCACGCCGGAGGCCGGCCTCCAGGCGGTGCATGCCGGGCCCGTGCATGCGGCATTGCTCGGCTACGGCGAGGAAGTGGGCGGCCATTTGCTGCGCATCTCCGGCGCACTGGCCGCAGCGCACTGATCCCCCTGGCGCGGAACGGAACTTTCCCGGCTCAGGCCCGCTCTGGCGCGTGCGTCCGCCGCTCGTGCCCACGTCCACCCGGTTCAGGCCTCGAACCGGTAGCCCATGCCCTTCACCGTGCCGATGCGGTCGTCGCCGAGCTTCTCGCGCAGCTTGCGGATATGCACGTCGATGGTGCGGTCGCCCACGATCACCTCATTGCCCCACACGCGCGCATAGATCTCATCCCGCAGGAACACCTTGCCCGGCTTGCTCATCAGCAGGGCCAGCAGCTCAAACTCCTTTTTGGGCAACTGCAGCACCTCCTTCCCCTTGGTGACGGTCACGCGCTCCAGGTCCACCCGGATGCCGTTCGATTCCAGCAGCCGGGCCGGGCCGTCCTGGGCGCCCTTGCGCTTGAGCAGCGCCTGCACCTTTGCCACAAACACCTTGGGGCGCACCGGCTTGTTGATGTAATCATCCGCACCGGCCTCATAGCCGGCGATGTGGGAGTAATCCTCCGTGCGCGCCGTGAGAAAGGCGATCAACAGGTGCTCCAGGCCGGGCGTCCGCCGCAGTTCGCCGCAAAGTTCCACGCCGTCCATGCCGGGCATCATAATGTCCAGCACCGCCAGGTCCGGCGGGTCCTGCTTTGCTTTCTGCAGCGCCTCCCTGCCGTTCGCCGCCGTGATCACCTCAATGCCCTCCCGCTCCAGGTTGTAGCGCAGGAGTTCCACGATGTCCTGTTCATCATCCACCAACAACACCTTTTTCGCCATGTCCACCGGTTCCGGGTTGCTTCAACATTCGCGGTGCAAATTGACGAAGCGCAGGTTAACTGATCGTGAAATGTACGGATTCGCGACACGGCCGGGCATAGCCTCCCATGACTATCGGGTCATATCCATGCGCCTGGCGGCGCATTCACGCACTGTCTTGAACCACGAATCCACACGGATGCACACGGATAGGGAGGGTTGGTTTGCTTGGCAGGTGGGTCCGTGATCCGTGTTCATCGGTGTCCATCCGTGGTTTGAATTCTATTGGAAGTCGCGCCCGCAGGGCGCGTTAGACCCGATGGCCCCGCCTATCCTCCCCGGCCCCTCACCAACCCCGCAGCAGTGCCAACACCACCGCATAGCGCACCGCCTTGCCGATGAACATCAGCAAAAGCACAGGCCCGAACCGCGCGCGGAACAAGCCCAGGGCGATGGCGATGGGATCGCCCACCACGGGCAGCCAGCACAGCAGCGCGCACCAACTGCCGTAGCGCCGCACCAGGGCATTCCAGCGCTCCGCCTTGGCCGGGTCCACCCGCAACCGGCGCATAAGCCTGCCTTCGGGGATCCAACGCCCAAGGCCGTAGTTCGTCATGCCGCCGAGCGTGTTGCCGATGCTGGCGGTGAGCAGCAGCGGCAGCGTGCCCCACGGGCCCAAGGCCATGGCGGCAAGCAAGGCTTCCGAACTGAACGGCAGGATGGTGGCCGCCAGGAAGCTGGCCAAGAAAAGCGCAGGGAGGCCGGCATCGGCCCAGCCCGTGAAAAGGTCCATGGGGCGCGAAGTTGCGCAGATCGGCACGAGATCGGGAAAGGCACTGCCAAACGCCGTTGAAATGTGCCGAAACCTGCTCCTCACCCTCCTCCTGCCCGGCACGCTTGCCGCCTCTGCCCAGGTGCGGTCCTTTCAAGGCAACGTGGGCGGCGACCTCGGCATCAGCATCCCGCAGGGCGAATTTGCCGACACCTGGGGCAAGAACATGTTCAACCTCGGCGGGCAGCTCACCCTGCCTTCGCGGCTCCTGCCCTTCCAGTGGGGCTTCGCCTTTGACTACAGCGCGATGGGCGGTGCCCGGCGCACCGTACCGGTGGCCCGCCCCGAGCTGACGGCCACCGAAGGCAAGCTGGCCGTAAACGCCAAAGTGATGAGCTACCACCCGCTGCTGCGCTTCAGCCCGTCCAAGGGAAAGGTGCGCCCGTACGTGGACGGCATGGTCGGGTTCCGGCAGTTCACCACCAAGAGCACGGTAACCGTGGACGGGCTGCACGAGCCCATCCTGCGCGAACGCAACGCGAACGACTTCGCCCTGAGCACCGGCTGGGCGGCGGGATTGATGGTGACCTGGGGCGGCATCGGCTACGTGGAGGCCCGGGTGGAGCGCTTTTACAGCGGCAAGGCCAGTTACGTGGACCCTTCCTCCATCGAAGTGGACGACCAGGGCGCCGTGGGTTTCGGGACAAAAGAGAGCGGCACCGGTGCGCTGAACCTCATGGTGGGCGTTGGTTTGCGCTTTTGAACGCGGCCGCGGGCGGGGCCTGGTGCCGGGGTTTTGAAGCGGCCACCGGCCCCTTCCTGTTGGTAAAGGTGCTGAAAAGCCGTGCATTCCGTTGCCGGGGATCCGCTTGCGCGGGGTAAACTTGCGCAACCGTAGCACCGGCATGGCAGAAGTCCCCAAGCGCATTGAGCGTGCGCTGATCTCCGTATTTGACAAGAACGGCCTGGAGCCGATCGTGCGGGAACTGCACCGCCTGAACGTCACCATTTACAGCACCGGCGGCACGCGCAGCTTCATTGAAGGGCTGGGCGTGCCGGTGGTGCCGGTGGAAGACCTCACCAGCTTCCCCAGCATCCTCGGGGGCCGCGTGAAGACCCTGCACCCGAAGGTGTTCGGGGGCATCCTGGCGCGCCGCGGCATGCAGGAGGACCAGGCGCAGATGCAGGAGCATGCCATCCCGCCGATCGACCTGGTGATCGTGGACCTGTACCCGTTCGAGGCCACGGTGGCCGCCGGGGGGAGCGAACAGGAGATCATCGAAAAGATCGACATCGGCGGCGTATCGTTGATCCGTGCGGCGGCCAAGAACCACGCCGACGTCTTCATCATTCCCGCCCAACGGCACTATGGCGAGGCCTTGAAAACCCTGGTGGAACAACAGGGGACCACCACGCTCGCCCAACGGCGGGCCTTTGCCACGCATGCCTTTGCCGAAACCGCCCATTACGACCGGGCGATCCACGGCTGGTTCAACGCCTTTGAAGTGGACGCCGGGGGGCGGCCCGACCTCGACGTGCAGCCCATGCACCGCCTGCGCTACGGCGAAAACCCGCACCAGCCCGCCAGCTTCCTCGGCGACCTGGAGGGCCTCTTCGAGCAGCTCGGCGGCAAGGAACTGAGCTACAACAACCTGCTGGACCTTGACGCGGCCACGGCCCTGATCGACGACCTGTCCCTGCTTTGCGGGGCGGAACCGGGCGAAGCCGGAGTGCCTTTCGCCATCATCAAGCACAACAACGCCTGCGGCGCGGCCATACGGCCGGCGCTGCGCCAGGCCTGGGAGGCGGCGCTGGCCGGCGATCCCGTGAGCGCCTTCGGGGGTGTGCTGATCACTGCGGCCGTGGTTGACGAGGCCACGGCCAAAGCCATCGACCCGCTCTTCTTCGAGATCATCTGTGCGCCGGGTTTTGCGCCCGGGGCGCTGGATGTGTTCCGCAGAAAAAAGAACCGCATCCTGCTGCGGCGCAAGGAAGCGCCCATGCCGCCGCGCCGCCTGCGCTCGGCGCTCAACGGCATCCTTTCCCAGCTGCCCGACCGCATCGTGGAGCGCGAGGCCGACCTGCGCACAGCCACCACCAAGGCGCCCACCCCGGCGGAGCTGCACGACCTGGTGTTCGCCAACGTGCTGGCCAAGCACACCAAGAGCAACGCCATCGTGCTGGCCAAAGGGCTGCAGCTGCTGGGCAGCGGCACCGGGCAAACCAGCCGCGTGGACGCCCTGGAGCAGGCCGTCGCCAAGGCGGGCAAGTTCAACTTCGACCTGCACGGGGCCGCCATGGCCAGCGATGCCTTCTTCCCCTTCCCGGATTGCGTGGCCATCGCCGCGGCAGCAGGCATCACCGCCATCGTACAGCCGGGTGGCAGCATCCGCGACCAGGACAGCACCGACGCTTGCAACAACCTCGGCATCGCCTTGTGCGTGACCGGAAACCGACACTTCAAACACTGACGACCCCGACATGGGCTGGTTCAACAACTTTTTCACACAGGAGATCGCCATCGACCTCGGCACGGCAAACACCCTGATCATCCACAACGACAAGGTGGTGGTGGACGAGCCGAGCATCGTGGCCAAGGACCGCACCACCGGCAAGGTGATCGCCATTGGCAGGCAGGCCCAGCAGATGCACGGCAAGACGCATGAGAACATCAAGACCGTGCGCCCGCTGAAGGACGGGGTGATCGCCGACTTCCAGGCCGCCGAGGAGATGATCAAGGGCATGATCAAGATGATCAACCCCGGCCGGCAGCTCTTCACGCCCAACATCCGCATGGTGATCTGCATCCCCAGCGGCATCACCGAGGTGGAGAAGCGCGCGGTGAAGGACAGTGCCGAGCACGCAGGTGCCAAGGAAGTATACCTGATCCACGAGCCCATGGCGGCGGCCATCGGCATCGGCATCGACGTGGAGGAGCCCATGGGCAACATGATCATCGACATCGGCGGGGGCACCAGCGAGATCGCCGTGATCGCCCTGGGGGGCATCGTGTGCGACAAGAACATCCGCGTGGCGGGCGATGAGTTCACCGACGACATTGAGGAATACATGCGGCGCCAGCACAACATCCTTGTGGGCGAGCGCACGGCCGAGCAGATCAAGATCGAGGTGGGCAGCGCCCTGGTGGAGCTGGAGGAACCCCCGCCGGACTATGCGGTGCGGGGCCGCGACCTGATGACGGGCATCCCCAAGGAGATCACCGTCACCTACAGCGAGATCGCCCAGGCGCTGGACAAATCCATCAGCAAGATCGAGGAGGCCATCCTCAGCGCCCTGGAAAGCACGCCGCCCGAGCTCAGCGCGGACATCTACCGCACGGGGATCTACCTGGCCGGCGGCGGTGCCCTGCTGCGCGGGCTTGACAAGCGGATCAGCATAAAGACCAAGCTGCCGGTGCATGTGAGCGAAGACCCCCTGCGCGCCGTGGCCCGCGGCACCGGCATCGCCCTGCGCAACATCGACCGTTTCCAATTCCTGATGCGCGAGTAGGGACGATGCATGCATCGGCCCTACCCGCGCTTTCGTTCCTGCCCGTGCACCGGTAGCCGACCCCCATGCGCGACCTCTTCCGCTTCCTCTTCCGCCAGCGCAACAACCTGCTCTTCCTGGCCCTGATGGCGCTTTCCCTCGTCCTGCTCATCAACGGCAACATGCACCAGCGCGCACAGGCCATCAGCAGCAGCAACGCGGTGATCGGGCGCATCTACGCCCTGCGCCACGAGGTTACCGAATTTGCCGACCTCCGCGACGTGAACCGCCAGCTGGCCACCGCCCTTGCCGCCGAGCGCAACCGGCAATTTTCAAGGCCCATACTGGCCGACAGCGCGCACCTGGCCACCGACAGCACCCGCCACCAGGCCTACCGGTTCATCACCGCACAGGTCATCAACAGCACCGTACACAAGGAACGCAACTACATCACCCTGGGCAGCGGCACCCTGGCGGGGATCCACCCGGACATGGGCGTGATCGGCATCAACGGCCTGGTGGGCATCGTGCGCGAGGCAAGCCCCCACTACGCGCTGGTGACCAGCGTGCTGGGCAACGAGTTCCGCACCAGCGTGCAGTTGAAGCGCACCGGGCATTTCGGCCTGCTGGCCTGGGACACGGGCGACCCGGCCACGGCCTCCATGACCGATGTGGCCAACCACGTGCCGGTGTCCGTAGGCGACACCGTGGTCACCCGCGGCAACGACGGCATCTTCCCCCCGGGCATCCGGGTGGGCACCGTGGTGGCGGTAAGCGACGACCCCTCCAGCAACTTCCACGACATCAAGGTCCACCTCGGTGAAGACCTTACCCGCACGGCGTACGTGCATGTGGTCACCGACCTGTTCAAGGCCGAGCGCGACACCCTTCAAGCAAAGGCCTCCAAGCCATGATCGCCATTGTCCGCAACCAGGTGCTTTCCTTTCTGCTGCTGGTGCTGCTGCAGGCCCTGGTGCTGGACCACCTGGACCTTGCCCACGGCTGGGTGGTGCCCTACCTGTACGTCCTGTTCATCATCGGCCTGCCCTTCAACACGCCGCCCTGGGCCACCCTGGTGCTGGGCTTTGTGCTGGGCTTAGCCATGGATTTCTTCAGCAGCACCCCCGGCCTGCATGCGGGCGCCTGCACGCTGATGGCCTATGCCCGCCTGCTGATGCTTCGCATCCTGGCCCCGCGCGACGGCTACGACCCGCTGAAGCGGCCCGATGTGCAGCACATGGGCCTTACGTGGTACATGACCTTCACGGGCGTGCTGGTGCTCATACACCATCTCTGGCTTTTCTTCGTTGAAGTCTACCGGTTCGATGACTTCCTCTCCACTTTGCTCCGTGCCCTGATGAGCGCCGCCGCCACCTTGCTGCTGTGCCTGCTGGCCCAAGCGCTCACCACGCGCGAGTTCCGCCCGCGATGAACCTCGACGAACGCAAATACGTCCTGATCGGGGGCGTGGCATTCATCTGCATCGTCTTCATCCTGCGCCTCTTTTGGCTGCAGGTGGTGGACACCAGCTGGACCGCCCGGGCGGCAGACATCAGCGAGCGCAAGATCACCGTGTTCCCCTCGCGCGGGCTCATCATCGACCGGCACGGCGAGCTGCTGGTGGCCAACACGCCGGTGTACGACATCATGGTGGTGCCGCGCGAGGTGAAGAACCTGGACACGCTGGCGCTGTCCCAACTGCTCAACGTGCCCATGGACCAGGTGCGCGAACGCCTGCGCAAGGCCAGGGAATACTCCGTGTGGAAGCCCAGTGAGTTCGAGAAGCAGATCACCGCCGACCAGTACGCAGCCATCTCCGTACACCTGTACAAGTACGCCGGCTTCTATGCCCAAAGCCGCACCCTGCGCACCTATCCGCCGCACGTGGGCGCCCACATGCTGGGCTACCTCAGCGAAGTAAGCGCGCGGAAGGTGGAGGAAGACCCCTACTACAAGCCCGGAGACATGATCGGCGTGGGCGGCCTGGAAAGCTTCTACGAAAGGGACCTGCGCGGCAAGCGCGGCGTGAAATACGTGGTGGTGGACGTACACAACAACATCCAGGGTTCCTACAAGAACGGCCAATACGACACACTGGCCTTCGCCGGGAAAAACCTGTACACATCCATCGACCTGAAGGTGCAGGAACTTGGCGAACGCCTGATGCAGCACAAGAAGGGAAGCATCGTGGCGCTGGACCCCAGGACGGGCGAGATCCTGGCCCTGGTAAGCTCCCCCGGCTACGACCCCGAGCTGCTGGTGGGCCGGGTGCGCAACACCAACTACAGGCTGCTGCAGCAGGACCCGCTGCGACCCCTGTTCGACCGCGCCTTGCAGGCACAGTATCCCCCGGGTTCCATCTTCAAGCTGGCGCAGGCGGCCATCGCCCTGCAGGAGGGCGTGATCAACCTGAACACCGGATTCGCGTGCAACAAGGCCCTTGTGGGGTGCCACAACCACCCCAGCGCGGCCAATGTGGAGCAGGCCGTGCAATTCTCCTGCAACCCCTACTTCTACAACGTCTTCAAGCGCATCGTAGAGCAGAATGAAGTGCCCAACCGCTTCGAGGATGCCGCACTCGGGCTGGCCAAGTGGAAAACGGCCATGGAGAGCTTCGGGCTGGGCCATCCCCTCCCGCTGGACCTGCCGGCGGTGAAGGGCGGCAGCATTCCGGGGGTGAACTTCTACAACCGCATCTACGGGGAAAAGGCCTGGTCCTTCAGCACCATCTACTCCTTGAGCATCGGCCAAGGCGAAGTGCTGGTGGCGCCGCTGCAAATGGCCAACCTGGCCGCCATCTTCGCCAACCGCGGCTACTACTACGACCCGCACCTGGTGCGCGCCATCGGCTCGCCGGACAGCCTGAACACGCACGTGCAGCGGCACCACACCATGGTGGACGACAAGTGGTTCCCGCCCCTGGTGGAAGGCATGCGCCGCGTGGTGAACGAGGCCGGCGGCACGGCACGCGCCGCGCGCATCCCCGGCATCACCGTGTGCGGCAAGACCGGCACCGCGCAGAACCCGCACGGCAAGGACCACGCCGTGTTCGTGGCCTTTGCGCCCATGGAGGACCCCAAGATCGCCATTGCCGTGTACGTGGAAAACTCCGGCTTCGGCGGCACGTGGGCGGCCCCCATCGCCAGCCTGTGCATGGAGCAGTACCTTACGGACACCATCACCCGCCCCGATGTGATGCAGCGCATGCTGGAGGCCGACCTGATCGCCACCGAGGGCAACTACACCAAGTTCGTGAGCAAACGGCGCAAGCAATGAAGGCCCGCGACAGCATAGCGCGCAACATCGACAAGCCGCTGGTGGTGATCTACCTGCTGTTGATGGCCATGGGCTGGGCCAACATCTACAGTGCGGCGTACGACCCCGAGCACGCCAACCTCTTCGACCGGGCGCGGGAATACGGCGCCCAGAGCGTATGGATCTGCGCATCCCTGCTGATCGGCGCGGCCATGCTGCTGGTGCGGGGCGAGTTCATCCGCGACCTGGCCTACCCCATCTACGGGTTTGTGCTGCTGCTGCTGCTGCTGGTGCTGTTGGTAGGCCGCGAGGTGAACGGCGCCAAGGCCTGGTTCGGCGTGGGCGGCTTCGGCATACAGCCCGCCGAGTTCAGCAAATTCGCCACCTCGTTGGCCCTGTCGAAATACCTCAGCGGGCTGAAAACGCTCAAGGAAGTGCGCTCCAGGGTGGTGGCGGGCGTGATCATTCTGCTGCCCGTGGGGCTGATCATGCTGCAGCCGGACACGGGCACGGCCCTGGTGAGCGGCGCATTCGTGCTGGTGCTCTACCGCGAGGGCCTTTCGGGCAACATCCTGCTGGCGGCCATACTGGCCGCCATCCTGGTGGTGCTCTCGCTGATCATGAAGGAATCCGTCTTTTCCATACCGTTCACCAGCTACCAGTTCCATGGCCAGTATTTCCTCATTCTGCTGCTGACGGTATTCGCGTTCCTGGCGTTCCTGGTGGTGCGCAAGTTCGTGCTCAAGCACCGGCGCAGGCGCATCTACGCCTTCCTGCTCGTGGGGCTGCTGGGGTCCGCAGCCTTCATCAGCAGCGTGGACCAGCTGATCGACCGCATGCCCATCCACCAGCAAACGCGCATCCGCGTGCTGCTGGGCCTGGCCTACGACCCGCGCGGCTACGGCTACAACGTGGAGCAGAGCAAGACGGCCATCGGCAGCGGCGGCTTCCTGGGCAAGGGTTTCCTGCACGGCACCTTCACCAAGTACAAGTACGTGCCCATGCAGAGCACGGATTTCATCTTTTGCACCGTGGGTGAGGAGTGGGGCTTTGTCGGCTCCTCGCTGGTGGTGCTGTTGTTTGGCGCGCTCATCCTGCGCTGCATCCAGATCAGCGACCGGCAGCGGTCCCGCTTCACGCGCATTTACGCCTACTGCGTGGCCAGCATCTTCTTCCTCCACCTGATGATCAATGTGGGCATGGCCATCGGCCTTGCTCCCGTGATCGGCATCCCGCTGCCCTTCTTCAGCTATGGCGGCAGCTCGCTGATCGGCTTCACGCTGCTGCTGGCCGTGCTGGTGCGCATGGATGCCGAACGGCTGGAGCACCTGCGCTGACCGGTGGAATACCACGGCGGTGCAGCCTGTGGAAGGGACGTGCTTCACATGCTTCCAACCGGGATGGCCGCCTGCCGCAGCCTGCGAAGCGGCCATCCGGACCCTCTCCGTCCATGTGCGGTGGCCGGGCTGGCCATTTGCTCTCCCGCACATCAGCCGCGGCACCGTTGATCCCTGTACCCGCTGCGGGAAGCCCGCCACTGGTGTACCCCCTTAAGCCAAGCGGGGCGGCCCTTGAAGGGCCGCCCCGCTTGGCTTAACGAGCAGCTGGTGCTCAGTAGAACTGCGAGCGGTTGTCCGTCACCTTGGCCGCCTCCTTGAGCGCATTGAACACCTGGCCCATGGCGCGGTTTCGCACCCGGTCGGTGAACACCTTGACATCTTCGGCACCCGGGGGCATGTCGCCGGCGGGGGTAAGCGTTTCCATCTTCACCACGTACACCGCCATGTCGCCTTTCAGCGGCGCGCTGGTGGTGCCGTTGGCCAGAGCGAAGATGCCGCCGATCACGCCGATGTCGCTGTAGCCGCCGGGCAGGCTGTTGGCGGCAAAGGCCATGTCGCTTCCTTGCTGTACGGTGGTGTGCAGCTCCTGGGCCAGGGCCTGCAGGTCCGTTTTCCCTTGCATCTTGGCCACCAGGGCGTCACGCTTCTTTTCCTTGCGCGCCTCCATGGTGAACTTCTCGCGCACATCGTTCAGCTGGGG
>JAFEAI010000019.1 GCA_018266475.1 Bacteroidota bacterium
GCACCGGCGGTGGAACCGGGCGTGGCGGATTCACTGCTGAAGGTATTGGGGCCGCTGGACGGCAAGGTGGTGGCCGATTTCTATGCGGGCGACGGCAGCTACGCCTGGCTGCTGCTGAACGCCGGCGCCCGTGTGCTGGCC
Source organism: Bacteroidota bacterium (assembly GCA_018266475.1). Classification (GTDB taxonomy): domain Bacteria; phylum Bacteroidota; class Bacteroidia; order Flavobacteriales_F; family PHOS-HE28; genus PHOS-HE28. The sequence goes on from JAFEAI010000019.1 coordinate 142, forward strand.
ATTGAGGATGACCCGGCGAAAGCCGCAGCACTGGAGGCGCGCAAAAAGAGCCAAGGCATAGGGAACGACCGGCTGCTGGTGCGCTTAGTGCCGCCCGGCACCGTGGGCCTGTTGCCCAACGAGGCGGACATGGCGCTGATCACGCGGGAATACTCCACCTTGGGCGACCGGCCCGCTTGGTTTGCCCAGCTGATGGCCGGGGTGAAGCCTCCGCACCTCTTCTACCTGGTGAACTTCTTCCCGGGGCAATCCCCTGCGGGGCCGCCCCTCTCCCAGCGCATGGACTACAACCTGGTTGCCGATGAGGTGTCCGGTTTCGGGTACGGCGATGTGGGCGTGTACTACAGGAAGCTCCCCTACCGCTACATTCTGTTCGGGAACGTGCCGCCGCCACAGCCGCCAGGAGGCGAATAGCACCGGATGTGAGGATGTGAGGATGAGAGGATGTGAGGATGAGAGGATGTGAGGATGAGAGGATGTGAGGATGAGAGGATGAGAGGATGAGAGGATGTGAGGATGTGAGGATGAGAGGATGTGAGGATGAGAGGATGAGAGGATGAGTGACTCGAAGTGCCGGTTCCAACGCGGGAATCATACCATTTAGACACTCGAGGCCGGCCAAAGCTGCGCCGCGATCCCCGCAAGTGGGATGAAGCATTTTCGGAGGACGATCCGCGCATCGGGTTGCGTAGCGGTGCCCACGTGGCCCGCGATGTGCGGAGAAGTCATCCGGAAAGAGGGCAAGCAGATCGGGTGGTATTGATCGCCTAAATGGCATCATCCTTCAGCACGGTGCCGCCCCACATGCAGCGAGGCCGCCCTGTTCGGGGCGGCCTCGCGCGCAAGGGTTGAATGCAGGTGCGCTTAGCGCATGAAGGTCACCTTGAACTCCACGCGGCGGTTTTGCGCACGGCCGGCGGGCGTCTTGTTGTCCGCCACGGGCATGGTGTCGCCATGGCCGAAGCTCTTCATGCGGTCGGCCAGGATGCTCTTCTTTTCCAGGTAGGATTTCACGGCGGCGGCGCGCTCCTCGCTCAGCTTCATGTTCTTGGCGGCATCGCCCACGTTATCGGTGTGGCCATGGATCTCCAGGTCATACGTGGGGTTTTCGTTCA
>JAFEAI010000001.1 GCA_018266475.1 Bacteroidota bacterium
GAAGGCGGAAAAGGCATGACCGACCTGGCCCAGGCCGTGGTGCGCGTAGTGGAGAAGAACGAAACCAAGTTCGAGCTGCTCTATGAACTGGAACAGCCCATCGAAAAGAAGGTGGAGATCATCGCCAAGGAGATCTACCGTGCCAATGGCGTGAAGTACAGCGAAGCCGCAAAAACAGCCCTGCGCCGCATCCACAACCTGGGCCTGGACCACCTGCCCGTGTGCATCGCCAAAACACAGTACAGCTTCAGCGACGATCCCGCCAAGCTGGGCGCCGCCAAGGATTTCGACATCACCGTCAACGACATCGAGATTGCCGCCGGCGCAGGCTTCGTGGTGCCCATCCTCGGCAAAATGATGCGCATGCCCGGCCTGCCCGAAATACCCGCCAGCGAAGCCATGGACATCGACGCCAACGGTGTGGTGACCGGGCTGAACTGAGGAATGCCGCGCGGAGCGCGGACGGCAATGCCCTTAACAGCAACCGCCGCAGGCGTGTGTTTTCCAGTGGGGCCCGGAGGGCTCCGCTGGAAAACACACACGCTGTGATCTGATACCGCAACGCGATCTTTGACAACAGTCCAGGTTCTTCAGCCTGCGCTTGTACGCTGCCGTTCCGAAACGGCCATCAACGTGGCCTGAACAGGCGCGGGTCCAGCACATAAGGCTCCACCTTCACCACACGCACGGCGACCATTTCCGGATGTGCCGGGTTCAGCAGGCAGTTCCATGCTTTTGGGTCCACTGCCGATGGAACCCGAAGGATCAAGTGGCGCCCTTGCGCGATAAAGTCGTCGCCGACAGCGCGTACGCGGTCCAGGTATCGCATCCAGTTCCAGCCATGTGGCAGGTCTTCTGCCGCAAGGGTCAGCATGCTCGCACCGGGCGGTACGCCGATGGTGGTCAATACCAAGTTCCGCCTCAATTGGTTCACGTGTACGCGCACTTCCAGGACAGCAGTGCTGGAGGAGACCGCCGTGTAGATCAGTGCATTGCCCAAGCTGTTCCAGCGCCCGGGATTGTCCCGTGCGCCACCGCCGTCGAGCTTGTGCGCATACTTGGCCTTGCCCAAGCGGTAGAGCAGCATTCAGACCCGGATTATGCAACAGGGTTCGTAGCGAGGGTCGAAATCACAATGGCAGCGCGGGTTTCACCGAGAAGGAATAGCACAAGCTATTGTGCCGAGGGGAAAACCGGCGAAGCGTACGCTGTCGCAGTGATTTCGGGCCGTAGTAGAAATCCTGCTGCATATTCCGGGTCAGAACACGCCGTGTTCAATGCGGCCCAATTCCATCAGTACAAGCCCGATGCCGAAGGTGCTGCCCAGCAGGTCCATGGGCCGTTTGTTTTCCAGTAGTTGGTGCTTTCGCTCCAGCCAGGCTTGCAGGTCGCCCGCATCCTCGAACACCTCCATGCCGCGCTTCAGCACCTGCTCCACGGTGAGCAGGCGATCTGCTTCCAAGGCGCCAAACGGGGTCTTGCCCTCAAGCTTGCGTTCCAACGAGGCCGTGCTCATGTGCAAAGCACTGGACCATACCGGCAGCCCTACACGCGACCGTTTGATCATCTTCTCCACACCGGGCGCAGTAAGGCGGCCTGCCCTGCGCGCAACGCCCTCCTGCAAGTGCGCGACACCAAGCAAGGCACGCTCCATGCGGCGTGTTCCATGCAGGTCTTTCTTGGTGGTCGCCTGAGGTTTTGTCCCGGTGGTCTTGCTCATTGAGGGGGGAGCTGGTTTCCAAAGTTAACCACTTGGCAGCAGACCTGAGGTCAGTGGCTCACCGGCAAGGGGCTCAGGTCGATGTCGATGCCGTCGAATTGAGCCGTGAGCAGCGAAAGGTAGTGCAGCCCAGTCGCAAGATCCAGTCCTTTGTCCGATCCTGCCACCAAGTCCGTTCATTCCATGCACGCTATATTTCAGCTATGCGAAGGGTTGGCCTGGTCCCACATTATTACCTCCTCCAGTTCATCATCCTTCCGCGCATCCAATACATTCACGAGGTTGATGCGCCCATCGCCTAAATGCCGAGCGACATAAGCGAATGCCGAGATCAAGGTGGTGCAGGACCCCTGCCGCAGCATGGGCGCCGAGGCCGTGCTGGCAAAGGGCTTCGCCGAAGGCGGCGCCGACATGACCGATCTCGCACAGGCCGTGGTGCGCGTGGCGGAAAAGGGCGAATCCAGGTTCAAGCTGCTCTATGAACTGGAACAGCCCATCGAAAAGAAGGTGGAGATCATCGCCAAGGAGATCTACCGCGCCAACGGCGTGAAGTACAGCGAAACCGCGCGCACCATGCTGCGCCGTATCCACAACCTGGGCCTGGACCACCTGCCCGTGTGCATCGCCAAAACACAGTACAGCTTCAGCGACGACCCCGCCAAGCTGGGCGCCGCCAAGGATTTCGACATCACCGTCAACGACATCGAGATCGCCGCCGGCGCAGGCTTCGTGGTGCCCATCCTCGGCAAAATGATGCGCATGCCCGGCTTGCCCGAAATACCCGCCAGCGAAGCCATGGACATCGACGCCAACGGCGTGGTGACCGGGCTGAACTGAGGAATGCCGCGCGGGGCGCGGAGGGCCGGGCCTGCGGAGCAAACGTCGCAAATGCAGGCCCTCCCTATTGGCATGCGGGTACGGTGCAGGCCGGGAAAGGATGCACGTAATGGGCAGTACGTATATTTGTACGACCATGAAAACCAAACTTACCCTGAGCGTGGACCGGCGCAAGCTCGCCAAGTTGCGGCGCGCCAGCGTCAACAAGGGGACGAGTATCAGCCAGTTGGTGGAGAACATGGCCGATAAGTTGGACGAAATGCCCAATGATACTACGCCAAGCATCCGAAAGTGGTTCGGATCCCTGGGGGACATGTTGGCGCCCGAGGATTTTGAAGAGGACAGCCGGGCAGGGGCGGAACTGCGAAAGACGGAATACTACAAGCAGATGAAAGCAAAGCACAAACGGGCATGAAGCGCATGTTCATTGATGCGAACATTTTGTTGGATGCGCTCCTCAACCGCGTGCCGCACGATCCAACCGGTGCCCAGGCCTTGTTGGAGGCGGGCCAATTGCGCAAAGTCGCCCTCCTTACGTCGCCGTTGGCCATAAGTGTGGTCCTGTACCATTACCAGAAGAAGGATGCCTGGAAAAAGGGGGTGGGCTTGGCCAGGGCCAGGGGCGTGTTGGCGGACCTGCTGGCTTGCTTAACGGTAGTGCCCATGGATGAAAGGCATTTTGCGCTCAGCGCCGCCAGCTCGTTCGGGGACCTGGAGGATGGAGCACAGTACTTTGCCGTGGCCGCCACCGGCCCGCTGGATGCAGTGGTCAGCCGTGACCCCGACTATGACGGCCACATCGGAACCAAGCGGATCTCGGCAGCGCAAGCCATGCGGCAGATCTGAGGTGCCCGGTTGCCTAAATTCCGCAATACCCGCATACGGCACCTAAATGCCGAGCGACCGAGGCGAATGCCGAGATCAAGGTGGTGCAGGACCTCTGCCGCAGCATGGGCGTGGAAGCCGTGCTGGCCAAGGGCTTCGCTGAAGGCGGAAAAGGCATGACCGACCTGGCCCAGGCCGTGGTGCGCGTAGTGGAGAAGAACGAAACCAAGTTCGAGCTGCTCTATGAACTGGAACAGCCCATCGAAAAGAAGGTGGAGATCATCGC
>JAFEAI010000200.1 GCA_018266475.1 Bacteroidota bacterium
CCTCCTTTTCAAATGCGGCATAGTCGAATGCCGTTTCCGTCTTCTTTGCTCTCTTTATGGTCATGGTGCTGATCTGGTGTCAAACGTAGCTTGACACACATTTCAGTATACTCTCTGGGCAGATGGCAGTAGGCAGTAGGCAGATGCCGCTACAGACTGCCAACTGCTCGCTGCCTTCTGCCCGCTGCTCGCTGCCTCCTGCCCACTGCTCGCTGCCTCCTGCCCACTGCTCGCTGCCTTCTGCCAACTGCTCGCTGCCTCCTGCCCACTGCTCGCTGCCTCCTGCCAACTCCTCCCCTCACAGAGCTACCTTCGCGCTTCATCCACACCCATGCTCATCTACCGTTTCCGCGTGCTGATCGACGATGCCAGCGAGGCTTTCCGCGACATCGAAATCGGCTCCGGCCAAACCTTCCGGGAGTTCCACAACGCCATCAAGGAGGCCTTCGGCTTCACCGGCGATGAGATGGCCTGCTTCTACGTAAGCGATGCCGAGTGGGGCAAAGGCACCGAGATCCCCTTGGCCGACCTGGGCTTCGGCGAGGAAGGCAAAGTGCCCCTGCTGATGCACGAAGTGGAAGTGGGCGACCACATCCGCGATGCCGACCAGCGCTTTGTGTACGCCTACGATTTCCTCCACATGTGGATGTTCCTGGTGGAGCGCATAGGCACCGGAGACCCCGATGCCGCCCTCACCTACCCCCGCGTGGCCATGAGCGTGGGCAAGGCTCCAAGGGAAGATTCCAGGCAGGATCTGCTGGACTTCGCTCCCGATGAGGGCCTCAACGGGGAGCACAACGGCGATGACCCCTGGGCGGACGATGACGAGGAGGAGGAGGAAGGGCACGGCAGCATTGACGACCTGGGCGACGACTTCTGATGGACCGCAACGGCCTGCTGGTGGTGATCGGCGGTCCCACGGCCAGCGGTAAAACGCACGTGGCCGCCACCCTGGCCAAGCATTTCGGCACGGAGGTCATCAGCGGCGATTCCCGCCAGTTCTACCGGGCCATGCGCATTGGCACGGCGCGGCCCACCGAAGAGGAACTGCTGGGCGTAAAGCACCACTTCCTGGGCCATCTGGAGCTGGAACAAACCTGGAGCGCAGGGGAATTTGCACGGCAGGCCGAACCCGTGCTGCAGGAGCTTTTAAAAGCACACGGCATCGCCGTGCTGGTGGGCGGAAGCGGCCTGTACTTAGACGCCCTCACCAACGGGCTGGACCCCATGCCGCTGGTGGACCACGCCGTGCGCGAGCGGCTGCAACACCGCTTTCAGCAACACGGCCTGCAAGACCTTTTGAAAGAACTGGACCGCTTGGACCCTGCCATCGCGCAGGTGATCGACCGCAACAACCCCCACCGCGTGATCCGCGCCCTGGAAGTGTGCATCTCCAGCGGCAGGCCGTACAGCGCCCAGCGCATCGGCCCGCGCCAGCGCGAGGACCTGCGCATCCTGCGCATCGCCCTGGACCTGCCGCGCGAGGAACTCTACGCCCGCATCGATGCCCGCGTGGACCGCATGATCGCCGACGGCCTGGAGCA
>JAFEAI010000201.1 GCA_018266475.1 Bacteroidota bacterium
GCCGGGCAGGGAATTCACATGACGGGCTGTGGAGCAATGCCACACTGAAAGTTTAATGCGTTTGCCCTGGGCGATACTCACGCAGGCTTGGACACCTTCGTCCTTTCGTCGATCAGCTTCCGCATGGCGAATAGTTCATCACGCAATTGCGCGGCAGCAACGAAATCCAGCTCCTTGGCGGCTTTCTTCATCTGCGCTTCCAGCAGCTCGGCGTTTTTCTCCAGCTGCTCGGCAGGCATGTACTGCATCACGGGATCGGCGGCCAGGCTGAGTTCCTCGGGCTCCACGTAGGCCTTGGCGCCGGGGTGGTCCACCTGGTCGATCACGGCGGTCTGCTGCATCACCGAGGTGCGATCACGCTTGATCTGCGTGGGCGTGATGCCGTGCTCCTCGTTGTAGGCCATCTGCTTGGCACGGCGGCGGTCGGTCTCCTCCATGGTGCGGCGCATGCTGTCGGTGATCTTGTCCGCGTAGAAGATCACCAGTCCGTTCAAGTTGCGTGCTGCCCGGCCTGCGGTCTGGGTGAGCGAGCGGTTGCTGCGCAAAAAGCCTTCCTTGTCCGCGTCCAGCACGGCCACTAACGACACTTCCGGCAGGTCCAATCCTTCGCGCAACAGATTCACGCCCACCAGGACATCGAAGAGGCCGAGGCGCAGTTGGCGCAGGATCTCGATGCGCTCCAGCGTTTCCACGTCGCTGTGGATGTACTTGCACTTCACGCCGTTCTTGGCCAGGAAATCGGTGAGCTCCTCGGCCATGCGCTTGGTGAGGGTGGTTACCAGCACACGCTCTTCCTTCTGGCTGCGCTGGCGGATCTCGAACAGCAGGTCGTCGATCTGGTCTTTGCTGGGGCGCACCTGGATGGGCGGGTCCAGCAGGCCGGTTGGGCGCACCACCTGCTCCACCACCACGCCCTCGCTGCGTTCCAGCTCGTAGTCGGCCGGGGTGGCGCTCACATAGATGGTTTGGCCGATCATGGCCTCGAACTCCTCGAACTTCAGCGGCCTGTTGTCCATGGCGCTGGGCAGGCGGAAGCCGTACTCCACGAGATTTTTCTTGCGGCTGCGGTCGCCGCCGTACATGGCGCCGATCTGGCCGATGGTGACGTGGCTCTCGTCGATCACCGTGAGGAAGTCCTTGGGAAAGTAATCCAGCAGGCAGAACGGGCGTTGGCCCTGCTGGCGGCGGTCGAAGTAGCGGCTGTAGTTCTCGATGCCGCTGCAGTAGCCCAGCTCGCGCATCATCTCCAGGTCGTAGTGAACGCGCTCATCCAGGCGTTTGGCCTCCAAGTGCTTGCCGATCTCCTTGAAGAACTCCACCTGCTTGCCGAGGTCCTCCTGGATGGAGGCGATGGCGTCGTTGAGCGTTTCCTTGCTGGTGACGAAGATGTTTGCGGGGTAGATCGGCGTGTCCTGCAAGGCCTCCAAGGTCTTGCCGTTGGCTACGTCGAACCGTTCGATCTTTTCGATCTCATCGCCCCAGAAGTGGATGCGGATGCCTTCGTCGGCGTAGGCCAAGTACACCTCCACCACGTCGCCGCGCACGCGGAAGTTGCCGCGCTCGGGATCGATGTCCTTGCGGCTGTACAGGGAGGAGACGAACTGGTGCAGCAGCGCATTGCGCGAGATCTTCTGCCCCTTGTGGACGTGTACCACGCTTTTGTGGAACTCCGCCGGGTTTCCGATGCCGTAGATGCAGCTTACGCTGGCCACCACGATCACATTGCGCCTGCCGCTGAGCAGGGCGCTGGTGGTGCTCAGCCGCAGTTTTTCAATTTCACTGTTGATGGCCAGGTCCTTCTCGATGTAGGTGCCGGTAACGGGCAGGTAGGCCTCGGGCTGGTAGTAGTCGTAGTAGCTGACGAAGTACTCCACGCGGTCGTGCGGGAAGAAGTGCTTGAATTCGCCGTAGAGCTGCGCGGCCAGCGTTTTGTTGTGGCTGAGCACCAGCGTGGGCCGGTCCAGCTGCGCGATCACATTGGCCACGGTGAAGGTCTTTCCCGAGCCGGTGACGCCCAGCAGGGTTTGTGCCCGCACACCTTCCTCCACTCCCTGCACCAATTGGCGGATGGCCTCAGGCTGGTCGCCGGTGGGCTTGAATTCGGAGATGAGGTCGAACGGCATTTGAGGGTGCAAAATTACCACTTTCACAAGGGGGCGCGGTTGGCAGGACTTGACACCCTGACAACTGACAACTGACATCTGACAACTGACATCTGACAACTGACATCTGACAACTGACATCTGACAACTGACATCTGACAACTGCTCCCTCCTGACAACTGACATCTGACAACCAACAACTAATGACAACTAACAACCAACACCACGCACACACCAGCCCAAATCCCCGCCACACCGGTGCACCACCCAGGCAGTGCGCACTACCTTCGGCCCTCCAGCGGCACCATGCTCCTCAAGCGGATCCTGTACTACCTCAACCCGGCCACGCTGTTTTCCAAGGCGGAAGCCAGCGGGAACGTACGGTTCATGCACGGCATCAACCGCATCAGCATCCTGCTGTTCCTTGGATGCCTGCTGGTGCTCTTGCTGCGCACGCTGCTGCGCTGAACGCCCCTCCTTCCTACTTGCTCTTCCCCTCTTCCAGCCGCTCCACGTGAAGGTATTGCTCGGTGCCATTTCCTTCCATGGCCGGGCCGGTGCGCAGGGTGGCCACAATGCGCACGGGCATCGGGTCCGGCGGCGTTTTCACGTGCTTCACATACAATTTCTCCAGTTCAAGCCCGGCGCCTTTCACCCCCGGGGGATCCATGGCCACGGGAATTGCAAACCGGCTGCCCGCCGGCGTGAAGCTGTGTGAATCCGCATAGTAGACATAGTTTCCGGCAAGGTGCATGGCCCCGGTCCGGAAGGTGTCCACCCGTTGGATGGAATAGGACATCGGGCTATCGATCACCTTCCCGTCCTGGTCCAACGGGTTCAACCGGTCGCCATCCAGCTTCCACAGGCGCGGGTTATCGCCGGTGCGCAAGGTGAGCGTACTGCCGGCCACGGACCAGGTTCCAAGCTGGCCATAAGGAACGCTGTCCCGCTCCATGTATTCATCGGTGAGGATGTAGGTGCTGTCCGCCTTGAGGTGAAGCCGGGTGATGATGCCTGGACAATCTGCGCAAGGCACGGTATCCGTGTAAAAGCCTGTCCATGCATGGGGTTCAGCCTTTGGAACGGTGTCTGATGCGTTTATCTGGGCAGGCTCCTTGGCGGACCGTGTGCCACATGCCGAGATCGCCAAGTAAAGCGCGGCAACCGGAACCAGGAATTTCGTGTACATGGGTGCAAAGGAACAACGGAGGCAATTCATCTTTGTGCGCCATGGCGCTTTCACCGTTGTTCCCGGCCTTTTATTTCGGCAGTGTGGAGCACTATGCACTGATCGCGCGGAGCGGCCGCATAGTGATCGACCTCGGGGAGCACTACGCGCGGCAGAGCTACCGCACGCGCACCACCATCATGGGGGCGAACGGGCCGCAGCACCTGCAGGTACACATTTCGCGCCGCAGCGGGGAGCGGATGCCCATGGGCTCCGTGGGCCTGTCGTATGCGGAGGCATGGCCGTCGCAGCATGTACACGCGCTGCGCAGCGCCTACGGGCAAACGCCCTGGTTCATCCACTACATCGGCGACCTGGAGGAGGTGCTGCTGCGCAGGTACGCACGGCTGGCGGACCTGGACCTGGCCACCATGCGCTTGGCCTTGGGTTGGCTGGGCCTGCGTCCGGCGATCACCGTGGCGCAGACCTATGTGGAGGCCGGCACCATCGCTGCGGAAGGGCTGCAGGACCTGCGGACGGTGCTGCACCCGAAGCGGGCCTTGCCCGCCGGGATGCCCGTAGTACACCCCTACACACAGGTGTTCGCCGACCGGCACGGCTTCCATCCGCGCATGTCCATCATCGACCTGGTGATGAACCTGGGGCCGGAAGCGCGCACTGCCTTGCAGCACGTCGCTTAGTGCGCGCTCCTATTCCACGGTGAACACCGCGGGGCTGATGCCCTTGTTCACGCTGATGGCGGTGGCCTTCAGGGTCATGTCCATGCCGCCGCTCTGGTGCAGGGTGCGGGGGAAAAGCACGCCTCCTTCGGGCTGGTAGTCGCTGTATTCGGTGATCACCTGCACATAGCCGCCGCCATCCTGCGACTGGCTTTCCTTGCGGCGCAGCTTCAGGCCGGTCTTCACGTCGTAGTAATCATCATACTGCCCGCCCTGCACGCTCTTCACGTTTACGCGGAAGGCCTTGGCGCCATTGAGGTCCACCATGCCCACAAGCTGCGCGGTCTGGCCCATTTCCGGGTAGTGCAGCTCGGGGAAGGCGAAGGCGTTGCGCTTCACCTCGTCCAGCTCCATGTCCTCCAGGTCCTTCTCCCCCATCATGCCTTTCAGCTTGGCGCGGTTGCCGTTGTAGGTGATCTGCTGCACCAGCATGTTGCCCACCTTCATTTCCATGGCGTACTTGTCCGGGGCTTTGTTGTACTCGGTGAGGGTGGCGGCCATGCCTTGCACGGAAGTGGTGTATTCCTTCTTCAGGTCCATCACCTTGTCCACGGCCGCCTTGCCCCCGATGGCCTTGATGTAGGCGTCCAGCACGGTTTGCACGGTGGTTCCCGCCGGCGCGGGCGTGGCTCCTTCGGAGGGGTCGGGGCGCACGATGTCGCCATTTGCGTCATAGGCGAGCACGCGGTGGTTTCCGCTCAGGGCCTCCAATCCCTTTTCGGCCCCGGCCTTGTCGCCCACCACCAGCACGGTGCAGCTGTCCGGGTGCAGGAAGCGCATGGCCGCCTGCTGCACGTCCGCCGCCGATACGGCGTCCAGGCGCTTGAGGTAGGTCTCGTAGTAGTCCTCCGGCAGGTTGTTCAGGAAGGTGTTCAGTGCGAACCGTGCCACGGTGCGGGGATCTTCCAGGGAGCGGGCGAAGCTGCCGGCCATGTAGCTCTTGGCCAGGGCCAGCTCCTCGGCGGAAACCGGGCTGGTGCGCATGCCGCGGATCTCCTTGAGCAGTTCTGCGGCGGCGCTGTCGGTCACTGCGTTGCGCACGCTGCATCCGGCGCTGAAGGATCCGCACCAGCGGTCGGCGTTGAGGCTGGAATAGGCTCCGTAGGTATAGCCCTTGTCCTCGCGCAGGTTCTGCATCAGGCGTGCATTGAAGACGCCGCCGCCCAGGATGGTGTTGAGCACCTGGGCCTGCAGGGCCATGGGGTCGTTGGGCTTGAGCTGCACGGGGAAGAGCACCTTGATCACGCTTTGGGCGCTACCGGGGCGGTCCACGAAGGCCACGCGCACGTTGCCCGGCAGGGGCGGCGTGGCCATGCCCGGCTCAATGGGCCCCAGGTCCTTCACTTCCAGTTGGCCTTGTGCGTTGGCCACGGCCGGCGCATCGGCGCCCTGCCACAGCCCGAAATAGTGGTTGGCCATCGCCTCGCCTTCCTGCGGGGTGATGTCGCCCACCAGCACCAAGTAGCCCTGCTTGGGCTGGAAGAAGTGGCGGTAGTACTGTTCCACCTCCTTGCGGGTGACGTTCTTCAGGGTGGCTTCCGTCACCACTTCACCGTAGGGATGGCCCTTGGTGAAGGTGAGCGACTGGCCCACCACATCGGCGATCTGGTCGGGGTCCGATGCGCGGGATTGCACCTCGGAGAGCATGCGGGTGCGGGCTTTCTCAAACTCTGCAGGCGGGAAAGTGGCGCTGGCCACCACCTCGTACACCAGGTCCATCACCTGCGGGAAGTTCTTCTTCAGGCTCATGGCGTACACGCCGTCCTTGCTGGCGGAAAGCTGGGCGCCTAAGCCGTCCACCTGTTCATCGAACTGCTCCTTGGTGTGGCGGGCGGTGCCGCTGGTGAGCAGCTCGCCCACCAGCTCCTGGTAGCCGGCAATGTTGCCTTCCATCACGGGAGGAATGTCGAAGCGCACCTGTGCGCTGACGATGGGGAGCTTGTGGTTTTCCACAATGATGGCGCGCATGCCGTTGGGCAGCAGGAAGGACTTGTGCTCCCCGAGGTGTACTTCCGGGGCGGGCCCTGGCTTGGGCGCTTTGGTGCGGTCAACTTGTGCGGTCATCAAGGCCGGGATAAGCAGGGTTGCGGCCAGCGCAAGGGTATGAAGCGGGGTGCTTTTCATCGTCTTGGGTCGGCGTTTCATTTTTTCTGGTTCTCGGGCAGGTAGTGCAGCACCACGCGGTTGCCCGGCACGAAGTACTTGCGGGCCACGCGCTGGATGTCCGCAGGGGTTACGGCCATGTAGTGCTCCACCTCGGTGTTCACCTTGGCGGTGCCTCCCAGGAAGGTGTATGCGTTGGCCAGGTTGTTGGCGATGCCGGCCACTTTGCTGTTCTCCATGGCGTGCTCGGTCTCTATCTGCACCTTCAGCTTGGTGAGCTCCGCCTCCGGCACGGCTTCATCGCGCACCCGTGCAAACTGCTTGTCCATGCTGGCCTCCAGGCTGTCGGGGCTTACGCCCATGTTGGCCACGGCAAAGGCAATGGCCAGGCCGGGATCTTCGAAGGGCAGGCTGAAGGAGCCCACGTACACGGCCTTCTGCTCGGCATCCTTCACGTTCTTCACCAAGCGGCTGCTGTTGCCGTTGCTCAGCAGGCGGTTCAGCATGTCCACCGCATAGAAATCCGGTGTGCCCAATGCGGGTATGCGGTAGGCTTCCACCACGGCCGGCAGTTGGATCTTGTCGTACACCACATCGCGCACCTCGCCCTTCATCGGCGGCTCCACCACCTTGTTGCGCGGCACGGCAGCGCCCTTCTTGATGGGGCCGAAGTACTTGGTGAGGTCGGCCTTGGCCTGCTTGGGCGCGAAATCGCCGGCCAGCACCAGCACGGCGTTGTTGGGCACGTAGAAGGTCTTGTAGAAGTTCTTGTAGTCCTTCTCATTGGCCGCGTTGAGGTCTTCCATGTAGCCGATGGTGGGCCACTGGTAGGGGTGCATGGTGTAGGCGCGCTTGAGCACTTCGGGCAGGATGCTGCCATAGGGCTGGTTTTCATAGCGCTGGCGGCGCTCCTCCTTCACCACCTCCCGCTGGGTCTCTATGCCCTTTGTTTCCACCTTGGCGTGCATCATGCGCTCGCTTTCCAGCCACAGGCCCAGGTCCAGCTGGTTGCTGGGGAGCACCTCATAGTAGTAGGTGCGGTCGCCGGTGGTGTTTGCGTTCAGCACGCCGCCGGCCTTCTCCACGTATTTGGAGTATTCACCCCGGCCGATGTTGTCCGAGCCCTCAAAGAGCAGGTGCTCGAAGAAGTGGGCGAACCCGCGGCGGTCGCGGGCCTCGTCCTTGCTGCCCACATGGTACATCACGCCCACGGCCACAATGGGGGTGGAATGGTCCTCGTGCAGGATCACGTGCAGGCCGTTGGGCAGGTCGAACTCGGTGTATTGGATCTCGCGGGTTTGTGCCACGGCGGTGATCGTTGCCATCGTGCAGGCGGTTAGGGTGACAAGGTTTCTCATGCGGCTCGGCCTTGGGGCGAAAGGGCCGCGAATGTAAGGATCGCCCAACGTGGCTGCCTGCCGCTCCTGCCGAGCGGGCGGCAGGGCGGTTGGGCGGCGGCCCCTGCCCGGCAGGTCGGGGGCCATTTTCACCGGTCCGCGGGGAATTCCGTTGGGATGCCGAAATTTGTGGTCCGTCGTTTGCAAAACCCCGTTCATCATCCCTGCGTAGAACCCCCCGCATTCCCCACCCATGCTGCGTACGCTCATTCCCCATAAGACCGACCGGTTGTTCACCCCCGAGGTGGTGCAACTTGTGAAGGCACTTGAGGACCGCTTCGGCGCCCGCCGCCTGGAAGTGCTTCAACTGGGGGAGGCGCGCCGGGCGGAATTGCGGGCCGGACTTATTGCGCCCTTGGAAGCCACCGCCGCCATCCGCCAAGGCGATTGGCAGGCGGCCCCTGTTCCGGAGCAACTGCTGGAGCGGCGCGTGGAACTCATTGGCGGCGGCAGCCGCAAGGAGCTGATCGACGGGCTGAACGCCGGGGCCAAGAGCTATGTGGCCGACCTGTGGGGCATGACGCCCAACACACCATCCGCCATCCTGCGGGCGCACAAGAACATTGAACGTGCCGCCACCTTGAAACTTGCCTATGTGGATGCCGACGGCAACCGCGTACGGATCAACCCGGGCAGCACCACGCGCCTGATGGTGGCCCCGCGCCCCCTGCACGCGCAGGACCATACCCTGGAAGGCCCGGCAGGGTGCCATGTGGCCACCTTCGTTGACCTTGCCATCCTCATCTGCCTCAGCGGAGAAAAACTGCGGCAACGGCAAGGCGGCATCTTCCTGTACCTCCGTGAGCTGGGGTGCCATGAAGAGGCCCGGCTGTGGGATGACCTCCTGCTCTTCCTGGAAAGCCACCAGGCCATGCCGCCAGGCACCATCCGCGCCACCGTGGTAATGGACAACCTGGCCGCCGTGCTGGATGCCGATGAGATCCTGCACGGGCTGCGGCAGCATGCCGCCGGCCTCGCGTTTGACCCGCAGGGGTTCGCCGCCGACCATGTGGCCCTGTTCAGCGCCAAGGACCGGCCCGTGATGCCGGACCGCGAGCACATCGGGCTGAACGCCGAATTCCTGCGTGCGGCCAGCCTGCGCACCATCGCCATTGCCCATCGCCGCAACGTGCATGCCATGGGGGCGCCCGCCTTCGTGCTGCCCGTGGACGCCGCCAATTCCATCGCCCCGCGCTACCTGGAAATGATCGCCGACAAGGAGCGCGAGGCCGTGGATGGCCACGACGGAACCTTGGTGGCGCACCCCGGCCTGGTGAACGCCGCCATGGCCGAGTTCAACAAGAGCATGCCAAAGGCGCACCAGATCTACTACAAACGCCAGCTGTCACCCGATATGGGTGAACTGGTGCGCCACCCCCAGGGCGCATTGACCACCGAGGGCATGCAGCGCAGCATCCGCACCGTCATCAAGGCGCTGGTGGAATACCCCGACCACCAAGGGCTGGTGGTGCAGGGCGGCAGGCTGCACGACCGCTCCTCCATCCGCTTGGCCACGGCATTGCTGTGGCATTGGACGCAAAGCAACGTGTGCTTCATCACCGGCACCGGGCTGGAGATCCACGCCGAAGTGGTGAAATACCTGATCCGCAAGGAGGGCGAAAAGCTGTACGCTGCCCAAGGACCTGAGCTGCGTGAACGCGCCAAGCAGGCGGTGCAACTGCTTACCCGTGCGGTGCTGGCACCCGAAGTGCCCGCAGACCTGCCGGATGTGCCCATCTTTGGGGCCGATGGCCAATAACCCTGCAGTCCCCGGCTGGACCCCATGCAGCGAACGCCTGCCCGCCGACGGGGAACGCGTGCTCTGCTGGCTGCCCCACAACCCCGTACACCTGCCGGGCCTGGCCACCACCGAAGAGCGCCATGTGCTGATCCTGCGCTTCGCCGAGGATTGGTTCACCAAGAACCCCAGCAAGACCGGCCGCGCCACCCACCGCCACTTTTGGCTGGGCGAAGGCAGCAGCAACCACTTCTTTGAGCA
>JAFEAI010000202.1 GCA_018266475.1 Bacteroidota bacterium
CCAGGCCGTGGTGCGCGTAGTGGAGAAGAACGAAACCAAGTTCGAGCTGCTCTATGAACTGGAACAGCCCATCGAAAAGAAGGTGGAGATCATCGCCAAGGAGATCTACCGTGCCAACGGCATGAAGTACAGCGAAGCCGCAAAAACAGCCCTGCGCCGCATCCACAACCTGGGCCTGGACCACCTGCCCGTGTGCATTGCCAAAACACAGTACAACTTCAGCGACGACCCCGCCAAGCTGGGCGCCGCCACCGACTTTGACATCACTGTCAACGACATCGAGATCGCCGCCGGCGCAGGCTTCGTAGTGCCCATCCTCGGCAAAATGATGCGCATGCCCGGCCTGCCCGAAACACCCGCCAGCGAAGCCATGGACATCGACGCCAACGGCGTGGTGACCGGGCTGAACTGAGGAATGCCGCGCGGAGCGCGGAGGGCAATGCGCTTAACAGCAACCGTCGCAGGCGTGGGTTTTCCAGTGGGGGGGCCGGAGGGCTCCGCTGGAAAACCCAGTGTTGTGATCTGCTTTCAATTCTTTCCCTTGGAGCTGGCTGATCCAACACATTTTCATTGCCTGCCGTGCGTTCCAGAGTCTCAACATGCCGTTTACACCGGAACTGCATGTGTTCGGCACCATGTTGCCGCCCAAAGAGGCGGTGGAAGGCAAGGTGGCCAAGTGGGGAGAGCTGCTGGCCATGGTGGAAAGGATGAACGGGAACGCCCAGGCCAACCCGTACTGCTTCGAGCGACCCATTCCGGCATAAGTTGCAAGCGCCTATCTTCGTGGGCATGAAGGCCAAAGAGAAAGCACCAAGGCGGAGCGTAACTGTATACGCACGTGTGAGCGAAAGGGCAAAGGCACGTTTGCGCAGGGCCAGCAAGCGCAGTTCCCGTTCCATGAGCGAAGAACTCGACTTCATTCTATTGAAGTTCTATGAAGAGGATGCTGCCCAACCGGCTCCGGGGCTTGGTGCATCATGGGTGGAGAAAAATAAGGGCGTGCTCACAGGAAAGATCCCGAAGGAGGCCTACCAACGCGACGACATGACCGGATATGCCCTCCGGAAATACGCTCGTGCATGAATGTGTTGATCGATGCGAACATTCCCAGCAACGTTTGGTTGTGGGAAAGCAGGCCCGAGCCGCGTGAAAGCGCCAAGGTTATGGAGGCCGCTGGAAATGGGGTGATCCAAGGCTATATGACCCCGACACTGTTCCTGTATTCCATGCTCGTTCTCGGCAGTGGGGTGCGTAATAATGCCTTGGTCAAAGCACATGGTGAAGACCTGTTGAAATGTGTGACCATCATCCCCCAAGGAAAGCGCGTATTCTTGGACGGGTTCGAGGCCGGACTATGGAATGACATTGAAGACTGTTGGCAATACCACGCTGCAAAACGGTTCAAGGATCCCATTGAAGCCATCGTGACCACCGAAGCCGAGCGTTTCAACAAACAGGGAATGGTAGGCATCAAGGCATACACGGCTACCGACTTCGTGAAGAAGTTCCTGAGGTAACCAGGCAACCCGGTAAGCAAAACCCAGCACGGAACGGACTTTTCGCATTCCCTGGTCCTTCCGGCCCGCGCCGTTGCGTCGAAATGCCCGCACGGTGCAGCCCATATCCATTGCATCGCGGGTGCGTTCCGGGCTTCCGGACAAGGCGACAAAACCACGCACAATTCCGACATCCGAACGAAACAAAGAGACTGACCCCGCCAAGCTGGGCGCCGCCAAGGATTTCGACATCACCGTCAACGACATCGAGATCGCCGCCGGCGCAGGCTTCGTAGTGCCCATCCTCGGCAAAATGATTCGCATGCCCGGCCTGCCCGAAATACCGGCCAGCGAAGCCATGGACATCGACGCCAACGGCGTGGCGACCGGGCTGAACTGAGGAATGCCGCGCGGAGCGCGGACGGCAATGCCCTTAACAGCAACCGCCGCAGGCGTGGGTTTTCCAGTGGGGCCCGGAGGGCTCCGCTGGAAAACCCATGGTGGCTATTCCGGAGATCATTGTGCCACCCATTCCGGACCAAGCAGTGCCAGTCATTTCGGAGGCCATTGTGCCACACTGAGGTGATGTGACCGGCCGGGTTTCCGGAGGTCATTGTGCCACTTTC
>JAFEAI010000203.1 GCA_018266475.1 Bacteroidota bacterium
GCGCGGCTGCTGGCCCTGGCCGCGCTGGTGCTCGCCTTTGCGCAGCCGTACCTGAAGACCAAGGACGGCACGGCCACCGCCGGCATACGGGCCGTAAGCCTGTACCTGGACGACAGCTGGAGCATGGACGGGCAAAACAGCGCGGGCCGCCTGCTGGACCAGGCGCGCACCGATGCACAGGACGCCATTATGGCCTACGGGCCCGCGGACCGCTTCCAGGTGCTCACCAACCGCTTCGAGGGGCGGCAGCAGCTCCTGCTGGGCCGTGACGAGGCGCTGGCCGCAGCGGGGCAGGTGGAGGTGGGGCCTTATGCACGCCCGCTTTCGCAGGTGATGCAGCGCCAACGGGAAGCCTTGGGCCACAGCGATGCGCCGGTGAAGCGGGCCTTCCTGTTCACCGACCTGCAGCGCGCCACCACCGACGCGGACCAGTGGACCAACGACAGCACCGTGCAAACGGTGATCGTGCCGCTGGAGGCCGCCAATGCCGACAACCTGGCCATTGACTCGGTATGGTTCGCCACGCCGGTGCGGCGCCTGGGGCAGGTGGAGGCGCTGAACGTGCGCGTGCGCAACTACGGGCGGCAGGACCTGCGCAACGTGCCGCTGAAGCTCAGCATCGACGGGCGGCAGCGCGCCATGGCCACCTTCGCCATAGCGCCCGGCGCCGTGGTGGACACCGTGCTCAGCTTCACCAACGACGCCACCGGATTCCACACGGGCACCGTGGCCATCAGCGACAAGCCCATCACCTTCGACGACGTGTTCCACATCGCCTACCGCACGGCGGAAAAATTGCGCGTGCTGTTGGTTAGCGGCGGCGATGCCGGCAGCGACAAGGACATCGGCGCGGTGTTCCAGGGCGACAGCGCCTACGCCTTCACCGTGCAGCCCTACCGCCAAGTGGACCTTGCCGCGCTGGCACGGCAGGACCTGGTGGTGCTGAACGCACTGCCGGACATCCCCAGCGGGCTGGCCGGCGCAGCCAAGGAATTCGCCCTGGGCGGGGGCAGCCTGGCCATCTTCCCCGCCGCGCAGGCGGACCCCGCCACCTACCGCGAGGCGCTGGCCCTCTTCGGCGCGGGCTTTGGCGCCAAGGACACCACGGGCATCAAGGTGGAGCGCATCGACCTGCGCGCACCCTTCTTCCGCGACGTGTTCAACAGCATGCCCGCCAACGTGGACCTGCCGCTGGTGCGCACGCGCTTCGCCATAGCGCCCGCCCCGGCCGCCGAAGTGCTGCTGCGCCTGCAAAGCGGCGCGGCCTTCCTCAGCGCCACGCCGGCGGCCAAGGGTCGCGTATACCTGTGCGCCGCCCCGCTGGGCGCCGTGGGCGGCAACTTCAGCCGCCACGCTTTGTTCGTTACCGCGCTGCTGCGCATGGCCGAGCTGGCGCGGCCGATGGGCGCGCTGTACCACATCATCGGCGAAGAGGCCGCCATTCCCTTGGAAGGCGTGGACCTGCGCGGGGAGGAACCACCGCACCTGAAGGGGGCGGCGGGCATCGACATCATCCCGGAGGTGCGCCGCACCGCAGGCGGGCTCGCGCTGGTGCTGCACGACGAGGACATCGGCCCCGGGCCGTATGCGCTCACCGTGGGCGCGGACACGGCGGCCATCCTGGCGCTGGACCTTTCCCGCCGGGAAGGCGACCTTTCGGCCTGGGCGCCGGATGAACTGCGGGACCTGCTGGCCCGGCGCGGGCTGTCCTCCATCCGCGTGATGGAGAGGTCCGGCAACGAGATCGGCGCAAGCCTGCGCAGCATGGACCAGGGCGTGAAGCTGTGGAAGTGGCTCATCTTGGCCGCACTGGTATTTTTGATGTTGGAGATCTTTCTGATCCGCACCAGCCGATGAACGACCTGCTCCTCCGCCAAGTCACGATCACCGACCCCGGCGGCCCGCTTCACGATACCGTGGTGGACCTGCGCTTCTCCGGCGGGCGCCTGGCAAAGGCGGGCGCCAAGCTGCCCAAGGGCGATGCCGAGGTGATCGCCGTGGAAGGGCTGCACGCCTCGCCCGGATGGGTGGACCTGCGGGCGCACTTCCGCGACCCTGGCGAGGAATACAAGGAGGACGTGCGCAGCGGGCTGGATGCCGCGGCGGCGGGCGGCTTCACCGCGGTGGCCGTGCTGCCCGGCACCAAGCCCGCCGTGGACCAGCGCGCCAGCGTGGAATACCTGCTGCGCAAGGCGCAGGGCCATGCGGTGCGGCTGTTGCCGCTTGGCGCGCTCACCAAGGGCGGAAAAGGTGAGCAGCTGGCGGAACTCTACGATATGCAGCAGGCCGGGGCCGTGGCCTTCACCGACGACCTTTCGCCCGTGCGCAACACGCGGCTGATGCTGCTGGCACTGCAGTATGCGCTCGACTTCAACGGCCTGGTGATGGCCATGCCGCAGGATGCCGACCTGATGCGCGAAGGGCAGATGCACGAAGGCGTGATGAGCGCGCGCCTGGGCCTGCGCGGCATGCCCGCCATGGCCGAGGCCGTGCGCCTGGCGCGCGACCTGCAGCTGCTGGAGTACACCGGGGCACGCCTGCACGTGGAGGCCGTGAGCACGGCCCACGGCGTGGAACTGCTGCGCCAGGCCAAGGCGAAAAAATTGAAGGTGACCGCAAGTGTGTGCGCGCACCACCTGCTGCTGGACGATGGCGTACTGCGCGGCTTCGACAGCAACTACAAAGTGATGCCGCCCTTCCGCAGCCCTGAACACATCGAGGCGCTGCGCGAAGGGGTGAAGGACGGCACCATAGACAGCATTGTAAGCGACCACCGGCCCGAGGACGTGGAGCACAAGCAGCTCGAATACGGGCAGGCCGCCTTCGGCATCATCGGGTTGGAAACGGCGTATGCGGTGGCGAACACGGCATTGAAGAGCCGCATGACGGTGCGCCGCATCGTGGAGCGCTTCTGCCACGGCCCGCGCGCCGTGCTGGGGCTGGAAGTGCCGCACCTCGTAGAAGGGGAACTGGCGGAGGTCACCCTCTTCGCCCCGGAGCACCAGTGGATGTTCATGGAGAAGGACATCGCGAGCCGCTCGCGCAACACCCCGTTCATCGGGCACCGCTTTACCGGCAAGGCGATGGGCATTGTGGCGAACGGGCAGGTGAGGTGGGGGCGCTGAGCTTTAGTGCCTCCACCCTAGCGGCAGATTACTTTTATCTGGCCTGCACTCCCCTGCTGGCCAAACACCTCCACGAAATACAGGCCAGTGGGCAAATTGCCCCGTTCAAGTAGGAAGGGAAGTCCTGTATGCCCAACCGCTGTATGCCTTACCACCCGCCCCAGGGAATCCCGCCAGATCACGGTTTCGGGCTTGACAGGCCCATTGAACACCAGCACCGCATTGTCCACCATGGGGTTGGGATAGCTGCCCATGAGCGCAGCAGGCCGGGCCTCCCCGATGCCCACGTTCCCGTCGCCCAGGTGGTAGCGTTTACAAGGGGCTGGCAGGCCCCCGAGGGGGGGCATGGGCGGTAGAAGATGCGTATGGCTCACCCAGTTAATGTCAAGGTCAGGCAGCACGATGGTCATAATTGATTGTACATAAGGGAGGGGGATGCCTACCCCTGGCAGGCTACAAATGCGGCGCACCAGGTATCCGTTCGGTGAGGGACTGGATTCCCCGGCCAGGATGGCTTGATATCCTTCAGGGGCCGTCGAAAAATACAACCCGTAAGTATCATCGAAACCGAACGATGTTTGGCCCAAAAAACCGGTGATGGTATTCCCCAGGATTGAAATGCTGTCCGGTGCGCCGAAGAGGTCATAGGAAACAGGGAGATAAGAACTGTGCGTTACGCTTATTTCCGGCACCAGCAGATACCTGCCGGAGAGGTCAAAATCCACGCCACCTTGGACGGTGGCGTACCAAGAGAACATTCCGCCGTGCTCCTTGGGCCGGATGGTGGCGAGAAAGGAGACCTGGCCTGTTGTTCTGTCAAATTGGAAGACCTCTACCTTGCTGGTATCGTTGGAAGGCCCGTGCACCACCATGGCAAGCGTGGTGCCAAGGGGGTTGAAATTCATTTGCCCATACAGGTCCAGATCAGGGAATGAACCCGGCCCGGGAATGAAGCTAGATCCCGAGTGGGAAATGACAGGCACGTTCGCCATGCCACTGCCGTCCAGTCTGAATGCATGGAATGCATCTCCCGAGGACAGGTGTTGTACAACCCAGTAGCCGGTATCGGTCGCGTCCGTGGTGGCGGATAGTTTAGCCGTGATGTTCTCCATGTACCAGGTGGTCCCGCCCATCACCGCACCCGCCCCGTTGTTTGCGGCCATGTTCACCAGCACGTACCCTGCCCTGGACGATGGTGGGAGCTCATTCACGAGCACCGCATAAAGTGCAGGATGGCCGGGCATTGGCAGGATCAGGTAATTACCGGCTGGCACGTTCCAGCCCAGCTCCTGCGTGCTGCCACCTTCCACCTGTTGAAACAGGGCGTTACGCAAGCCGAAGTCATCCGCGAGCAGAACAAAATGGCCGGCGGTATCACTGATGCAAGCATTTCTGTTGGATACCGTGTCCTGCATGGGAACAAAGACCATGGTGTCCGCCGAGAACTGCAGCCAAACGCCACTTCCGAAGATCCAATTGAAATTGCGCTTCTGGGCTGTGGCGGTATGGGCAACGAGTTGCAGGGCAAGCAGGGCCATAATGCCACCGGGATTGAGAAGTGTGCGCATGTTCATGGAATTGTCGTACACCTGAACACGTAGCCGGATGGTGAAGATGGACCGCCCTGTACATTGACGCGGACTGATTGGCCATCACAGTTCACCGAGGCGCTGGTCTGGTCCAGCGGTTGTGGAAAAACGATGCTGCATGTCCAAGCAAAGAAGGACGTACCGTTCAACTTGAAATCGATGCGATACAGCTGTTGGCCTGCAGTAATTGTGTAGTGAACGGGATTTGCATAGTCCAAGGGATAAATGGCCGGTGCAGTGCTTGGCAGGGATAGGCAGCTACC
>JAFEAI010000204.1 GCA_018266475.1 Bacteroidota bacterium
CGGATCGCTGAACTCCATCCTGGAGCTGAACGGCGCCGCCAACGGCACCTACCTGCTGCAGATCACCGCCGGCGACCGCACCTGGACCGAGCGCGTGGTGGTGAACAAGTAGTCTTTGCTTTTCTCTTCCGAGCCGAAGGGCCGCTCCGAAAGGGGCGGCCCTTTGTGCGTTGTCCGGCACCACGATATTGCGGGGTCAGGGGTCCCACAACGTCATTGCGAGGCCGCCCTGGGCCGAAGCCACCACGTCATTGCGAGGCCGCTTTGGTCCTAAGCAATCTTTGATTCAACGCGGGATTCCCCTGTGGTTCGACGGGCTCACCACAGCGGTGCGTCATTGCGAGGCCGCTTTGGGCCGAAGCAATCTTTGATTCGCCCTCCCCGGAACTCCTTGGAATTAGAGATTGCTTCGGACCTGTTTGGTGCACAGGTCCTCGCAATGACGGGAGGGTGCATCTCTTCCTCCCGCCGGGTCTCCGCCTCGGGACCCTGCGGCACATCCTATGTATGCGTCATTGCGAGGCCGCTCTGGGCCGAAGCAATCTTTGATTCGCCCTCCCGGGATCTCCTTGGAATGAGGGATTGCTTCGGACCTGTTAGGTGCACAGGTCCTCGCAATGACGGGAGGGTGCATCTCTTCCTCCCGCAGGGTCTCCGCCTCGGGACCCTGCGGCACATCCTATGTATGCGTCATCCCTCAGTGGTTCGACAAGCCGACCACAGGGTAACTCCCAACGTATGGCACGTGGCATACGTGGTTGGCGCAGACCCTGCATCAGTGAGGAAAAGTTTCCGCAGCAGGCGATGCACTCCCTACAGGAGCGAAAGCAGCGCTGCGGGATTCACCACGGCAATGCCCGGTGTGGCCGGGTAGCCGGCGTCATTGGTGCAGATGTGGGTGATGCCATTGAACGCTTGAGCGGCCAGGTATTGCCCGGCATCTTCAACATCGGCCCACCCGCTGGCGAGTGCATCCAGGAAAATTCCCTTCGTTTGTGGAATTACGGTCACAACCTGAAGCACGTCCCTTGCGGATGCGTTGGCATCCACCAAGGGCAAATACTTCTGCAGAAAGTAGTACACATTACTGTAGGCCGTAGGAGTCATGTACGCCTCCATTTTACCCAATAGCGGTGCCGCCATGACCCTGGCACTTTCAACAGGCATGGGCCGCTGCATGCCTTTGATGCCATGCAGGTAAACGTTCAGCGGTATAGTGCTATCAAGGACCACCTTCATTTGCGCGGAACATACTTGCGAAGCATATCCCCAACACGATCGTCCCGCTCCCAGTCCTCGCGCTTCACCTTGTCGGCAAGCAGCCCCAGGTTGCGCTGGATCCAAGCATCATATTCGGCCTGCATTGCCGCAGTCGGTTCAGCTTTCCCATCCTTGGGCCCAACAGGTAGCGTTTCATCCTGCAGTTCGCGTTCCAGGGCATGGATCACGATCTCCGTCATGCTCTTGTCCAGGGCTTTGCTTACCGACCTCAACCGGCGTTTCAACCTGACGGGAGCTTGA
>JAFEAI010000205.1 GCA_018266475.1 Bacteroidota bacterium
CCTCCTCCCCTCGCTGATGTAGCTGTAGCTCCAGCCGTTGCTCTCGTACAGTTCGCTGAAGAGGTTGCGCACGGTGAGGTTGAAATCCACGCTCTTCGTGCCTTTCAGGCTGAACAGGGAAACGTTGGCGCGCAGGTCGTGTACCACGTAGGCATCCAGCATGCGGTCCGCGCTTGCGCTGTTGTCCAAGTACTGCTTGCCCACGTACTTGGTGATGAAGGTGAGGTCGGCTTGGCTCTTCTTCGGCTTGCTCCACACGCGTAGGCTGAGCTGGCTGGCGGCTATGATGTCCGGTGAAAAAGCAAGATCACTGATGCCGTGGTGGATGGCCACTTGGCCGCCGTTGTCCCAGTCGTCCACGTACTCGGTGAAGTCGATCACCTTGTTTCGGCTGAAGGTGGCGTTGGCCTTCCACAGCAGGCGTTTGGTGAGCTGCGCGGCGAACATCAGTTCCACGCCGGCGCGGTAGCTCTTCGGCACGTTGGTGCGCAACGCTGCGCCCACATCATTCAATTCACCGGTGAGCACCAGTTGGTCGGTGTAGTCCATGCAGTAGCCGTTGATGCCCGCATTCCAGCGGCCCGTGCGGTATTCATAGCCTGCTTCATAATCGAACAGGCGTTCCGCTGTGGGGCGGCTGGCGGGTGTGGTCTCCTCCAGGTCGTCGCGGTTGGGCTCGCGGTTGGCCACGGCGAATGATGCGTAGGCCTTGCCGCCCGGATGCATGCGCCAAAGCAGGCCGGCCTTGGGGTTGAAGAAGTTCCACGCGAGCTTCTGGGTCACGTTGTCCAGGTTGTTGTTGAAGCCGATGAAGCTGTACGTGACGTTGCGGATCTGCACATCTCCGTAAAGGTCGATCTTCGGGTTCAGGGCGTAGGTGAGCTTGGTGAAGGCGTTGGCGTCGGTCTTGTGCGCATCGTTGTCGTAGTAGCGTTGGCGGATGTCGGTGTTGCCTGCATAGCGCGCCCAGATCACCTCGCCGTAGTGCGCTCCGCGATAATCGCTGTAGCTGCCGCCAAGCACCAGCTTGTGCGCGCCCAGCTTGATGTCCGCGCTGGCGTTCACGCCGGTGAGCGTGTTGTCCAACCATTTGCGGCGAATGATGTCGGTGCGGGTGATGGTGTCGCCATTGATCACCGCAGGGGAAGCGATGCCGTAGGTGGAGAGTTTGTCGCTGGGCCTCCACTGCTCATAATAGCCCGCACCGGCTACGCGGAAGAGGGTGAGATTGAGGACGGCCTGCTTCCCCAGTTGCTGATCGAAGAGCAATTGGTAGTGCGCTTGGTCGTAGTGGTCCACTTGGTTGTCATAGGTGAAGCCGTTGTAGGTGCGGTGTACGGGCAGGGTGTCTCGCGGCACGCCGTCCCAAGCCTGGTAGGTGATCTCCTTTCCGCGGAAGGTGATGAAGCGGAGCGAGCGCGTCTTGCCCACCCACGCGCCTTGCAGAAAATAGCTCTTCAGGTCGGCGGTGGCGCGGTCGATGTAGCCGTCGCTGGTGATGGACGACAGGCGCATGTCCAGGCTGAAGCGGTCGCTGATCAAGCCGGTGCCGGCGCTGACGGAATAGCGTTGCGTGTTGAAGTATCCGCCGCCCGCGTCGATCAGGCCCCAGGCTTCGCGCTTCACGGATGTGGTGCGCAAATTCACGCTGGCGCCGAAAGCACCGGGACCGTTGGTGCTGGTGCCCACGCCGCGCTGCACCTCGATGTCCTCGGCGCTGGAGGCGAGGTCGGGCAGGTTTACCAGAAAGGCACCTTGGCTTTCGGCATCGTTGAAAGGCACGCCGTTGAGGGTGATGTTGGTGCGGGTGGCGTCGCTGCCGCGGATGCGCATGTTGGTGTAGCCGATGCCGGTGCCTGCGTCGCTGCCCGCCACCACGCTGGGGAGCATGTCCAGCAGGTAGGGCAGGTCCACGCCGGTGTTGCGCTCGGCGATCTCATCGGCGGTGAGCGTGCTCTTGGCAAACGGCGCACGGTCGCCGGCGCGCAGGGCGGTCACTTCCGCTGCGGCGAGCTCCTTCACGTCGGGCCGCAACACGAATCGCGCATCGTTTTCGCCTTTGGCGAGCGTGATCACCGTGTCCTGCGGCACAAAACCCACGGCGCTGATGCGCACGCGCAGGTCGCCGGCGAAGAGTCCCTTGGCGCGGAAGGCGCCTTGTGCATCCGTTGGCGCCAAGCGGCCCTGCTCACCGAGGATCACGCTGGCGTATGGCACGGGCGTTCCTGCGGGATCCTGCACGGTGCCGCTCAGGGTGGACTGGGCGGAGAGCGAGGTGGAAAACAGGAGTGCCGCGAGGAAGGGCACGAGCGTGGACGCTCGCGCCAGAATGAGGTATTGCTCCCTCAGCGGTCTCCCGAAGGGGACCCTGAGGTGAGCGCACCCGCACCGCAGGGTCCCGGGGCGGAGACCCTGCGGGAGCAGCGTCGTCAAGGTCCGCTGCGCGAGGCCTTGATGGGACAAATTCAATCCAGCTTTGTACATCCTTCTCCGTGTGTTGCGTCTGGCACGGAGGTGCATCGGAAGGCCGGTGCAGGTTCCCTTCGCAGCATTACCTGCGCAGGTTC
Organism: Bacteroidota bacterium; assembly: GCA_018266475.1. Taxonomy (GTDB): domain Bacteria; phylum Bacteroidota; class Bacteroidia; order Flavobacteriales_F; family PHOS-HE28; genus PHOS-HE28. Next base: position 2,568 of record JAFEAI010000205.1, read on the forward strand.
ATCGGGTATGATCTCAGCACCGC
>JAFEAI010000206.1 GCA_018266475.1 Bacteroidota bacterium
CTCAGGCCACGCGCAGCTGGCTCATGCGGGAGCGGTCGAACTTCTCGCGCGCATAGCCCAAGGTGATGCGCAGCTCGGCCGGCTTCTCCCCGGCGCTGGGGATCTCATACATCGCGTCGGTCATGATGGCCTCGCAGATGGAGCGCAGGCCGCGCGCGCCGAGCTTGTAGTCGATGGCCCTGTCCACGATGAAATCCAGCACCTTCTTGTCGAAGGAGACCTTCACGTGGTCCATCTCGAAGAGCTTGATGTACTGCTTCACCAGGGCGTTCTTGGGTTCGGTGAGGATGCGGCGCAGGCTGTCGCGGTCCAGGGGATCCAGGTAGGTGAGCACGGGGAAGCGGCCGATGAGCTCGGGGATGAGCCCGTAGGCGCGCAGGTCGGTCGGGCTTACGTACTGCAGGAGGTTTTCATCGCCGATGCGGGCGGCCTTGCTGGCGCTGTAGCCTACGGCACTGCTGCGCACGCGGCGGGCGATGATCTTGTCGATGCCGTCGAAGGCGCCGCCGCAGATGAAGAGGATCTTGCGCGTGTCCACCTGGATCAGTTTCTGCTCGGGGTGCTTGCGCCCGCCCTGGGGCGGCACGTTCACCACGGAACCCTCCAGCAGCTTGAGCAGCGCCTGCTGCACGCCTTCACCGCTCACATCGCGGGTGATGCTGGCGCTGTCGCCCTTGCGGCTGATCTTGTCGATCTCGTCGATGAACACGATGCCCCGCTCGGCCTTGGCCACATCGTAATCCGCGGCCTGCAGCAGGCGGCTGAGGATGCTTTCCACGTCCTCGCCCACGTAGCCCGCCTCGGTAAGCACCGTGGCATCGGCAATGGCGAAGGGCACGTTGAGCATGCGGGCGATGGTCTTGGCGAGCAGTGTTTTCCCCGTGCCCGTTTCGCCCACCAGGATGATGTTGCTTTTCTCGATCTCCACTTCGTCGCCGGCCATGGCCTTTTGCGTCAACCGCTTGTAGTGGTTGTACACGGCCACGCTCAGCACCTTTTTGGCGTCATCCTGCCCGATGATGTATTCATCCAGGAAGTGCTTGATCTCCGCCGGCTTCTGCAGCATCAGGTTGCCTTCGAGCTCCACGCGGTCCCGTTGGCCCATTTCCTCGGCCACGATGGCCTGCGCCTGGGCGATGCAGTTATCGCAGATGTGGCCGGTGATGCCTGCGATGAGCACGTTGGCATCCTGCTTGTCGCGCCCGCAGAACGAGCATTTGATTTCCTTCTTTTCCATGATGGGCGGGCTTCGGCCTGTGCTACGGCTTATGAACGTGCGAAGATACGGAACCTGTGCAAGAAGGTTGTTTTGTGAGGAAGTGAGGAAGTGA
>JAFEAI010000207.1 GCA_018266475.1 Bacteroidota bacterium
CCAAGATGGCCGCAACCAAGCAAGACCCCGCGTGGGCCAAGATCGACTCCTTGGCCAACCTTGGCCAGTACGCCACCGCACTTGCGGCCACGGAAGCCTTGCTGGCCGGGGCGCAGGAGAAGCAGGACTGGCGCACGGAGTTCCGCGCGTGGATGTACAAGGGGCGCTTCATGCAGCAAACCGGAGCGGAGCAGCAGGATGTCATCGGCACCATGCAAGCGCGCGCGGCCACGGCGGAAACGCCGCTAAAGCAACTGCTGCACAGCGTGGTGGCCGAGCAATGGTGGGGCTGGTACCAGCAGAACCGCTGGCAGGTGCTGGACCGCACCAACCTGGCGGAGCCCACCGGCGACCCCGGCACCTGGGACCAGGCCACCTTCATGCGCAAGGTGATCGCGGAATACAGTGCATCCGTTTCACCCGCGGATCAACTGGCCGCGATCCCCGTGGGCGAGCTCGCCCCGCTGCTGGAGCCGGGGAACGCCGACCTGCGCCTGCGGCCCACCCTGCTCGATATCCTCGCCCACCGCGCCTTGGACGTGTTCCGCAACAGCGAAACACGCCTGGCCGAACCTGCCGGGCGATTCCAACTGAACGACCCGCAAGCCTTTGCCCTGCCTGCGGAATTCGCGGCAGCAGCATTCACTTCCACCGACAGCACCGCATGGCACTGGCAGGCCATGCAACTCTACAGGCAGCTCACCGGGCTGCACCTGCGCGATGCTGCACCCGAAGCGCTCACCGTACTTACGCTGGACCGCCTGGCCTTCGTGCGTGAGAACAGCACCCTGCCCGAAAAGGACAGCCTGTACCTGAAAGCGCTTCAAGGCTTGCAGGGCAGCCTGCCCACCGGCGGGGCCGGGGCGGAAGTGCGCGTGGCCATCGCGCAATGGCACGCCGACCAAGGGGCGCAATACCAGCGCCTCGCCCCGGACAGCGCGTGGAAATGGGAGAAGAAGACCGCCGCCGGCATCTGCATGGAAGTGATCGCGCAGGCACAAGCCCCCTTCGCGGTGAAGAAGGCCCGCGCGCTGCTGGCCCAACTGCAACAGTCCACGCTCAGCCTGCAGGTGGAAAGGGCCGTGCTGCCGGACGCCCCGTTCAAGGCCGCCGTGGAATATGCCAACCTCGGCAGGGTATGGCTGCGCGTGGTGCGCGATGCCGACGGGGGCGACGAAGGCCGCACGTACCGCAGCCAGGAAGACCTGCGGAAGCTGCTGCGGCTGCCGGGCCTGCGCGAATGGAGCGTGGAGCTGCCCGATGACGGCGACCTCAACGCGCACCTCACCGAAGTGGCCGTGGACGCCCTTCCCGCCGGGCGGTACAGCCTGATCGCCGTGAGCGCACAACGGCCGGCCGACACCGCCTTGGCCTCGGTGGCCGCCGTGCAGGCCACACGCCTGGCCGTGGCCGAGCAACACCTGCCGGCCAACGGCACCGGCATACTCGTAACCGACCGCGGCACCGGGGAGCCGCTCAAGGGCGCCACGGCCGAGCTGGCCCTGCAGCAGTACCAAGGCGGCGGTTGGCGGTACAAGACCGTGGCCGCCACCACCACCGACGGCGACGGCATGGCACAGGCCACGCTGCCCGCCAAGGCCCAAGGGCAGTACCGCTGGGCGATCACCCTGGGCAAGGACCGCGTGACCGCCGGCGAAGGCTACCGGTGGGACCTGGGCAACGGAGACCGCCCGGACAGCCTGCGCACCTTCCTGTTCACCGACCGCGCCATCTACCGCCCCGGGCAGCCCGTGCTGTTCAGGGGCATTGTTACGGCACGGCGCGGCGGCACCACCGTGGTAAAGGCGGGGCACAGCACGGTGGTGAAATTGCTGGACACCAACCGCCAGCCGGTTGATTCGCTCCGCGTGAAGACCGATGCCTACGGATCCTTCCACGGGCAGTTCACCGCGCCGCAAGGCACGCTTACCGGCAGCATGGCCTTGGAGGAGGCCAACGGCAGCCGCAGCATCCAAGTGGAGGAATACAAGCGGCCCACCTTCGAGGTGCTCTTCCCGGAAACCGATGGCGCCACCGCTGCCGCAGCCCCGAAACTGAACACCACGGCCACCGTGCATGGCCTCGCAAAAAGCTACGCGGGCGTGCCGCTGGACGGCGCCACCGTGCAGTGGACCGTGCGCCGCGAGGCGCGCATGCCCTGGTGGTGCGGCACCTTCTGGCGTTCCTCCATCCCCTGGGGCAGGGCGGTGGAAGTGGCCAGCGGCACTGCGGAAACCGACGGGACGGGCAACTTCAAGATCAGCTTCCCGGCGCAAGCGGACCGGTCGATCTCTCCCAAGGCCGACCCCACGTTCACCTTCACCGTGGAGGCCAGCATCACCGACGTGAACGGCGAAACGCAGCGCGGCAGCACCGCCATCACCGCAGGCTACCGCAGCGTAAGCATCCGCATGGAAACGGGCGACGGCATCAACCGGGCCACTACCGACAGCCTGAAGATCGGCGCGGAGGACCTGGACGGACATGCGCTGAACACGCCGCTGGACGTGCGGATCACCCGGCTGCAGGCGCCGGACACGCCCCTGCGCGGGCGCCTGTGGGAGCGTCCCGACATGCCCATGATCACGCCGCAACAGCACAAGGCCCTGTTCCCGCAGGACGTGTACGGCGACGAGGACGACCCGCTCACCTGGCCCCGCGAGGCCGTGGTGCTGGAGCGCAAGGGATGGCTGACCCGCGGCAAGGCGTTGGACCTTCCGGAAGCGCGCCAATGGGACGTGGGCATGTACTTGGTGGAGGCCTCGGCCCGCGATGCCGACGGCCACGCGGTGAACGTGCGGAAAGCGGTGGCCGTGTACGATCCCGGGGTGCTGCACACCGGTTTTGTGAACGACGCCTTCCATGTACAGCCCGTGGAAACCGAGGCGGAACCCGGCGGCAAGGCCAAGCTGTTGCTAAGCAGTGCCCTGCCGGAGGCACGCATCCTGATGGAGGTGGAGCGCGGCGGCAGGATCGCCCTGCGGCGGTGGTTCACGCTGAAGAACGCGCAGCAACTGGTGGAGCTCTCCGTGCAGGAGGCGGACCGCGGCGGATTCACCGTGCATTTCATCGGCACCGAACGCGGCCGTGCGCACCAGCAGGAAGTGTTCATCAACGTGCCGTGGAGCAACAAGGACCTGCACGTGGAATGGACCACCTTCCGCGACAAGCTGCTGCCCGGCGCCAAGGAGGAATGGCGGCTGCAGATCACGGGCTTCAAGGGTGAAAAGGTGGCCGCGCAACTGTTGGCCGGCATGTACGATGCCTCCTTGGACCATTTCGTGCCGAACGATTGGAACATGTCCGTGTGGCCCGGCTATTCCGCACAATGCGGATGGCAGGCTCCGGCGCCCTTTGGCACGCGGGCGGGTGATGCGCTTTGGCCCAACCGGGAAATGCCCGCCGACACGGCATATACCTACCCCGGCCTGAACCTCTTCGGCTACGGCACTTATGGCTACCGCTACATGCGGGGCGGCCGCGTACCCTTGGAACAGCAGGAAAGCAGCGGGCTGCGCTTTGATGAGGCACCGATGCAGGCCAACGCCATGCCGCCACCGGCAGCACCCAAGGCCGCCGAAGCGGCCGGCACCGGCGCGGAGGCACCGGCAAGCGGCACGGCGGACGTGCCCCAGCCCGCCACCCGCACCGATTTCCGCGAAACCGCCTTCTTCTTCCCCGACCTGCTCACCGACAAGGACGGCAGCGTGATCCTGAAGTTCACCATGCCCGATGCGCTCACCCGCTGGAAGCTGCTCGGCCTGGCCCACACCACCGACCTGAAGACCGCGCGGTTCACCAAGGAAGTGATCACGCAAAAACCCTTGATGGTGACGCCCAACCTGCCGCGCTTCCTGCGCGAAGGCGACAGGATCAC
>JAFEAI010000208.1 GCA_018266475.1 Bacteroidota bacterium
AACCATCGACTTATCGCAGCCCGGTAGCGCATCCCGCGCGGGCGCGGGAGGGTCGGAGGTTCGAATCCTCTCACCCCGACTGGAAGAGGAGGCCGTCTCATTGGAGGCGGCCTCTTTCATTTTCTGAAAGCCCTGCGCGGGAGAAAGGTTGAAATTGCCCGTGCCGCAGGAGCCGTAAAACTCCGGCATGTCTTCTTTGGCATCTTCCCCACTGCCCCGGTCCCCATTTTCCCATCCCCCTACATTTGCCCCCCTCCCATAGATGCCACAGCCCGGATACGTCCTTCTTTGCATAACGGCCGTTTTGGCCGCTGCGGCCTGCAATACCGCTGAGGAACCTGCCGCTGCACACACGCAGCATCCAACACAGTACGCCATGGACCCCCACAGCCATGCCCGGCCCGACGAGGCTGCGGCCACCCACCTCGACCTCGACATCCGCGTGGACATGGAGCAGCACCGCATCCACGGCACGGCCACCTACCAGCTGAAACGCCAGGCGGGCGACAGCGTGGTCTTCGATACCGATGGCCTCACCATCGAAAAGGTGGTGCTGGGCAACGGAAGCGAGGCGAAGTTCACCCTGGGCATGCCGGATTCCATCCTGGGGCAGGCACTGCGGATAGCCTTGCCGGCGGGCATCGACAAGGTGGCCATCACATATTCCACCGGAGCCGGGGCGAAGGCCCTGCAATGGCTGGCCCCGGTGCAAACGGCGGACAAGAAACACCCCTTCCTGTTCACGCAAGGAGAGGCGATCCTCACCCGCAGCTGGATCCCCATCCAGGACAGCCCCGGCATCCGCATCACCTACAACGCCCGCGTTGCCGTGCCCAAGGACCTGATGGCCGTGATGAGCGCCACCAACCCCCAGGAACGCAGCAGCGACGGCATGTACAGCTTCAGTATGGACAAGCCCATCCCGTCCTACCTGATCGCCCTGGCCGTGGGCGACCTCGGATTCAAGTCCACCGGAAAGCGCACCGGCGTATATGCCGAGCGGGGCGTGGTGGATACCGCCGCGTGGGAGTTCGCCGACATGGAGAAGATGCTAGAGGCGGCGGAAGCACTGTACGGCCCCTACCGCTGGGGGCGCTACGATGTGATCGTGCTGCCGCCCAGCTTCCCCTTTGGCGGCATGGAAAACCCCAAGCTCACCTTCGCCACGCCCACGGTGATCGCCGGTGACCGCTCGCTCACCGGCCTGATCGCCCACGAGCTGGCGCACAGCTGGAGCGGCAACCTGGTGACCAATGCCACCTGGAACGACTTCTGGCTGAACGAGGGCTTCACCGTGTATTTCGAGCACCGCATCACCGAAGCCCTGTACGGCAAGGACTACAACGACATGACCAGCGTGCTGGGCTACCAGGACCTGCTGGGCGACATGGCACAGATCGACAGCAGCAAGCACCCCGAAGATACGGCGCTGCACCTGGACCTGAAGGGCCGCAACCCGGACGACGGCATGACCGACGTGGCCTACGAAAAGGGATATGCCTTGCTGCGCCTGATCGAGAGCAAGGTGGGGCGCCCCAAGTTCGATGCCTTCCTGCGCGGCTATTTCGATCACTTCGCCTTCCGCAGCATCACCACGGACACCTTCCTGGTGTACATCCGCAAGCAGCTCATGGAGCCGGACCGCGTGGCGGTGGACCTGGACCAATGGATCTTCAAGCCCGGCCTGCCTGCCGACGTGATCGTGCCCACCTCGAGGAATTTCGCCCTGGTGGATGAGCAGTTGGTGCGCTGGGGCAAAGGCGCGCCGGCCAAGGAGCTTGCCACAAAGGGTTGGGGCACCTTCGAGTGGATGCAGTTCCTGCGCCATTTGGCAAAAGGCCAGACGGAGCAGCGGATGAATGAGCTGGATGCAGCGTTCCATTTCAGCGCATCGGGCAATTCGGAGATCTTGGCCGCATGGCTGGAGCAGTGCATAAAAAACGGCCATGAAGCGGCTTACGGCAAGCTGGAGGAGTTCCTTACCACCGTGGGGCGCCGCAAGTTCCTGGTGCCGCTCTACCAGGCGCTGATGGCCACGCCCAAGGGCAAGGCGGTGGCGCTGAAGATCTACGGCAAGGCGCGGCCCAACTACCACGCCGTATCGGTGCTCACCATGGACCAGATGCTGGCCTGGCGGGACCATAAGCCGCCCGCAACGTTCTGATCGCGGCAAGCGAAAAGCCCCGGGTACATTGCCGGGGCTTTTCGCTTGCGTGGCCCTTGCCCGTCAACGGGCAAGCACAACCCGGTGGATGCTGCGTGCGCCTGCGGCATCGCGCAACGCCAGCGTGTACTGGCCATCGGCCAGGGCGGAGAGGTCCATGTCGTGCGGGCCGCTGAAGCGCTCGGTGCGCAGCAGCCTGCCCGCGGCATCGCGCAGTTCGGCCTGCACGGTGCCCGTAGCGGGCAGTTCCACATGCATGGCGCCGGTGGAGGGCACGGGCCACACGCTGGAGGCAAGGCCTGCGGAGAGCTCGCCTAGACCCGCTGCCGCACAGGCCTGCGGGGTGATGTTGCTGCCGGAAGGAAAGGCGCTCACATAGTTCTGCATGCTGCTCACCGGCCAGATGTCGTTCTGCTTCATCTTGTTGTCCGGCCCGATCAGGTAGTAGGTGGGGAAGGCGTTCACGCCGAATGCGTTGGTCACTGCTGTGCTGCCGCCTTCGCTGCTGGCGGCGGGTGCATGGTGGAAGCTGCCGCCGTACGTGTTCTCGTATGCGATCACCTGCGCGTTGTTGTTCACGCCCTGGTTGATGGAGAGCACCACCAGGCCGCCGGCATTACAGCCGTAGGTTTCGTGCAGCTGGCTGAAGTAGGGTTGCGTGGCCTGGCAGGGGCCACAGGTGGTGAAGAAGAAGTCGAGCATCACGTACTTGCCCTGGGCGGTGTACGTGTACAGGTTGTGCGTGTGCCCCTGGGTGTCCGTAACGGTAAAGTCCGCCACGGTGCTGCCGTTGGGGTAGCTGTTGGCCTGGCCAATGGCCGTGGATGCGGCAAGGACAAGAAGGGTAGCGGG
>JAFEAI010000209.1 GCA_018266475.1 Bacteroidota bacterium
CGAACTATGCCCTACAAACTGCGCCCTACGAACTGCGCCCTACGAACTACGCACTAAGAACCCAACCCCAACCTGCTATTCCTCCTCCCGTAAGCAAAGTACACCGCCAACCCCAGCGCCATCCACCCGAAAAAAACGGCCCAGCTCTTGGCGGGGATCTCGATCATCAGGTAGGCGCAGCTGAGCATGCCGATGCAGGGGATCAGCGAGTAGTTGCGCCGGAAGGCCTGAATGGCCGTGCCCAGCGCGAAGAGGGTGAAGGCGGCAAGGAGAATGGCCTGGCGGTCCAGGTGCAGGCTGGTGAAGGCATTGGTGATGCGCACGCGGTCCAGCAGCAGGTAGGCCAGCACGATGGCGGGGATGAAGTACTTGCCGGGGATGAACGGGATGCGGAAGCGCTTGCGCCCGCTGCCATCGCGGCTTTCGGCACGCGGCAGCAGCAGCACGCCGGCGCACACCAAGGTGAAGGCGAAGAGCGTGCCGATGGAGGTGAGGTCGGTGATGATGCCGCTGGGCGCCAGTAGCGCGGGGATGCCCACCAGCACGCCGGTGACCACCGTGGCGAACGCGGGCGTTCCGTACTTGCGGTGCAGGTGGCCGAAGCGGGGCGGCAACAGTCCGTCGCGGCTCATGCTCATCCAGATGCGCGGTTGGCCCAGTTGGAAAACGAGCAGCACGCTGGTGGCGGCCAGCACCGCGCCGATGCTCACCACAAAACCGAAGCTGCCCAGGCCCACTTTGTTGAACACATAGGCCAGCGGGTCCATCACGCCCTTGAACTCCGTGTAGGGCACCATGCCGGTGAGCACCAAGGCGGTGACGCAGTAGATCACCGTGCAGATCACCAGCGACCACACCATGCTGCGGGGCAGATCGCGCTGCGGGTCCTTGCACTCCTCTGCCGTGGTGCTGATGGCATCGAAGCCGATGTAGGCGAAGAACACCGCGCTGACGCCTTTCAGCACGCCGCCCATGCCGTTGGGCAGGAAGGGCACGTAGTTGGCGCCGTTGATGTACCACAGTCCCACCAGCGCCACCGCCGCCAGCAGCACCAGCTTCAGCAGCACCATTCCGTTGGCCACGCGCTTGCTCTCCTTGATGCCCACGTACACCACGGCGGTGATCAGCACGGTGATCAGCAAGGCCGGGATGTTCATGATCACCCGCCAACCGCCCACCATCGGCGCGGTGGCCCAAGCCAGTGCTTCCGTGGGCTGCCCCAGTTGCAGGGCATGTTCGTAGGCTTCCTTCGCGCCTAAAGGGTCCGTGGCCAACCACGGCGGCAAGTGCAGCCCGAAGGCTGCGAGGATGTTCGTGAAGTAGCTGCTCCACGAGATGGCCACCACCACGTTGCCGATGGCGTACTCCAGGATCAGCGCCCAGCCGATCACCCACGCCACCACCTCGCCAAAGCTGACGTAGCTGTACGTGTAGGCACTGCCGCTCACCGGCACGCGCCCCGCGAACTCCGCATAGCATAGTGCCGTGAAGCCGCACACCGCCGCGGTGATGATGAACAGCAACACCACGCCCGGCCCCCCCTCGTACGCCGCCGCGCCCACCGTGCTGAAGATGCCCGCGCCGATCACCGCCGCCACGCCCATCAGCGTGAGGTCGCGCACGGACAGCGTGCGCTTCATGGCCGGGTGGCCGTCCGCCTCCCGCGCTTCGTGCTCCCGCAGGATGCGTTCCACGGATTTCTTCCGAAAGAGGTCGTTGGCCATGGGCGCTTGGATGCGGGGCAAAGTAGGAAAGGGAAGGGAGATGGTGGTTGGTAGCCCTTCGGCTCCGCTCAGGGCAGTTCTCCTTCATCAAGCAGTCCTTGACAATACACTGCCCTGAGCGGAGCCGAAGGGCTAAAACAATTTCCGAATTTCAACCGAAAGCCTTGAATGACGAATTTATAGACGCGTTTGCCGTATGTTCAGGGAACGCGACCGGCTTCAACGCCGATCTTCAAACCCGCGCCAGCGCCTGTTCCAGATCCGCGATCAGCAGTTGCGGCTCTTCCAAGCCCACATAGATCCGCACCAGGTCCCAGGGCAATTCACCTTGCGGGTTGCGGGGATCCATTGTGGCGGCCGTGGGGAACAGCAGTGATTCGTAGCCGCCCCAGCTCACCGCCATCAGGAAGCGCTTCAGCGCATTGCAGAAGCGTTCCACCCCGGCCACATCCGCCGCTTTCACCCGGATGCTCATCAATCCCGCACAGCGCTTCATCTGCCGCCTGGCCAAAGCCTGCTGCGGAAAGCTGTCCAGAAACGGCCAATTCACCTGCACCACTTTCGGGTGCGCCTCCAGGAACTTGGCCACCTGTTCCGCACTGTCAGCGCTGCGGTGCATACGAATCTCCAGCGTGCGCAGGCCGCGCATCAGCAGCCAGGCGTCGTGCGGCGAGGGGATCGCGCCCAGCGTCATGAACTCCTTGGCCATCACCTGGCGGATGTGTTCACGGCTTCCGGCCAGCACCCCGCACACCACGTCGCTGTGGCCGTTCAGGTACTTCGTTCCACTGTGCGCCACCAGGTCGATGCCCAGGTCGATGGGGTTCTGGAACAGCGGACTGCTGTAGCTGTTGTCGCAGAGCGTGAGGATGCCGTGCTCCCTGGCGATGGCCGAAACGGCCTGCAGGTCCTGCAGTTCGAAGGTGATCGAATTCGGACTTTCCAAAATGAAGAGCCGCGTACACGGGGTGATGGCCCGGCGGAAGTTCTCCGCATCGGTGCCGTCCACGAACGTGTGCGAAACGCCGAAGCGGTCCAGCAGTTCATTCAGCAACTTGGTGGTCCAGCTGTAGGGCTTGCGCACGCACACGATGTGGTCGCCGGCCTTCACGAAGCTGAGCACGCCCGCTGCGATGGCCGCACTGCCGCTGCCGAAGAGCAGGGCATCCGCCGCGTGCTCCAACGCGGCCAGCTTCTTGCGCACCATGGCCACCGTGGGGTTCGCGCCGCGCGTGTACAGCGGCACGTCGAACTCGTTGCGCATGGCGTTGCGCAGCGCCTCCACCGTGGGGTAGGTGAAGTTGCCGCTCTGCACCACCGGAGGCACCACGGCCCGGAAGCCCGCTTCGCGGTCTTCACCAAGGTGGTTGAGGATGAAGGAGAGATCGTCGGTGTCCACGGGCTGTGAGTTTGGGGGAAAGGTAGCGGGTGGAGCAAGCAGGTTGCTTCAACCCGATATTATTCCGGGTTCAACGCGCCAGCAGGGTTTCCGCTTCCCTGAATGGCCGCACCTGAACCTTGATGGCTTCAACTTTCAGGTCTTCCGTCGCGTCTGCAGTAAGGACAAGGCCTTTCTTCAGCCCAAGCGCTTTGCAGGCTTCCACGAGGCCCGCCAGTTCGCGCTTTTTTGTTTCGGTGTCGCGCAGGCTCCAGCAGGCTTGCACAGCTTTCCACTGACGATCATCGCGCAAGAGTATGAAGTCGCATTCCTGCTTCCCGTGGTAATAGGTCAATGCCGCGCCTTGCCGCACGGCTTCCACGGCAACGGCGTTCTCCAACAGGCGGCCCCATTCCTCCTGGAAATTGAACGACATGGCGGAAAGCAGGCCATTGTCCGTGGCGTAATACCGCGTTTTACCCGAGAGCCGTTCGCGGGCATGTGCGCCGAACGGCTCGCAGCGCATGATCAAATGGACGGCCTGCGCGTGGTCCATCCATTCGTACAGCAGGTCCTTGGTGATCTTCACCCCCGCACTGCGCAGGTCCAGTTCCATTTTCCGCACCGATGTCGGCTTGGTCGCGCTGGTCAGCACCCGTTTCAGGAAATGTTTCAGCACCACCGGCTGCACAATGCCGTACCGTTCCAGCAGGTCGCGGAAGAGCATCACGTCGAAGTACTCCTGGAGCAACTTGTACCGGAATTGGGGATCCATGCCGATCACTTCCGGGAAACCGCCCCACTGCAGGTGGTCGCGCTGTTCGTTGGCAAGCTTGGCCGCGCCCTTGGGCAGAAAGGGATCAAGCTCCAGGCCCCGCAGCCGCAAGCGCTCGGAAAACGAAAACGGCATCAGCGGAATATTCAAACTGCGGCCCCGCAGGGTGGTCGCGATCTCCTTGGCCAGCACGTTCGCATTGGAGCCGGTCACCATCACGGGTGCTTGCTCCTCCTCGTGCAGGCGCAGCACAAAACGGTCCCAGCGCGGCATGGCCTGCACCTCGTCCAGGAAGAAGTGGACCTTGCTGAGCGGAACCTCCGGATGCAGCTCCCGGTAGGCGCGCAAGATCTGGTCCAGCGTGGTGTGCGAAGGCTCCAACCGGTCGTCCTCCAGGTTCAGGAAGACGATGTGCCGCCGGTCCACACCCTTCTTCACCAAGGCTTCCGCCTGCAGGCGCATCAGGCTGGATTTGCCGCAACGCCGGATGCCGGTGATGGTGAGCAACTTGCCGGCGGCCCGCGGCAGCTTCACGTCCCGGGCCACCAGCTTCCGCTCACCGATCGCGGCCTGGCCCCGGGTGATCAACGTTTTCAGAAGCGCGGGGTCGTTCATCTTTGTCCTTTATACAGGGTCAAATGTAATCCTTGTTGTCCTTTTTGCAAGGACATTAGTCCGGTCTATCGGGCCTGGAGCTCGCAACTGGCGGCTGAATTTGAAGTTTCGGCTGGTTGTGAGTTGAAAGTTGTTAGTGGTCAGGGCCGTTCCAATGGGTTCTCAAAGTACTCCGCAGTTCAGAGGGGGCAACCCTAATACGCGGGCGTTAGTTCAAACTCAGCGAATTGGCCACTTCGCGCCGTTTGCGGGGACGACCCTAACAACTGACAACGAACAACTGATCGAGATCGAAGGCTCAACGGGCGGTTCAGACCCGATGGTCCTGGAACATTCGTTCATTACTGAAAACACAAGACCCGCAAGGCCTCCCGCCGGTTTCCGAACAACGCCAAGCCAGGCAATGCCTGCGGGGCGTTCAATGGCACCTTGCCGCTTGCGCAGTGGCTATCTCAGGGGAATCACGCAACACCATGGCCGGAACGGCCTGCACGAAGCATCCAAGTGGCCCGGGGGCCTTCAAATGCCTTTTGCTTGAAAAACATTTTGTCCTTTTTGAAAGGACATTTCTTCGTTTCCATGTCCTTTTACACAGGACGATCATTGGCGGCAGGCGCCAGCCCGATAAGCCAAAACTACAACGGCAACCCAAACTACCGGACCTGCCAGGCAGGGCTATCGAGCCTTATCCATGCGCCTGGCGGCGCATTCACACACTGCCTTGAACCACGGATCCACACGGATGAACACGGATAGGGAATGTTGTTTTGCTTGGTAGGTGGGTCCGGGATCCGTGTTCATCCGTGTCCATCCGTGGTTTGAATTCCATTGGAAGCCGCGCCCGCAGGGCGCGTTAGACC
>JAFEAI010000020.1 GCA_018266475.1 Bacteroidota bacterium
CGATCCGGCACAAGTGGCGCGCGCAGCATTCGATTTCTGCGGACTGCCGTTCGAGGCTGCGGCGCTCGATATCGGCCGCAACACCACCCCGGTCGCGACCTTGAGCGCGATGCAGGTGCGCGGCGCAATCCGCCGTCACGATGTGGCCGAATGGGCGCCGTATGCCTCGCAACTGAATCCGCTCGCGGCCGGCATAGGGACGTTGCCGCGCTGAATCTCCGCTCGGCGAAGTGCAGTCATCGGCGTTCCCCGAAACCCAAAGAAAAAGGGCCGGCGAAAACGCCGGCCCTTTGCAAACGCGGATCGCGTGTTCGCCCGCTTACTTCTTGCTGCCACCGAAGTGCACGTTCATTTCAACCATCACGAGACGGCCATAGCTGTTGTAGCTATACGGGTCGTAGTACGGATACGACGTATAGGTACGGTCAAGCGGCGGACGGGCATTGAAGATATTGTTGCCGATAAGCGTCAAGGATGCATCGTCGTTGAAGTTGTATTGGACCGTGGCGTTGTACTTCATCCATGGCCCCACCGTTCCCGTGCCTTTGAAATTGTAGGTCTTGCCGTAACGAATATACTTTAGCGCAGTGCTCCACGGGCCGATGTCCCATACCAAACCGGCGGAACCGATATTCTTGAACTGGTTCCCGTATGAGTTGGAGCGCAGTAGATCCGTGGGTGGATCTTCCGGGAATTGCTGCTGGATGTGTGAGGTCTGGACGTTATAGTCCGCGGTGAAGGTGAAGTCGCCGAAACTTCCTGTCTCAAACTTGTAGGCGCCCGACGCGATAATGTTCGAGATCGATTCCTGTGAAATGTTGATCGGATAGGTCGTCACGCTATTCAGGTCGCCGGCACCAACCGGCGCAGTCAGCGGATTGCGGTTGACTTGAGCTTCATACGCTTTGCACGCCGGCGAATTGCCATCGACAGGGGTTCCGCCTGTCGTGTGTCCGAACAAGCAGTTCGCCTCACGCTGCAAGATGGTATCGATGCTGTAAGAATTGACTTCTTGGTCGATCCTCACATGCACGTAGTCCGCTTTCAGGGTCAATTTCGAGCTCGGCGACCAGACCAATCCATAACCGAACGATTTGGCGGTAATGTATTTCAACGCTGAGTTGCCGCTGCTTTTGCCTGAAATCTGGACGCTGTCATACGGCGGATTGCAGGTCTTGTAATCGTCGCCTTGGAGCTTGCGGCAGTTGTAGTAGTCGGTGACATTCGTATAGAACTTGGATCCGCCGGAAAACACATAGCCCATGTCGGGCGCACGGAACCCCGTTCCATAGTTGCCCCGGAACAACAACGTATCGATCGGTCGGAACTCCAAACCAATTCGATACGTGAACTTGCCCTGCGAATTGGCGTCGGTGCTGTACTTGTCGTAGCGGCCAGACAAATCTGCCGTCAACATGCTGAAAACCGGCACGTTGAGTTCGCCAGCGACGGCCCAGCGATCACGCGTACCGCGACCGCTGGTGCCGCCGGTCCCCCAGAAATCGCCCGCTGTCACGCGAGGATCGACCGGATTGTCCCAAGATTGCCTGCCCCATTCAGCGATGCCGCCAAATCCGACTGAACCGGCCGGAAGCGAAAACAAGTCCGTGTTGTTGAGCTGGAATGCTGCCGTCTGGTTATATGTAGACGAGTCGCTGCGATTCGTATCGCTGATCGAAGTGTACTGTGCGGGCGTGATCCCCCCCCAAAAATTGGGATTGTTCTGTGGCCCGAGATGATAGGAAGGATAGCCGTACCCGTAAGGATCCACTCCGACCTGCTGGCCAAGGAAAAACGCGTTGGCTTTGGCAGTTAACAGTCGACGAGCCTTGACTCCCGTGCGTACATCGGAGCGGTGCAAATAAGCGTCGTAATTCCAATTCGAACTGCCGAATGTCCCGCGAATACCCGCAGTCCCGATGTATTGTTCGCTCCAGATAGAGGGATCAGCGAGCGTGCCGACTTCCTCCGGCGCCAATATATGTTGGTAGACACTGACAAGATGTTTGGTGTCGACATCGTAGACGTAGGGCGCTGTGCCATCGCCCAACCCCCAGAACGTTACGCCACCCACAGTGATCTTCTGCTTCGAAGTGCTTGCCGTGAAGTCGCCGTACAGCTGAGCAGTGTCGTTAAGTTGATAGCGCGCACTCAGGTAGCCGCTCGCCGACTTGTAGCCATTGAGGAAGGTCGTATAGCCCACCGTAGAAGTGCTGCCGCAATAGTTTCCGAAACCGGTGCGCGTGGAATACCTGACAGTGCCATTGAACAAATTGGCGATCGGGCCGCAAGCGCTTGCACCCGGATCGATGTACTTGCCGGTGAAGGCGTTGGAGAAAACACGGACACGCGACGCGGCTCGACTCGATGCAACCGGCGCATCCAGGGTCGAGTTGGTGTAGTCGCGCTGATAGCCGTAGATCGGGTTCTGATTGTCTAGTTGCAGGGCGTAGACCAAATCGAGCTTGCCCCAAGATTTTCCACCGGAAATCTGAAGGCGCTGCTGCTGGCCGCCACCATCGGTGTAGCCGCCCATCCGATAGTTCAGATAAACACCATCGAGATTTTGTTTGGTGATGATATTCACCACGCCCGCGATTGCCGCGGAGCCGTAGATTGCCGACTGATTGCCCGGGAGAATGTCAATGTGATCGACGATCGCATTAGGGATGTTGGACAAATCAACGAAGTTGGAATTGCTGTTGTAGAGCAACGGATAGTCTGCGAGAGGCTTGCCGTTCATCAGCACCAAAGTGAAACTCGGGTCGAGACCAAGCAAGCTGATGGTCGTCGCACCGGGCGTGAAACTGTTGGTTGACTGGTTGTCCTGAACCGCGCCTTGGGCAGTGGGCAAGGAACGCAATGCGTCATAGACGTTACTGAAGCCCTGCTTCTTCATCTCATCACTGGTGATGGTGAGCGTCGGCGAGGCGGTTTCAATTTGCGCTTTGGGAATAAGCGATCCGGTAACGGTGACACCGGTCAGTTGTGTTGTTTCCTTCTTCTTTTCCTGCTGGTCGTCGGCGCTCTGCGCCATGGCGCTGCCGACCGCAAGGCTTGCATACAAGCCCATGATGATGGACGAGACGAGTACACGCTGCTTCATGTTGTTCCCCAA
>JAFEAI010000210.1 GCA_018266475.1 Bacteroidota bacterium
CCGGCCGCTTCATCGCTCATCGTAAAACATCTTCAACCGGCCCTCCGCATGGGCACTGCTGTGGGCGTAATGCTCCGGCAAGGTAACAAGGATCTCTACAATCGGCGAAGTGTGGAGGTACCAGGTGCCCGCCCGAGGCGGATGATGGGCCGGGCACTCGGCAGATCATTGGAATTACTGGTTAAGCCGAGCGCCGGGATCGGGAAGGACGAGGAGCGGGGAAGCACGAGCTAAATGCTCGCGCCAGTTAGGGGAAACATGGATTGGACACCCTGTTGGTCCGATACCTTGGCTGCACTATCTATTTGCGCTCGTGTTCCAATAAAAAACACTCCGAAGCTTATCCTATCAGAACCAGCTTTTCGTTGGAACGTTCCTGAGGATACTAAGCTCGCATTGATGCCATCAACACTGTAATCATTCCAATCCACACGTGTTGGAATCTGAGTGTGCATTGTTATCGTATCGTAGTAGTATCGAGGAAATTCCGTCCATCCATCATTTGGAGAGGATTGAGTAAAAACAACTCCATTCTCAGGGACGATGAAAATCCTGTCATCACCAACAATTCTTTCCTGTTGACCACCGGGCTGATCGTAGAAAATGACCACACGTCCCACAAGCCCATGAGGGAGGATGAACACATCCGTCTTTTGAGACCCAAGCGGGGGCTGGCAAGCCGAGAAGGACAGCACTGCAAGAACAAGAAGCCATATAGGCAGCGGCTTACTCACCTCCCTTCTGCTGGTCAAATTTATCAGACATGCTCTTGTTCCAATCTTCGATGCTGTATGTCTTGTCACCTTGCTGAACGCTGGTAAAGGTCCCAGATTTATCAAAATTGATGGCCCCTCCCGGCGCTCGGCTGTGCCGAGTGCCCTCTTTCACCTTGGCCTCCGGCCGCTTCATCGCTCATCGTAAAACATCTTCAACCGGCCCTCCGCATGGGCACTGCTGTGGGCGTAATGCTCCGGCAAGGTAACAAGGATCTCTACAATCGGCGAAGTGTGGAGGTA
>JAFEAI010000211.1 GCA_018266475.1 Bacteroidota bacterium
AAGGGCGCGCGCCTGCCGCTGCTGGTGCGCTTCGCCGACATCCTGCGCCATCGTCTGTCGCGCCTGCAGGGCGCGTTCGCCAAGGCAATGAAGGAATGGGACTACGCCGGCGGCTACAGCGCGGTCTATCCGGTCAAGGTCAACCAGCAAAAGGGCGTGGCCGGCGAACTGGCGCAGGCTGGGGGCGAGGGCTTTGGCCTCGAAGCCGGGTCGAAGCCCGAGCTGATGGCCGTGCTCGCGCTCGCGCACCCGGGCAGCATCGTGATCTGCAACGGCTACAAGGATCGCGAATACCTGCGCCTCGCGCTGATCGGGCGCAAGCTCGGCCTGCGCGTGTTCATCGTCATCGAGAAACCCTCGGAACTGAAACCCGCGCTCGAGGAAGCGAAGGCACTCGGCGTCGAGCCGCTGTTCGGCGTGCGCATGCGCCTGACCAGCCTCGGCGCGGGCAAGTGGCAGAACACCGGCGGCGAGAAATCCAAGTTCGGCCTGACGCCACGGCAGTTGCTCACGCTGATCGACGAACTCAAGGCGACCGGTCTTACCAACTCGCTGCAACTGCTGCACGTGTTCATGGGCTCGCAGATTTCCAACGTTCGCGACATCGCCAGCGGCATGCGCGAGGCGGCACGCTATTTCGTCGAGTTGTGCAAACTCGGCGTGCCGATCCGCTACGTCGATGTCGGTGGCGGCCTCGGCGTTGACTACGAAGGCACGCGCTCGCGCTCGGCCTGCTCGATCAACTACGGCCTCGACCAGTACGCCTCCACGATCATTGAGCCGCTGGCACAGGCCTGCGCCGGGCACGGTTTTTCGCCGCCGCACGTGATCAGCGAAACCGGTCGCGCGATGACCGCGCACCACGCCGTGCTCGTCACCAACGTCAGCGACATCGAGCGCGCGCCCGAAGGCCGCATCCCGCCGCGCGACGCGGACGAACCGGTCGCGCTGCGCCGCCTGCGCGAGATCCATACCGAGATCGGCGAGCGTTCGGTGATCGAGCTGTACCACGAGGCGCAACATCAATGGAGCGAAGCGCACGC
>JAFEAI010000212.1 GCA_018266475.1 Bacteroidota bacterium
CCCTTGCGCGCCTCGTCAATGGCGGCTTGCATGAATTGATCCATGGTGTTCCCGGCTTGCGGCTTTATAGGAATTGACGGGTCCGTTTCACTTCCCCCATTGAACTTGCGCTACCAAGGTTTTGATTGTCCGGGCATCCAAGCTATCCAGCTCGGATTTGTCGTAGATGCTCAACAAGTACACCTCACCATCTTCCATAACTACATACGTGATCACCCGTGCTCCCCCACTTTTCCCTTTTCCCTTTTCCCGTGCTCTTGATCGCTACACGGACCTTGTATACGTTCCCTCCCAAACTGGTACCGGATCTCGGATCAGCCATCAACTTGGTTTCCAGTGCCAGGATCTCTGCACGCAGCGACCGGTACTTCTTCAACAAAGCCTTGACTTCCTTCCTGAAAAGAGGGGTCGGAACAACCCTATAGGTCATCAAGCACCTCTTTCAAGGTAAGCTTCGGAAGTTTCCCTTGCCGCATGCGCTCCACTTGTGCAAAAGCCTCGGAAAGGTCATCGCGCAACTTCAACATCTGTTCATACCTACGAACCTTTGCCCCAAGCTTCTTCCACTCTTGGACGGAGATCTGTACCGCTTGCACATTGCCATCGGCATCGTTCACGTATTGCATGGGGATCTTCATGGCACTCAAAGATAAGGGTTGATCAATACACCTTCGCGCCTCTTCGCCATCAGCCCTATTTTCGCGGCCCCATTCGAAAACCCACGCAACCGTGGCCGAGTCCACCACCGCATTCACCGTTGACCCCGCCCGCCTGGGAGGCGTTACGGAACAACCGCTGTTCCAGGCGGCAGGGCGCGTGGCCGAACGCATGGGCGTGCGCGCCTTCGCCATCGGCGGCTACGTGCGCGACCTGCTACTTGCGCGGCCTTGCAAGGACATCGACATCGTGTGCGAGGGCGACGGCATCGCCTACGCCGAAGCCGTGGCAAAGGAGCTTGGCGCGGGCCATGTGCATGTCTTCAAGAATTTCGGCACCGCCATGTTCACCCTGCGGCAAGCCCAGGATCCGGGCGAGGTGCAGGTGGAATTCGTGGGCGCCCGCAAGGAGAGCTACCAGCGCAACAGCCGCAAGCCCGAGGTGGTGCCCGGCACCCTGCGCGACGACCAGGAGCGGCGCGATTTTACGATCAACGCCTTGGCCATCTCGCTCAATGCGGAAGACCGCGGGCAGCTGATCGATCCCTTCAATGGCGTGCAGGACCTTGAACGCGGCGTCATCCGCACGCCCTTGGACGCGGACATCACCTTCAGCGACGATCCCCTGCGCATGATGCGGGCCATCCGCTTCGCCACGCAATTGGGCTACCTCATCGAGGCGCCCACCTTCGAGGCCATCCGGCGCAATGCCGAACGGCTGGACATCATCAGCGCCGAGCGCATCCACACTGAGCTCAACAAGATCATCGCGGCACCGGTGCCCAGCACCGGGTTCAAGCTATTGCTCAACAGCGGCCTGCTGGTGCGCTTCTTCCCCGAAATGGTGGACCTGCTGGGCGCAGAGGAAAAGTTCGGCATCGGCCACAAGGACAACTTCTACCACACCATCCAGGTGCTGGACAACGTGGCCGAAAGGAGCGAGGACCTCTGGCTGCGCTGGGCCGCGGTGCTGCACGACATCGCCAAGCCCCGCACAAAGCGCTTCGAACCCGGCCGCGGATGGACCTTCCACGGGCACGAGGACAAAGGCGCACGCATGGTGCCCGGCATCTTCCGCCGCATGAAGCTGCCCTTGGATGAGAAAATGCGCTACGTGCAGAACCTCGTGGCCCTGCACCTGCGCCCCATCGCCCTCACCAAGGAAGAAGTGACCGACAGCGCCGTGCGCCGCCTGCTCTTCGATGCCGGCGACGACATCGACGGGCTGATGATCCTCTGCAAGGCCGACATCACCAGCAAGAACGAGGCGAAGAAGAAACGCTACTTAGCCAACTACGAGGTGGTGCTGCAGAAACTGAAGGAAGTGGAAGAGAAGGACCGCGTGCGCAATTTCCAGCCGCCCATCACCGGCCAGGACATCATGGCCGCGTTCAACATCCCCCCGTGCAAGGCCATCGGCGACATTAAAACCGTGATCAAGGACGCCATCCTGGACGGCAGGATCCACAACGACCGAGCGGCCGCGTGGCCCTTGATGGTGGAGGAAGGAAAGAAATTGGGGCTGAAGGTGGTGCCGGGGATGGAAAAGTCCGAGGCATGAGCATGAATATGACAGTGGGCAGAGGGAGTATTCCTAAAAGTGTGTCAACTTACTTTTTAGTTGTTGATGTTGTTGGGTTTTCAACGAGGGGGTTTGGGGGAGACTCATAACCTGTTCGTTGGTGTTGGTAAGCTGTGGATTGGTGCGC
>JAFEAI010000213.1 GCA_018266475.1 Bacteroidota bacterium
CACCCGCCTCGAAGTGAACTCATGCGACAGCTCATGCATCTTTTTCTTCCGTTGCGTTCAAGCCGCTATCTTAGCATTGGTGCGGCGTTCTCCCAAATCCCAAACCGCTACTGCATAATCCGGGAAACACGCAACGGAGAAGGGATTTGACGGGCTCTACAAATGTGGCTAAGGACAAGAAAATTGCACCAGTAGTTGGAGACTCCGAAAAATTCAGGGCTTTTATTAGTAAGGAACTTTTTCCTGAAATCAATGAACGCTACAGGACCACAGCAAAAAGGAGTATAATCGGAGAATCATTGGCGGGCCTGTTTGTGGTGGAAACATTTCTATTAACACCCGATATGTTCGACAATTACATTGCTTTTGATCCTTCTCTATGGTGGAATGATAAATACCTGGTTAGGAACGCAAAAGAGTATTTGTCAAAATTCCCACCTCAGGATAAGAAGATTTGGGTTGCGGGTTCAGGCACTAAAGGAATTTCTAAAAACGTGAAGAGATTTACGGAAATGCTACGGGCGGTGAACCTGGCAAATGTGAAATGGAAATATGCGCCGGAGCCGAAGGAGGAGCATGGTACCATATTTAGAGCAACCAAGGAGAAGGCAATAATTTGGACACTGAACGAAACGGAATAGTGACCTAATGCGGGACATGTGGATTCAACACGGCCCGGTCAGGTGGAAACGGTTAAAAGGTAGTGTAATACATGAAAAGTGGAATATTGCATCAATAGTTGTGCAAAAAGGAGTGCCATGCCGCTGAACCGTTAGATGCCATTGCGAAGATGGCCGCACTACAAATCGCGCAGGACGAATAGGAACAGAACCCGGCCCGGCTGCGCATCCGGAAATGGGCGACAGCCAACGTTGCCGGGGGATTTTTGGTGGATCGAACAGGATGAACCGGATCTGCCGGAAAGGAGTTGAACAGGGGCGCACACCGCCGGCCATCAATCCATAATGAGCGGCAGCTGCTTGGCCAGCCGGCTCCGGCGCTGGGCCTTCAGGTTGCCGTCCTGTGCTTCCAGGGACCGCCTTACGGCCAACGCGATCCGTTTTGCGAAACTGACAGGCACGGCATTGCCGATCTGTAGTTGTACGTCGCGCTTATTGTTTCCCACGAACGCCCACGTGTCGGGGAACGTCTGCAGGCGCGCATACTCGCGGGCGGTGAAGGTGCGCATCCGCTGTGCGGTGATCCGCCAGAGCTTGGCGGTGGCATCCGGGTTCCGGATGAACAGTTCCTTCGTCCTGTCCTTCACAACCCGTTCCGCAGAAACCTTCCCATGGGCAAATCCCCAGACGGTGGCGGTATCAACAGCGGGGAAGGGCTGGTCATAGCTGCGAACGGGGTGGCCGTCGGAAGCGGTGCGGCTGATGCGTATTGGAACGATCGGTTCGCCGGGGCCGATCGTTCCACCGGTGGACCTGTGTACGCTGCTCTTGAAATCCCATGAAGGATCGTGGTTGGGCAGATGACCCCCTTCCCCTTTTACGAGGTCCTCCAAGAATCTGCGGCTTGTGGTATCGCCGTCGGGCGTAGGGAACGCGAACCATGGATCGGGGCCGCCCCTGAAGGCGACGAACACGAACCGGCGGCGTGTCTGCGGCACCCCGTACCCGCTTACTCGGAAGAAGGCGGATTCGGTGTGGTAGCCTAATGCGGCAAGCTCGGCGACCATCTGATCGGCGAACGGCCTGCTCGTCTCCGGATGGACCATGGTGCGGAGGTTCAGCACGTTCTCCATCACGATCACGCGGGGCTTCATCAGGTCCGCAACACGCAGCACCTCCCGGTACAGCGTGTTCCGTGAGTCGTGGGGGTCGCGCTTGCCCCCAAGGGAGAACCCTTGGCAGGGGAACCCGGCGAGCAGAACGTCCAATCCTTTTCTGAATCCCGGCGTGTATGCGCGGACATCGCCCTGCACCACGTGCCAGTCCGGCCTGTTGTGCCGCAGTGTGGACACGGCGCAATCCAGAATGTCACTCGACTCGGTATGCATGAAGCCTGCCGCTTCGAACCCAAGGTCCAGCCCGCCCGCTCCGGAGAACAGCCCGAGCGTGGTATAGCCCGAGGGCTCCTCGTATGGAAGAAGCAATGACATGCCTATGCGTTGAGCGTTACTGGCAGAAGAGGCCCGGCACCCACCTTGTACGCGGTAAAGCGATGCACCCTATCTGCATTTGGATTGGGGATACACTGCGTGCTCAATGCGTTTTTTTGAAGATCGAACGCGTATGCAGAGACCAATTGGGGAGCCTCCTTCCGTTCAAGTTCGCCTACCGGGGTAAGGATATCGGGCAGGTTGCCGGGGTTCCCCTCCAAGATGAGCGTGATCTGGTGGGCAGTGCCCATGGCCAATGAGAATGGTGTCTTGCAGACGTACATCCTGCGGTCCCTCACCTTGATGTCCCCATAGGATCCAGCCCCTTGGAAGCTCTGGTTCTTGTTGGCGTTGTACGTCTCTGTGTTCAGGAAACTCGCGGCGCAAAGCACCAGGTCGTACACCGGATACTCGTTCGCGCCAGCAGCCTTGGGGTACCCGCCCGAAGATGTAGAACACCCTGCGGCCTCCGTGTTCGGCCAACGGAAGCTGGCTGTTACAGTCGAAATCCACCCACCGCCCCGGCACCGACAGGCCTTTCACCTCAAAGCCGCAAGCATGCCCCATAAGCAGGAAGTCGGGGTACTTGAGGCGTCCGGGCGGCTCAAAGGACAGTCCGGCGGTGTGTATCCTGCGCTGCACCCAATTCTGCAAGGGGAACTCCTTGTCCCGGATGTCGGACCGAACGATGGGAACCTGGTTGACGAAGCCATGCGCCAAGGCGAGGAAGACCCTCACCTCCGGAGCAAGTGTGTCGAACCGTTCTTTCGGAATGCCAAAAAACATGTCAGGTCCTTGGTGACAAGTTTAGGTCTTCGAGGCCACAATCCAATGCACCAGAGTTGAGCTTGGGCGCACAACCTGCTGTTGACGGGGATGCAGTACAATGGTCCCTGTTGCGCTTGGCCGGAGGAAGACCATGAACAGCCGTGCCGGGTTTTGAGGACAGCTTGTACACAGACCGCGCTCCCTGCACCACCACCGGCTTCCCGCTGCCGGCGCGGGATGGCATGCGTGCGTGCCGGGTACAGCCGAGGTAGCCGCAAAGCAAACGACAGCAACCGGCTATGAACGACTACAAATGCAAGATCGACCGGATCCGGGGGCTTGGCCGCTGAAGGTTTGCATCGGCAACGGCAAGAGTGCCGGGGCAGAACGCGAACCAAACAACACACAAAGTACCATGAGAACGCAGAACAACCACGTCCGCCTGATCGGCAACCTGGGGCACGCCCCGGAAGTGCGGGAGATAGCCCCAGGGCGCAAGGTGGCCCGCCTGAGCATGGCCACGCACGAAAGCTA
>JAFEAI010000214.1 GCA_018266475.1 Bacteroidota bacterium
CGCTCACGGGGCTTTTTGGTGAATGCCTTCGCTCAGGCTGCGCCTGGCTCAGTCATTCACCAAAAAGCCCCTGCGACATTGTCGCAAGGGCTTGGTCCTGGTCGGGGTGAGTGGATTCGAACCACCGGCCTCTACGTCCCGAACGTAGCACTCTAACCGGGCTGAGCTACACCCCGTAGCCCCCGTTAAGGGGCGGCAAATATAGGCGAAGGAAGGAGGTGGCCTTCAATCCGGTTTTTAGTGGCGCACCCGTCGCCATGAAACTGCGGCTGCCATTACATTCGCGGCCTGCAAGCGGGAGTAGCTCAGTTGGTAGAGCATCAGCTTCCCAAGCTGAGGGTCGCGGGTTCGAATCCCGTTTCCCGCTCAAAGGGGCCATCTCACGGGAGGTGGCCCCTTCTTTTTCTTCGCTGGTGCTTTTACAAGGCACCGCAAGCAGGCCCGCAAAGGGCGCTACCTTGCGAAGCGGTGCCGGAGGGCGAAGTAGCGCAAATGCACGATCGAAGAACCATTAACCTGAACCTGGGATGATAGGAGCGAACAAGACAATGGCCCCGGCGGTGCTGGCCGGCTGGATGGCGGGTGCCGCAGGCCTGCTGATGGCGCCAAATGCTGCGGCGCAAGGGGAGGGTAGTGGGAATATGCTGTTGAACGGCGGCTTCGAGATCGTGGCCAAGGAGCCGGTGACCTTCGACCAGCTGAGCCGCGCCGATGGCTGGGATTGTGTTACCCTGGGCATGGGTGAGCTGTTCAGCAAGGCCGCATCGCCGAAAACGGTGGGCATTCCCATTAACTTCTACGGCAACATTGAGCCTTTTGAAGGGGCGCACTACGCCGGGTTCATGGCCTGGAAGGATGACCAGCGCAACAATTTCGGCGGAGAGCCGGACGATCCCTTCCGGCCGGGGTGGAACGCTTATTCGGAATATCCGATCACGGAACTGCCCGCAACGCTCAAGGAGGGGCACACCTATGAGGTCAGCTTCCAAGTGGCCCTGGCCGGCAACAGTGACCGTGCGACGGCGGGCATCGGCGCCGTCCTTTCACCGGTGCGGCTACATTACCAGCACCGCGCCTTCCTGGGTGAAAGGCCCCAGGTGGTGGAGGAAAAAGTGCTGGAGGAGCGGGACAAGTGGGTGGAGGTGAAAGGCCGGTTCAAGGCCGACGGCGACGAACGGTACCTCATCATCGGCATGTTCCCCACTGCGATCTACGAAACCAAGCGGATCATCCAAGGGCCGGACAACCAATATGCCTACTACTACTTGGACAATGTGCTACTGAGGGAGGTCATGGCGGCGGATGAGCATAGATAATCCGCGCAAGGGTTATGTTTGCCGCCGAATTGGCGGGCGAATCAACCACACCACCCGAACACCGCCGTCAAGGATCATGAACAAAACCAAGAACCACATGAAGAAGCAATATACGTCACTGCTGGCCGGCGCGTTGGTCTCCATTGGGGCAATGGCCCAAGGAGGTGCTGACAACTTGGTGAAGAACGGGGGCTTTGAGGACCTGAGCAAGCCCGTGAAGACCTGGAATCAACTGAACCGCGCCAACGGATGGAGCAACCCGAACGCGGCCAGTGCCGATGTGTTCACCAAGGGAGCCTACTGCAATACCGTGGGCATTCCGGACAATGAGCTGGGCACCGGCACCGCAGCCTTCGAGGGAGAGCACTATGCGGGCTTTGTGGCCTACAAGGAAGCCATGCGCCGCAACCTGAAGCGCTTCCTGGACGGCAAGGAGGCCCCCTTCGAGGCGGGCAACCAAAGCTATTCGGAGTATGTGCAAACCGAACTGGGCGGGCCGCTTACCGCCGGGCAGAAGTACGATGTTACCTTCCATGTGAAGCTGGCCAACCACAGTGCCCGCGCCGTCAGCGGGATCGGCGCCTACCTGTCGCCGGTGAAGCTGGCCTACCACAACAACAAGTTCCTGCAGGAAAAACCCCAGGTGTCCACCTCCAAGATCGTGAACGACAAGCAGGGCTGGACCGAGGTGACGGGCACCTTCACCGCAGACGGCAACGAAAAGTTCCTCGTGATCGGGGCCTTCGCCAATGGCGGCTTCGAGCATGAAAAGGTGGCCGGCGGCCCTGACAATCAACGGGCCTACTACTACCTGGACGGCATCTCCCTGAAGCAGCACCCCGAGGAAGACCGCGACCACGACGGCGTGCCCGATGCCGTGGACCGCTGCCCCGATGTGCCCGGCCTGGCCTCCCTGCAAGGCTGCCCCGACCGTGACGGCGACGGAATCGCCGATGACATGGACGCCTGCCCGGACGTGGCCGGCCCCGCCAAGTTCAATGGCTGCCCCGACACCGATGGTGACGGCGTGCCCGACAACCTGGACCGCTGCCCCAAAGTGGCCGGACCCGCCTCCAACAACGGCTGCCCCGAGATCTCCGAAAAGACCAAGAAGCTGTTCGAGAAGGCCCTCACCGGTATCCAGTTTGAAACCGGCAAGAGCACCATCAAGCCCGTGAGCTTCCCCATCCTCAACCAAGTGGTGGACGTGATGAACGAAAACCCCACGTATGACCTGGAGATCCATGGCCACACCGATAACGTGGGCGATGCCGCCAAGAACATGAAGCTGAGCGAGGAGCGCGCCGCCGCCGTGAAATCCTACCTGGAAAAGAAG
>JAFEAI010000215.1 GCA_018266475.1 Bacteroidota bacterium
AAGAGGAAGAACAACGGACGCGCTACTCGGGAAAACTGATCGTACTGCCATGAAGAACGCATGCAAGCGGACTGAGGTGATGGCCGGGAGAGGCATGGGCGCAGGTGCCCTGGGGCAGCCTTCGCAGGGCTACGGCCACTAAAGGCGGAAGGCCTGTGTGGGGGAAGATGGACTTGAATGGGCCATTCCGAAGAATGGTCCATTCCCAGGTCCATCCCTATGCATGCCCGGCACCTGCCGCAGGCCATGGAGTGTGGCACACAAGCGAACTACGCACACCATGCTGCGCGGTGCGGTACACATGGCTCCGCAAGAAGATCAAAAAGCCCGCCGTCCATGGCTTCCGTTCCGCACGCTATCTTCGCTCGCCCAATTGCTACCACCCATGAGCGGCGTGAACAAAGTGATCCTCGTTGGCAACCTCGGCGCCGACCCCGAAGTGCGGCACTTGGACAACGGCGTTACCGTGGCCAACTTCAACCTGGCCACCAGCGAGACCTTCAAGGACAGGCAGACCGGCGAACGCCGCGAACAGACCGAATGGCACCGCGTGGTGGTGTGGCGCGGCCTGGCCGATGTGGTGGAGAAATACGTGAAGAAGGGCAGCAAGGTGTATGTGGAAGGCAAACTGCGCACCCGGAAATGGGAGAAGGACGGCATAGACCGGTACACCACCGAGGTATATGCCGATAACCTGACCATGCTGGACCGCCCCGCCGGGCAGGGGCAGCCGCAAGGCCAACCCGCGCAGCCCCAGCAGCAGGCACAGCCACAGCCCGCCCCGCTTGCGCCCAACGCCGGGCCCATACCGTCGGACACCGAGGACGACCTTCCCTTCTGAGCTTTGGACCGAAGTAGCCGACATCCCGGGCCGTGGGCGCCTGCCGCAGCGCCAGGCCGTCCGCCCGCGGCAATTCATCGCAGCCCCGCAGCCTGATGGGAACCTTTGACCCAACGGCCTTCACCGCCTGGGCCGGCGTGGTGGTGCTCCTGCTGCTCTCCGCCATGTCCTCCGCCAGCGAAGTGGCCCTCTTCTCGCTCACCGCCACCCACCTGCGCGACCTCAAGGAACGCGGCGGCGAAAGCGGCGAACGGGTGCTGGAGCTCCTGGCCAAGCCCCGCCGCCTGTTGGCCACCATCTTAGTGACCAACAATTTCGCCAACGTGGGCATTACCGTGCTCTCCACCATCCTGGTGGCGCGCATGGTGCGCCTGGCGGCGCTAAGCCCGCAATGGCTGTTCCTGGTGCAGGTGGTGGCCGTTACCGGCATCATTCTCCTGCTGGGCGAAGTGCTGCCAAAGGTGTACGCCACCAGCCACCCCATGCGCGTGGCCCAGTTCTTCAGCATGCCCGTGCTGGTGCTGCGCCGCTTCTGGGCACCGGTCACCAAAGTGCTGATCGGCTCCACCGCCTTCATCGAAAAACGGTACAGAAAACGCTCGGCCAACGTGGATGCCGATACCCTGGGCCATGCCCTGGAACTCACCAAGGACGCCAGCACCACGGCCGAGGAGCAACGTATTCTGAAGGGCATCGTGAAGTTCGGGAACATCGATGCGCGCCAGGTGATGCGCCCCCGCACCGAGGTCAATGCCTTCGACAAGGAGCTCAGCTTCCAGGAGCTGCTGGAGGCCATCATCAACAGCGGCTTTTCCCGCGTGCCCGTGTACGAGGAAACCATCGACCGCGTGGTGGGGGTGCTCTACATCAAGGACGTGCTTCCCCACATCGATGCCGCCGATTTCAACTGGACCGCCCTGCTGCGGCCTGCGCTCTTCGTGCCCGAGAACAAGAAGCTCGACGAGCTGCTGAAGGAGTTCCAGCGCAAGCACGTACACCTGGCCGTGGTGGTGGATGAATACGGCGGCACCAGCGGCATCATCACCCTGGAGGACGTGATCGAGGAGATCGTGGGCGACATCACCGACGAATATGACGACGTGGACCTGATCTACAGCAAGCTGGACGACCGCACCTACGTCTTCGAGGGCCGCGCACCCCTCACCGACATGTACCGCATCCTGGGCATCGACGGCAAGCTCTTCGAGGAGCACAAGGGTGAAAGCGAGACCCTCGGCGGCTTTGTGCTGGAGCTTACCGGCCGCATTCCCCAGAAGGGCGAGCGGGTGAGCCTGCAGAACTTCCATTTCACCGTGGAGAGCGCCGACAACAAGCGCGTGCGCCGCGTGAAGCTCCATATCGATGATGCGGCGTAACCGCGCGCTTCCGGCATCGGCCATGCTGCTGGCCGCACTGGCCGCGGGCTGCGCCAACGAACCCGTGCCCAGGCCGCGCGGCTACTTCCGCATCGATCTGCCGCCGGACAGCGCCGCCGCCGCACAGGCCCCCTGCCCCTTCTCCGCGGAAATACCCCGCTATGCGCACTGGGTGATGGGCGGCGCCAGCGGCGCGGCCGACAGTGGCGCCGCATGCCGCGCCGACCTGCTCTTCCCCGGCCAGCGGGCCGCACTGCACCTCACCTGGCGCCGCATCCAGGGCGACCTGCCCGAACTGGTGCGCGATGCCTACGAGTTCAAGGAGAAGCACGAAGTGGTGGCCACCCGCATCCGCAACGAGGAGGTGGAGCGCGACAGCAGCCGCGTGTTCGGCACCCTCTTCCTCGTGGAGGGCAATGTGGCCAGCCCCGTGGTGTTCTTCCTCACCGACAGCACGGCCAACTTCCTCTATGGCGCGCTCTATTTCGACGTGCGGCCCAACGCCGATTCATTGGCCCCGGTGACCGACCGCATCCGCAGCGATATCCGCCGCCTTGCCCACACCCTGCGCTGGGAGGGGCCGCCCGGTGCGGTGCAGCACGTTGAGCACCGCCGTTAGCAGCAGCACCGCGCCGAACTGGTGCAGCACGCCCGCCGAGACCCACACGCGCGTAAGCACCGCGAACACGCCCAGGGTGATCTGCAGGAACACCGCGCCGAACAACCACCGGTCGCCGCCGCGCAGTGCCGCATTCTTCCGGTTGGCGTACCCGAACCACGTGATGGCCGCCGCCACCACCCACGCGAAGTTGCGGTGGATGAAATGCACGGCCACCTGGTTGTGCGTGAGGTTCTTCCACAGGCTGGGGTATGCAAACACCGCCCTGGGCATGAAGGCATCGTTCATCATGGGCCAGGTATTGGACACCGGCCCCGCGTGCAGCCCGGCGACAAAGGCGCCGTAAACCACCTGCACCAGCAGCAGCACCAGCAACCACCGCGACCACTTGCCCGCGGCGGTGCCGTCGCCCAGGAAGCTGCGCCGCTCCTGCCGGATGTCGAACACCGTCCACAGCACGATGCCGTACACCGTGAGCGCAGCCACCAAATGAATGGCCAGGCGGTAGTGGCTTACGCTGCTGAGCTCCTCAAGCCCGCTGGCCACCATGAACCAGCCCAGCGCCCCCACCAGCCCGCCGCCAAGGAGGATCCATGCGCCGCGCACCAGCAGCCAGCCCTTCAACAGGCCCTTGCGCAGGAACCACAGGAACGGCACGATGAACACCAGGCCCATCAGCCGCCCCCAGTTGCGGTGCAGGTATTCCCAAATGAAAATCCCCTTGAACTCCCCCAGGTCCATGCCGGCGTTCACCTCCCTGTACTGCGGGATCTGCTGGTACTTCAAGAAAGCCTCCTGCCATTGCGCCTCGTTCATCGGCGGCAACGCGCCCATGATCGGCTTCCATTCGGTGATGCTGAGGCCGCTGCCGGTAAGCCGCGTAATGCCCCCGATGACCACCATGCAGGCGATCATGATGCAACCCAGGACAAGCCAGTTCACCACAGGCCGCAGCGCACTTGTATCGGACATGGGGCGCGAAATTAGGGGCGGTGGTTGGCAGTTGGCAGATGACAGTTGGCAGTTTGTCAAGACCTGAATGACGTTGACCGGTTTTTGAGTTGGATCCAACTCGATTGTTTCTTCTTGTTCTTTACTTGTGATGTTG
>JAFEAI010000216.1 GCA_018266475.1 Bacteroidota bacterium
ATGACCGGTTTCCGCGTGGCGCTCGGTGGCGCGCAAGCGGTGTACGGCGTCACTCCGGACCTGACCACATTCGGCAAGATCATCGGTGGCGGCATGCCGGTCGGGGCGTATGGCGGCAAGCGCGAAATCATGGAAAAGATCGCGCCGAGCGGTCCGGTGTACCAGGCCGGCACGTTGTCCGGCAATCCGATCGCGATGGCGGCGGGCCTGGCGATGCTCGAGGTGATCCAGACGCCGGGCTTCCATGCCGAACTGGAGCGCAAGACGAATCTGCTCACCGACGGCCTCGTCGCGACCGCACGCGAAGCCGGCGTACCGTTCAGCGTCAATCGCGTCTGCGGCATGTTCGGCCTGTTCTTCACCGCGGAAAAAGTGGAAACGTATACCCAGGCCACGGCCTGCGACGCGGCCGCGTTCAACCGCTTCTTCCACGCCATGCTCGAGCGCGGCGTCTACCTCGCGCCGTCGGCGTTCGAAGCCGGATTCATTTCGACCGCGCACAGCGAGCAGGACATCGCCGACACCCTGGAAGCGGCGCGCGCGGCCTTTCGTGAAATCAAGTGAAAACAGGCTTTACACATAGATGGCTTTACGTTGAAAATGGCTCTGTCAGGATGATCCGGCCGTCATGACGACGGTTTACCCGGAGCGTTTCATGAAACTGACAGTGATTTCATCCGCCATCGTGTTGGCTCTCGCTGGCTGCGCGGTGGCGCCCGTTTTTGCCGCGGAAACGGCCGCGGTCGCCGCGGCGCCGGCGGCGGTCAAACTGCATGCCGCGCTGCGCAGTCTGTGGCAGGGCCACGTCCAGAAGACGCGCGCGTATGCGCTGGCAGCCAAGGCGCACGATGTCGCAGCGGCGGACAAGGCCGCCAACGATGTCGTCGCCAACGCCACGCAGATCGCCGACGCGGTAGGCAGCTTCTACGGCGACGCTGCCGGCAAGCAGATGCTGAAACTGCTCGCCAGCCACTGGGGCGGGGTCAAGGCGCTGACCGATGCCGAGCAGCGCGGCGACGCGGCGGCGAAGCAGAAGGCGATGGACGATCTCGTCGCCAACGGCAATGCGATCGCGGGTTTTCTCGCCTCGGCG
>JAFEAI010000217.1 GCA_018266475.1 Bacteroidota bacterium
AGTACCGCTCCCCCCACTTGGAAGGTTCGTCCTTCTTCGGCGGCGGCGGTATTGGGGAAGATGGCGCGCGCTTCGGCCAGCAGGCGATCGGTGTTTTTGTAGCGCGAGCTGAAGTGGCCCAGCAGGAGGTGTCCCACCTGTGCATCACGGGCCAAAGTGGCGGCCTGTGCGGCGGTGCTGTGCATGGTTTCCTTGGCGCGCACGGCCAGGTCGGTGGTGAAGGTGGCCTCGTGGTACAGCAGGTCCACGCCGCGCAGGTGGTCGGCGAGCTCCGGTACGTAGGCGGTATCGGAGCAATAGGCATAGCTGCGCGGCGGCGACGGCGGGGTGGTCAGCGCTGCATTGGGCACTATGGACCCGTCGGGCAGGGTAAGGTCCTCCCCTCTTGCCACGGCCTGGCGGGCATAGTGGGGGATCAGGTCCACTTTTTCCCGGATGAGGTGGCGCGGCAAGGGTGCTTCGCGGAAGAGGAATCCTGTGCTGGGGATGCGGTGGCGCAGGGCGAGCTCGGTCACTTCCACGCGCTGGTCGCTGTACACGGGCGCACCGGTGCGATGGCTTGTGGGGTGTAGCTTGAACGGAAAGCGGAGGAAGGTTTTTGAGGCCCTTAACTGCAGTTGGATGATCTCGTGGAGGTCGGCAGGTGCATGGACGTCCAAGGGCTGCGTGCGGCCTTGGAGGTGCATGCTGCTGATGAGGCCCATGAGGCCGAGGTAATGGTCGCCGTGGAGGTGGCTGATGAAGATGCGTTCGATGCGGCCCATGTTCACTGCGGCCATGCGGAGGCGCTCCTGCGTGCCTTCGCCGCAATCGATCAGGAAGAGGTGGTCGCGCACGTTGAGCAATTGCGCGGAGGGAAAGCGGCCGCGCGCAGGCAGGGCGGCGCCGGTGCCCATGGTGGTAACTTCAAAGCGCATGGGTGCGGCAGCAAAAAGCCCCCGCGTGTGCGGGGGCCGTGCAGGGTTCGTTCAAGTGCATGTCAACGGTTTACCACCATTCTGCCGGTAAAGCTGGCGGCGCCGGCCTCCACGCGGTAGATGTAGATGCCGTTCTCCAGTTCGTTCATTTCAAAGGGCACGCGGTTGAGGCCGGCCTTGGCGGCAATGGTGCGGTTCCAGAGCTTTTCGCCCACCAGGTTGTACACCTTCACCTTTGCGTTGGCGGCCCTGGAAAGGCTGAACTCGATGGTGGTGCGGTCGGCGAACGGATTGGGCACGTTCTGCACGCGGCCCATGCGCAGTTCGGCCACGTCCTCCACGGCGGTGGTGTTGTCGTGTATGACGATCTTGTAGTTGCCGAAGGATTGCGGGATGCCTTGCGTGGTGCCCAGGATGCGGAGGTAGGCGATCACGTTCACCTCCAAGGGGAATGTGCCCGTTTGGGTAGGCGTTCCTTCCAGCAGGCCGCAGCCCACCTGCCCGGTGATGTAGGTACACGGCCCTGCGGTCTGCGAGTGGCAGATCACCTCGATGCCAGGGGGCAGGCCGGTGATCCCCACCAAGGCCACGGAATCAATGTTGAAGCCGTTGAAGGCCGGATTGATCAGCCCTGCGTTCGTGGGCACCAGCAGCTGCATGGTGTCCGAATAGAACACGCCCACGGTGCCGCTGCGGAAGTTGGTGATGGTATCCGGCCACACGCCGTACACGCTGTCCGCGTAAAGCTGGTTGGGGATGCACTGGGAGAAAGCGTTGAAGCCGATGGCGGCGCAAGCCGCCAGGAGTAGGGTTTTCCTCATGTGCTACTTTTCTTTTTTCAGGTCCTTCTCGATCTCGTCCATGTACAGCAGGTCCACGGCCTCCTCGGCGGTGGGGGTGATGGAGAGCACGCCTTCCAGCTGGCTGATCTGGATCAGCTTCATCACAGGTTCCTGCAGCGCGCAGATCACCAGTCCGCCGTTGACGCCTTTGCAGAGGCGGTTGGCCACTAGCAGGGCACTGAGGCCCGAGCTGTCGCAGTAGCGCGTTTTGCCCAGGTCAATGACCATGTTTCGCACGTTGGTCTTGTTCAGGTAGACCAACTCGCTCTTGAGTTCCGGTGCGCAGGTGGTGTCCAGCTTGTCCACGTTGGAAACAATGAGCGTGTACTTGTCCTTGTTGGTGATGGTGAAGTTCATGTGCAATGCTTTTTCAAGCGGTGCCGTCAAAGATAACCGGTGTTTTTAACGGCCGACACCATTCTTCGTGAAAATTTCCCCATGGCCTGGAGGAAAAATGGTGATGATCAGAGCCTGGCCTGGCGACCCGGCCCGCCGGCGAGCAGGAAGAGCACGGCCATGCGCACGGCCACTCCGTTCTCCACCTGGTGCAGGATGATGCTCTCCGGTCCGTCGGCCACGTCGGAAGTAACCTCCACGCCGCGGTTGATGGGGCCGGGGTGCATAATGACAAGTTCTTTTCCGAGGGCCTCGTAGCGTTTGCGGTCCAGCCCAAAGCGCATGGCGTATTCGCGGAGCGAGGGGAAGTTGGCGATGCCGTCGCCGCCTTGGCGTTCCAGCTGTATGCGGAGCATGTTGGCCACGTCGCACCAGCGCAGGGCCTCGTCCATGTTGTGCGACACTTCCACGCCCAGGTCGCGGGCATGGCGTGGCATCAGGGTGGAAGGGCCGCAGAGCATCACTTCGGCACCCAGCTTGCGCAGGCAAAGCACGTTGCTCAAGGCCACGCGCGAGTGGAGGATGTCGCCCACGATGGCCACCTTCACGCCCTTCACGCGCCCGAGTTTTTCGCGAATGCTGTATGCGTCCAGCAGGGCTTGCGTGGGATGCTCGCGGGTGCCGTCGCCGGCATTGATGATGCGGGCGTCCACATGGCGGCTCAGGAAGATGGCCGCGCCGGGGTCGGCGTGGCGCATCACCACCATGTCCACCTTCATGGCCAGGATGTTGTTCACCGTATCCACCAGGGTCTCCCCTTTTTTGGTGCTGCTGGTGCTGCTGCTGAAGTTCACCACGTCGGCGCTGAGCCGTTTTTCGGCCAGTTCGAAGCTGATGCGGGTGCGGGTGCTGTTCTCAAAGAACAGATTGGCCACGGTGACATCGCGCAGCGAGGGCACCTTCTTGATGGGCCGTGCCAGCACTTCCTTGAAGCCGTCCGCGGTGCGGAAGATCAGGCCGATGTCCTCGGCGGAAAGGTTGTCGATGCCCAGCAAGTGGCGGGTGGCCAGTACTTCGCTCATCTGCGGGCTTGTTTGAGGAGCACGCGGTCCACGCCGTCGCTTTCCTGCCATTCCACGGTTACATGCTGCCCGTCGATGCTGTCCACGGAGCGGCCGGTGAAATCAGGCTGGATGGGCAGTTCGCGGCTGAAGCGGCGGTCGATGAAGACCATAAGCTCCACGGACCTTGGGCGGCCGAAGGTGAGCAGGGCGTCCAGCCCGGCACGGATGGTGCGGCCGGTGTAGAGCACGTCGTCGATCAGCACCACCCGGCGGTCCTCCACGCTGAAATCCAGCTCGGTGGTGCCGGGGATGGCGGTAACGGGGCGTTGGCGGAAATCATCGCGGTGGAAGGTGATGTCCAGTTCGCCGTAGTGGATGTGCGTTTCCCCGGTGATACGCAGCAACTCCTTGCGGAGGCGGCGCGCGAAGAACACCCCTCGGGGCTGCAGGCCGATAAGCGCCGTATCGCCCAAGTGGCCGCGGTCCTCGATCAGCTGGTGGCAAAGGCGCTTCACCGTCAGCTCGAAGGCGGTGGATTCCAGGATCGTGAGCGCCTGCATCGGCGGCGAAGATAACGGGAGGCGGGTGCCCCTCGGCTCCGCCCCAGGCGGTGCGGTGATGAAGGGCGCACATCCTTCAAGCCAAGCAGGTGCATGCAGCAAGGATGCAGGACTTGGGAATGTCCGTTCTTTGCGGCATGGCTTCCACTGGAAAACAGAAACGGGTGCTGTTGGTTTGCTTGGGCAACATCTGCCGGTCGCCAATGGCCGAAGGGCTGCTGCGCCACCTGGCGGCGGAGCGCGGCATGGCTGTGATCACCGATTCGGCCGGCACCGGCAGCTCGCACCTCGGGCAAGCGCCGGATCCCCGCGCCCAGGCTGAAATGCGGAAGCACGGGATCGACATCGGCGACCTGCGCGCCCGTCTGTTCACGGCGGCGGATTTTTCCCGGTTCGACCTGCTCTTGGCCATGGACCGCAGCAACTTGGCCGACATGCTGGAGCTGGCGCCCTCGGCTGCGATGGCCGCCAAGGCCCACCTGATGCTGCAACGGTCGCCCGGCTTGCCCGGCGGCGATGTGCCCGACCCCTGGTACGGCGGCCCTGCCGGTTTCACCGAAGTATACCACCTGCTGCACCAGGCGGTGGAAACTCTGCTGGACGAACTTGCGCATGAAGCCTGAGGGCCTGCTGTACCTGCTGCCCGTATGGCTGGGCGAGGCCGGCGGCACCGAACTGCTGCCCCCGCTGAACCTCGCCGTGGCCGGGCGGGTGCGCCTGTTCTTCTGCGAAGACCTGCGCACGGCGCGGCGCATGCTGCGGCGCATGAGCAAGGCCATCGACCTGGACGCAGTGGAGATGCACGTGCTGGACAAGGACACGCCGCCTGCGGAAGTGACGCGGTTCGGCACCCTGCTGGGCGGGCAGGATGCCGCCATCATCAGCGAAGCGGGCATGCCGTGCATTGCCGATCCCGGCGCACGCTTGGTGGCCGAAGCCCATCGCCGGGGCGTGCGCGTGGTGCCGCTCACCGGCCCGTCCTCCCTGCTGCTTGCCCTTGCCGCATCGGGGTTGAACGGGCAGCAGTTCACCTTCCATGGCTACCTGCCCCGGGAAAGCGGCGCACGGCGCCAGCGCATCAAGGAACTGGACCTGCACGTGCAGCGCACCGGCGCCGCACAGCTCTTCATTGAAACGCCCTACCGCAACGATGCCCTGCTGGCGGACCTGCTGGCCACCTGCGCCGACGGCACCCGGTTGTGCATGGCCATCGACCTGGACCAGCCCGGGGGCAGCGTGGCCATGCGGAGCATCCGGGATTGGCGCAAAGCCGTGCCTTCGTTGGGAAAGCGGCCCTGCGTGTTCATCCTGGGGAAGTGACCGGTGCCCCGAACAACTGCCAACCCGCAACTGACAACTAACAACTAACAACTGCCAACTAACAACTGCCAACTAGCAACCAATAACCGGCACCCCGCATTGCATGACACACCGGTGAATTGGCGCACACGCCCGAACTTCGCGACCGCAACTAGCGCATACCATGGAAGAAGGATATGTACGAACCGCCCATGCCGGCGGCATAGCCACGGTAACGTTCCACCACCCCAAGAGCAACAGCCTGCCGGCGAAGGTGCTTACGGCCTTGGCAGGCAGCATTGCGGAAGCGGGTGCTGACGAGGCGGTGCGCGTGATCGTGCTGCGCAGCGAAGGCGACAAGGCATTCTGCGCCGGCGCCAGCTTTGATGAGCTCACCGCGATCGCCTCCGAGGCCGA
>JAFEAI010000218.1 GCA_018266475.1 Bacteroidota bacterium
ATGCACACGTTGCGTGCCTCGGTGAAGAATTCCAGTGCCTTCATGCCGCCTTCGCGGCCCACGCCGCTCTGCTTCATGCCGCCGAAGGGCGTGCGCAGGTCGCGGAGCATCCAGCAATTGACCCACACGATACCGCTTTTCAGTTGGCGCGAAACGCGGTGCATCCGGATGCCGTCCCGCGTCCACAGCACGCTGGCCAGGCCGTAGCGTGTGCCGTTGGCGGCCTGTAGCGCCTCCTCCTCCGTGTCAAACGGCTGGATGGTGACCACGGGGCCGAAGATCTCTTCCTGGTTGGTGCGGCATTCGGGGCCGAGCCCTTCGATCACGGTGGGGGCAATGAACCAGCCTTGGGCGAGGCGGCCTTGGAGGTGTATGCGCTC
Source organism: Bacteroidota bacterium (assembly GCA_018266475.1). Taxonomy (GTDB): domain Bacteria; phylum Bacteroidota; class Bacteroidia; order Flavobacteriales_F; family PHOS-HE28; genus PHOS-HE28. The sequence continues at coordinate 381 of JAFEAI010000218.1, forward strand.
GCCGCCGCAAAGAATGCGCCCCCCCTCTTCCTTGGCCAGGGCTATGTGGTCGAGCACTTTTTCCAGGTGCGCCTGGCCCACCACCGCGCCGATGTCCGTGGATGCCTCCGCCGGATCGCCTACCCGCAGTGCCTTCACCCGCTCCAAAAAGGCCTCCCGGAAGCGGGGATAGAGGGAGCGTTCCACAAGGATGCGCGATCCGCAAAGGCAGATCTGCCCCTGGTTGCTGAAGGAGGAGCGCACCGTCTCTTTGATCATCTCCCCAAAATCGCAGTCGGCGAACACGAGCACGGCATTCTTGCCGCCAAGTTCCAAGCTGAGCTTCTTGAACATGGGCGCGGCCGTGGCGGCGATGCGCGCCCCGGTGGCCGTGCCTCCGGTAAAGGAAATGGCCTGCACCGCAGGGTGTGCCGTTATGGCCGCGCCCACATTGGGGCCGGTGCCCTGCACAATGTTCAGCACGCCGGGTGGCAGCCCGGCCTCCACGCACCGTTCCGCCAGCATCATGCTGGTGAACGGCGTGATCTCCGAGGGCTTGGCCACCACCGTGCATCCCGCGGCAAGGGCCGGTGCGATCTTCCACGTGAACAAGTAGAGCGGAAGGTTCCATGGGCTGATGCACCCTGCCACGCCCACCGGCTGGCGGTCCGTATAGTTCACCGCCTCCTCATCGGTGAGGTGGGCCTCGCTCGCCCAATGCAGGATGGCCGTGGCAAAAAAGCGCAGGTTGGCGATGGCGCGCGGAATGTCCACTTCGCGGGCCAGCCGCACGGGCTTCCCATTGTCGCGGCTCTCGGCCTGGGCGAACGCCTCCAGGTCGCGTTCCACCAAGGCGGCCACGCGCATCAGGGCATCATGCCTGCCTTGGCACCCCAGGGCGGCCCAGCCCGGCTGTGCCTGCTCCGCAGCGGATACGGCGCGCTCCACGTCCTCGGCGGAACTGTCCGCAATGCGCGCGTACACCCGCCCTTCCGCAGGTGCATGATCATCCAACCACCCCCCTCCCGCAGCAGGGAGCAAGGCCCCCCCGATGTAATTGAGCACTTCTTGCATGGCCGAACAAAAGTAGCGGACCGGCGGAAGGCCATCGGGGGACGGCTGCGGGTTGCACCGGTTAAACTACGTTAGCGGCGCCGGCGCAAAAAGGGGAAGCCGCTATTTTTAAGCCTGCATGCAGAGGCGCACAACGCGGTTGCTCATCGTGTCCATCGGGGTGGCGCTCATCGGGCTGGTGGCCGTGCAGGCGCTATGGGTGCGGGACATCCTGGCCATGCGCGATGCGCAATTCAATGAGGCCATTGACAATGCACTGGTGGCCGCCAGTGAACGGCTGGAACGTGCCGAGGCCCGGCAAGTGCTGGACCACTTCGCGGAAACGGGCCGCAGCGGCGGACGCATCGGGGAGCTGCAGGCCAGTGATTCCGCGAATGGCGGTGGCCTGGTGGACCAGGACCGGCTGGACGACCTGATCCGGGGCATGCTTTCCGCAGGCGCGTGGCGCAGCATCCGGGAGCGGATCGACCCGCGCCTGTTGGATTCGCTCCTGCGTGAAGAACTGCGCCTGCGCCATCTCAAGGGCGACTACGAGTTCGGCATCGTGGACGGCGAGGGCGCCGTGGTGA
>JAFEAI010000219.1 GCA_018266475.1 Bacteroidota bacterium
GGGCCTTCAGCCCTGGCGATCGCGCATTTGGTATCCCGGCCCTACGCTCACGCGTAGGGCCGGGATAATGCCGGGCCTTTGGCCCTAGTGGCAGCCTGCCCCTGCTCCGGAGTCTCTTCCGTGTTGTCCGGGGTGGCGGTGCAAGACCCTGCGCAAGGAAAGGGATCAAGATCCGATGGCCCGGCCAGCGGGGCGGGTTTCCGGGGCGGGGTTACCTTCGCGCCCGCTTTTCCGGGAGGCTGTGCCCTCCTGCATGCCGGCCCCATAGTTCAATGGATAGAATAGGAGTTTCCTAAACTCTTGATCCAGGTTCGATTCCTGGTGGGGCTACCACAGCGCCGCCGGACCCTATGCCGCCGCACGGGGTCCGGCGGTTTGCTTTTCCCTGTGCGCAAGCCGTGCGCGGGCACCAACAACGGCGTGTGTGAAACTGCCCTTGCCGCGCGGAAAGCGGGAGGGGCACGGGCCTAATTTCGGCGCAACCCGCGTAGTGCCCCATGCCGCAGTTCCGCCCATTGCTATTGATCGCCTCCGCAGCCGCTGCCATGGCCGTGGCCGCGCAGCCGGCCAACAGCAATTGCTCCGGCGCGGTGAACCTCTGCGCCGGCCAGGGTGCCGGGGGCGACAACACCGGCGCGGTGAACGCCATGCCCGCCTATTGCCAGCCCGGCGCACAGGCCGTGTGGTACAGTTTCATCACCAACAGCATCGGCGGGGCGGTCACGGTATCCGTGGACCACATCCAGTGCCCGGCGATCCCCGGCATGGGCAACGCCCTTAGCGCGGTGCTGCTGGCGGGTGACGGCAGTTGCACGCCTTCGAGCTTTCAGCCGGCCTCCTCCTGCACCTGGGATTCAGTACCCTTCACCGCCACCAGCACGCAGGGCCTGCTGCCCAACACCCGCTACTGGGTGATGGTGGGCGGCATGCGCAACGGTGGCGCCACCATCGCCGCGCAGTGCGGGTTCAGCATCGCCGTGTCGGGCCCGGGCATGGACGTGGTGAACACCGTGTTCGACGCGGGCCCGGACGTGACCATCGCCGACGGCGCCAGCACCCAGCTGAACGCCACCGGCGGCACCACCTACGAGTGGAGCCCCACCAGCGGCCTCAGCGGCAACACCATTGCCGACCCGGTGGCCCAGCCCTCGGAAACCACGGTGTACACGGTGACCACCCAGATCAACGGATGCACCTATTCCGACACGCTCACCGTGTGGGTGAAGCGCTTGGTGAACCCGGTGAACACCTTCACGCCGAACGGCGACGGCATCAACGATACGTGGGAGATCCCCGAGCTGCGCAGCTTCCCGCAGGCCGAGGTGAGCATCTACGACCGGTGGGGCCAGCGCGTGTACCACAGCATCGGCTACCGGGAACCGTTCACCGGCGCGGGCCTGCCCACGGCCACCTACTACTGGTACATCCAAGTGAACGACGTGAAGGGAAGGTCCGCGCCCTACACCGGCTATGTGACCCTGGTACGCTGATGCGCCGCACCGCCCTCCTCCTTCTTCTGGCCGCCGCCACCGCGCTGCAGGCCCAGCAAACGGCGCAGTACACGCAGAACGTGTTCAACATGTTCGCCATCAACCCGGCCGTGGCGGGCAGCAAGGATTGCATCGACGTGCGCTTGGGCTACCGCCAGCAGTGGGTGGGCTTCCCGGGTGCGCCCACCACCGGCTGGGCCACCATCAACAGCGTGCTCAAGCCCAAGCACAAGGGGTTCAAGGCCAACCGCCACGGCATCGGCGCCTTTGTGGAGAGCGACAACACCGGCCCCTTGGGCTACACCACCCTGCAATTGGCTTACGCCTACCACCTGCAGCTGAGGCAGGACGTGTTCCTCTCCATGGGCTTCTTCGCAGGGTTGCAACAGGAAAAGCTCTCCCTGGGCGATGTGACGGCGGGCAACAACAACGACCCCGCGCTGGCGCACAACGGCAGCGCGCTGGTGTACCCCATCATCACGCCGGGGCTTTGGCTCTATGGCAAATCCAGCTGGGCGGGCCTCTCCATCCAGCAACTGCTGGGCAACCGCGTGAAGGACATCGGGCTGGACACGCGGCTCACCAACCACTACATCGTCAGTGCCGGCCACCGCTACCGCATCGACCGCAAGTTCAGCATCACGCCAAACGCGCTCCTGAAGCTGTCGCCCGGCTCGCCCATGGCCATGGACCTCAATGCCATGCTGGAATACCGCCGCAGGCTGGGCATCGGCGTGTCCTTCCGCAACCAGGATGCCGTGGCCTTGATGATCAAGCTGCCTTTCCTGAAGTACTTCTCCTTGGGATACAGTTACGACATCACCACCAGCAAGCTGCGCGCGGGGGCTTCGAATACGCACGAGATCATCCTCGGCATTTACCCCTGCCTGCCGCTTGATCCCGAAAAAGCCATTGTACGATGCCCCATCTTCGAATGAGCACCCAACGCCGGCCGCACAGGGTGGCCTTCCTCGGCGCGCTGCTTTGCGGCTTGGCAATGGCTACCGGCGCAGTAGCGCAGCAGCAGCGCTTCTGGACGGGCGGCTCCGGCCACTGGAACGATGCGGCGCACTGGGCCGCCACGGCTGGCGGGCCCGGCGGTGCGGGCGTGCCGCGCAGCGGCGATGCAGTGACCATCGCCCCTGCCGCAGGGCAGGCCACCGTGCAGGTGAACGGAAATGCCGCCATGGGCGACCTGCTGGTGGACGGAAGCCGGGGCGCGGTGGTGCTGGAGGGGGACGGCGGGGCGCTGCGCATCGGCGGCGATTTCTCCCTGCGCGGAAGCGTGGCCTGGAATTATGCCGGGCCGGTGGAACTGGTTCCGGGGAAGGCGGTGTGCCAAATAGACCTGCGCGGGATCCCGCTGCGGTCCGCATTGCGCTGCACCGGCGGCGGCACCTGGAGCATGCGCAGCGACCTGGTGCTGGCGGATGGCGCCACGCTGGAACTGCGCAAGGGAACGCTTGCCACCAACGGCAACATGCTGCAGGCCGCAGCGCTGGACATGGCGCCGCGCGGGGCCAAGCTGATGGCCGGAAGTTCCGTGGTGCGCCTGGGGCGGCCGTTCAACGCGCCCGCGCCGGATGCCGTGGAGCCCGGCACCTCGCGGTTGCTGGTGGGCGGTGCGATCGCCGCCTGGGGCACCGGCCGCAGCACTGATGCCGCTGCCAGGGGCGTGAACGTGTGCGCCACCGCCGTGGGGCAGACGCCCTTCACCATTGATGCGCAGCTGATGAGCAACTTCAACGGCTTCGGCGTGAGCTGCCACGGGGTGTGCAACGGATCGGTGCGCGTGGTGATCACCGGCGGTGTGGGGCCCTTTACCCAAAGCTGGGTGGGCGGCCCTTCCACGGCCACCTGGAACAACGTGTGCCCCGGCAACCAGATCGTGATCGTAACCGACCAGGGGCAGGGCGTGAGCTGCGCCACCACCGTGCAGGTTACCGACCCGGCCTCCCTGAGCGTGATCTTCACCGGCGTGGTGCCCCCCACCTGCGCCGGGGTGTGCAATGGCCGCTCCAACGCCTTTGCCGTGGGCGGCGTGCCCGGCTATACCTATTCCTGGAACAACGGCGCGGGCACGGGGGCCAGCTTCAACCAGCTCTGCCCGGGCATCAACCGCTTGCGGGTGACCGATGCCAACGGATGCGCCTTCGACACCACCTTCAGCTTCCCCGTGCAAGCGGTGCAGCCGCATTTCACCAAGACCAATGTGAACTGCAACAGCGCCTGCGATGGCACGGCCACCGTGGCCCCCACGGGCGGAACAAGCCCGTACACCTATACCTGGGGCCCCGGGAATCCGGCCGGGAACGGCTCCCCGCACGTTACCGGGCTGTGCGCGGGCAACTACACGGTGAACGTGCGCGATGCCAACGGCTGCGACACCACCGTGCAGTTCCAGATCACCGAGCCCCCGCCGATCGTGCCCAACGCCACGCACGTGAACGCCACCTGCGGCAACAGCTGCAATGGCACCGCCACGGTGAACCCCACCGGCGCAACGGGGCCCTTCACCTACACGTGGGCGCCGGCACCCGGGGCGGGGCAGGGCACGCCCAATGCCACCGGACTGTGCAAAGGCACTTACACCGTGACCATCCATGACCAGGCCAGCGGATGCGACAAGGTGGTCACCTTCGTGATCGATGCACCGCCCGTGCTGGTGCCGCACCCTTCAAGCACCCCTCCCACCTGTGCAGGAAGCTGCAACGGCACCACCATCGTGGCGCCTACGGGCGGCACCGCGCCCTATACCTTCCTTTGGACCCCCGCACCTCCGGCGGGGCAGGGCACGGCCAGCGCCACCGGCCTGTGCGCGGGCACGTGGAGCGTTAGGGTGACCGATCAGGCCGGTTGCGATACCACGGTGCAGTTCAACCTGCAGGCGCCGCCACCGCTCACGGCAACCACCACGCAGACCAATGTGACCTGCGCGGGGGCATGCAATGGTACGGCCAGTGCGCCGGCCACCGGCGGCACGGGCACGCTTACCTACATCTGGAGCCCCGCACCGCCGGCGGGGCAGGGCACGGCCAACGCCACCGGCCTGTGCGCGGGCACCTGGAACGTCACCATCACCGACGCCAACGGTTGCTCCATCACGCGGTCCTTCACCCTGACCGCCCCGCCGCCGGTGGCCATCGCAGGCACGCAGACCAACCCGTCCTGCGGAAATACATGCAACGGCACCGCCACGGGAACGCCCTCGGGCGGCACCCCGGGCTACACCTACGCCTGGGCGCCCCAACCGCCCACGGGCCAGGGCACCCCAACCGCCAGCGGCCTGTGCCCCGGCACGTGGACCTTGACGGTGACCGACTCCAAGGGCTGCACGGCCACGCGCACCTACACCATCCAGGCGGCGGCCCCGCTGCAAGTGTTCCTTGCCCCCTCGCCGGTAAGCTGCCCCGGCACCTGCGACGGCTCCGCCCAGGCGGTGGTGGCGGGCGGCACGCCCTTGTACACTTATCTATGGACACCGGCCCCAACCAGCGGCCAGGGCACCTCGGGCGTGAGCGGCCTGTGCGCCGGCCCGGGCACCCTGCGGGTAACCGATGCCCACGGTTGTGATACCACGGTGGCCTTCACCATTGATGCACCGCCGCCGCTAACGGCCAACGCCACGGTGCAAAACCC
>JAFEAI010000021.1 GCA_018266475.1 Bacteroidota bacterium
GCGGCTGGTGCCACGGGCGCGCAAGGCCCGGCGGGTACAGCGGGTGCAAATGGAAAGACGGTGTTGAGCGGCACGGTTGATCCGGCGGCTGGCACGGGCACCAACGGTGATTTCTACATCAATACCGCCACCAACATGTTGTTCGGGCCAAAGGCCGCCGGAGCTTGGGGCACGGGCACCTCGCTGGTAGGCCCTCCGGGCCAAGATGGTAGTGCAAATGCATGGGCGCTTACGGGTAATGCCGGAACAAGCGCGAGCAACTTCATCGGCACCACGGACAATACTGCCTTCGAAGTAAGGGTGAACAACTCGAGGGCAGGCTGGCTCAGCCCCAATGGAAGCACCTCGTGGGGCGTTTCCTCCCTGCCGACCACAAGCACGGGCAATTACAACACCGGCACCGGGTACGGGACCTTGTATTCGAACAGTAGCGGACATAACAACACCGCCATGGGATATTCCGCAATGGCGTTGAACAGCTCCGGCTATCGGAACACGGCCATGGGTTCTTTGAGCTTCGTCAACAATACCACCGGATGGCAGAATACGGCCATGGGCTGTGGTACGTTGGGATTCAACTCCTCCGGAAAGAACAACTCGGCGATGGGGTATTACGCCCTGTACAACAACACCACAGGCAACAGCAACGTGGCCATGGGACCCATGGCACTTTACCGCAACACGGACCGCAGCAACATCGTGGCCGTGGGTGATAGTGCACTGTACAACAACGGTCTGAATGCCCAGCCGGACAATTCCATTGAAGGGATATATGACGCCCATGACAACACGGCCGTGGGCAGCAAGGCGCTGTTCAGCAATGCGCGCGGAAGCCTGAACACCGCGTTGGGGTTCCGTGCACTCTACTACAACTCCACCGGATTCTCCAATGTCGGCATCGGTGCCTACGCCCTCAACAATTCGCTCTATGGAAACAACAATACCGCAGTGGGGTACTTCGCCGCCACGAACGTTGGGACGGGTGGCAACAATACCGCCATCGGGGCCTACGCCGGGATCCCTGGAGGCAACAACTCCCTTTCCAACACCGGTGCGTTGGGCTATAATGCCACCCCCACGGCCGCCAACCGCATCACCATCGGCACCAGCACCAACAACAACCTGACCGGAGGGTTCGGCGCCTGGCAGAACCTGAGCGACGGCCGCTTCAAGCGCAACGTGCAGGAAGACGTGCCCGGCTTGGCGTTCATCACCAAGTTGCGCCCTGTGACCTACAACCTGGATGCCGCCGCGGTGGACGAATACACCGGCGTGAAGGAAAAGATGGAAGTGGCCGGGAAGGTCCCGGACTGGTACGCTGAGCGGATCCGTGAAGTCTCGCAGGAGAAGCTCACCGGCTTCATCGCCCAGGAAGTGGAACAGGCTGCCAAGGATGCGGGCTATGACTTCGACGGTGTGCAGCACCCGCACGGCGACCAGGACCACTACACCCTTGGGTACGCCACCTTCGTGGTGCCCTTGGTGAAGGCCGTGCAGGAGCAACAAGTGCTGATCGAGGAAATGCGCAAGGAGATCGAAGCGCTGAAAGGGAAATAAAGGCCCAATGCGGCGGAGCAGTGCTATTGGGTGAAGCCTGCGGGCCGGGAGCAATTCCGGCCCGCAGTGCGTTCCGGCCTGTTCCGTTCGGCACGGCAGACGGTGATGCGCACGGTGCGGGTCATGCGCAGAACACACTCCGACGACCCTATCTTGCCGCCATGCCACACGTTCCCGGTTTGCGTTTCATGTTGTTCGCGATCAGTGCCGTTCCGATCTTGGGCCATGCCCAAACATGGTCGCCCGTAAGCACCGGCGCAGGTTCCGCGGTGTATGCGCTGGAAATGTTCAACGATGAACTCTACGCCGGCGGCACCTTTACGCAGATCGGCAGTGCGACCTCCAGTTCCTACTTCTTGGCGCGGTGGGACGGCAGTGCGTGGAGCAAGGCAGCCAATCTGAGCTCCTTCATGGCCGCCGACGGATTGTATGCCACCGATACCGCCCTGTACATCGGCGATGGCGGGCGGGTTCGCTTCTGGAACGGCGCCAACCTGTTCAACCTCACCGGGGTGAGCAGCTCCTCCTTCAACAGCACGGCGTACAGCATGGCGCACTTCCAGGACACGCTGTACGTGGGCGGCTTCTTCTCTTCACCCTTTTCGCGCATTGCACGTTGGGACGGCAGCGCATACGAATCACTCACCTCCGGCTGCGATGCCCAGGTCTCGGACCTGTTGCCTTTCGAGGGGCAGCTATTCGTGGGCGGGAATTTCATGGTTGCCGGTGATTCCTTGGTGAACCATACCGCCCTGTGGAACGGCACCGCGTGGAACCGCATGGGCGCGGGCGTGAACGATGACGTCTTAGCGCATTGCATGTTCCGGGACACGCTCTACATCGGTGGCCGCTTCACCCAGGCCAACGGCCTGCCCGCCAGCCGCGTGGCCAAATGGAACGGAAGCCAGTGGGTGAAGGTGGGCGGCACCTTGAACGACTATGTGACAGCCATGGCCGTGTACCGGGACCAGCTCTACATCGGCGGCGCCTTCACTACGCCAAGCCACATTGCGCGCCTTTCGGGTACCACCTGGGTGCCGGTGGGCGCGGGCTGCAATGACAAGGTGCGCACCATGGAAGTATTTCACGACAGCCTCTTCGCGGGAGGCAGCTTCACCACTGCCGGCGGGATCCCCGCGCAACGCATCGCCAAATGGCACCTCCCGGAAGCCCCGGTGGCATCGTTCACTGTGGACAGCACCGCCCTGTGCCCCAACGGTTGCACCACTTTTACCGACCATTCAACCAACGGCGTCTCCTCGCGGTCCTGGTCCTTCCCCGGTGGTGTGCCCACAACCAGCATCGACAGCACCCCCACGGTATGCTATGCACTGCCGGGCACGTGGCCGGTAACGCTTACGGTAACCAACGCGGGCGGCACAAGTAGCACAACGGACAGCTCCGCCGTGTTCGTGGATGTTTGTTCCGGAATCCAGGAAGGCTTGTCCCGTGCGGTTTTCAGCATTCGGCCCAACCCCGCGCACGGCAGCCTTGAAGTACGCAGCAACCATGAACAGGCGCAAGCCGTGCTGCGCATCCGCGATGCCGCAGGAAGGGTAGTGCAGGAGGAGACCTTCAGCGGCAACACGCTGTTGCTGGACATCAACGGCCTGCGGCCCGGGCTCTTTGTGGTTTCGCTGGAAAGCGCCGAAAGTCGCACATACCAACGGCTGGTGATCGAATAGGCAAGCCCCGCACAGCCTGGTGCCCGGCCCCTGCATTTCCTCCGCCATCGTTCCTTTGCAGCCGTTCAGCGCAGCTCACAGGGCATCATCATCCCCGCTTTCATGGACCACCGCATCCGCCAGGCAACCCTGGACGACCTTGCCATCATCATCGGCCATCGGCGCCGCATGTTCGCGGACAGCGGCCTGGGCGACACTGAAGTGCTGAAGGCGGGCGAACCCCTCTACGCCGAATGGCTGCGTGAACGGCTCGGCAACGGGCTGTACCAGGGTTGGCTGATGGTAGCCCCAAGCGGAATGGTCGTGTCGGGCGTGGGCCTCTGGCTGGTGGAATGGCCCACCGGCGTGTTGAACATGGACCGGTACCGGGGCTATGTCTTCAACGTGTATACCGAGCCGGAACATCGCCGCCAAGGACTTGCGCGCCGGTTGATGCAGGCACTGCTGGACGCCTCTGCGGCGCAAGGCATCCACGTGGTGAGCCTGCACGCCAGTGCCGAAGGCCGGGCCGTCTATGAAACCTTGGGCTTCGCGGCCACCAATGAGATGCGCATCCTCCTATAGCGGAGCAGGAGCGCGGGGCACCGGTGTGCTTGCACGAACGGCCCTTTCATTCCCCGCGCCATCGTTCCTTTGCAGTCATTTCAAAGTTCCATCGGTCTTTGATCATCTGATCATCTGATCGCCGGATCATCTGATCGACATGCACTCCATCAAGCAAGTCCTCGACGACACCGCCCTCACCCACACCACCGTTACCGTGGCCGGCTGGGTGCGCACCTTCCGCAACGACCGCTTCATCGCCCTCAACGACGGCAGCACCATCCGCAACCTTCAGTGCGTGATCGACCAAAGCAAGGTGGATGAGGCCACGCGGCACCGCTTCACCACCAGTGCCAGCGTGCGCTGCACCGGCACCATCGTGGAAAGCCAGGGCGGCGGCCAGCGCGTGGAAATGCAGGTGAGCGAGGTGGAAGTATTGGGCGACAGCGACCCCAACGTCTACCCGATCCAGCCGAAGAAACACTCGCTGGAGTTCCTGCGCGAGAACGCCCACCTGCGCTTCCGCACCAACACCTACAGCGCCATCTTCCGCATCCGCCACCAGGTGAGCTTCGGCATCCATGAGTACTTCGATTCGCTCGGCTACAACTACTTCCACAGCCCCATCATCACCGCGAGTGATGCGGAGGGCGCAGGGGAGATGTTCCGCGTGAGCACCCTGGACCCCAAGAACCCGCCGCTGAACGACGATGGCTCGGTGAACTGGAAGGAGGACTTCTTCGGTGCCGAAAGCCGCCTCACCGTAAGCGGCCAATTGCAGGCCGAGCTCGCTGCCACCGCGCTGGGCAAAGCCTACACCTTCGGGCCCACCTTCCGCGCGGAGAACAGCAACACCACGCGCCACCTCGCCGAGTTCTGGATGATCGAGCCCGAGGCCGCCTTCATGGACCTGCACGGCGACATGGACCTGGCCGAGGGCCTGTGCAAGCATTTGATCGCCCGCGTGCTGCGCAACAGCATGGACGACCTGCAGTTCTTGGATGCGCGCTTGGCCGAGGAGGAAAAGCAGAAACCGCAGGCGCAGCGCGCCGAAATGGGCCTGATCGACCGCCTGAAGTTCGTCCTTGAAAATCCCTTCGAACGCATCACCTACACCGATGCGATCGAGATCCTGCTGCGCAGCAAGCCGCACCAGAAGAAGCAGTTCCAGTTCCCCGTGGAATGGGGCATCGACCTGCAGAGCGAGCACGAGCGCTACTTAGTGGAGAAGCACTTCAAGAAGCCGGTGATCGTCACGGGCTACCCCGGCAAGATCAAGGCCTTTTACATGCGCACCAACGCGCCCGGCGATTTCGGCTACAGCGACAAGGGCACCACCGTGGCCGCCATGGACGTGCTCTTCCCTGGCATCGGCGAGATCATCGGCGGCAGCCAGCGCGAGGAGCGCTTGGATGTGCTGGAAGCCCGCATGGAAGAAATGGGCGTGCCCAAGGAAGAGCTCTGGTGGTACCTGGACACGCGCCGCTTCGGCACGGTGCCCCACGCGGGCTTCGGCTTAGGCTTGGAGCGCTTCGTGCTGTTCGTTACCGGCATGGGGAATATCCGCGATGTGATCCCGTTCCCGAGGACGCCGGGGAATGCGGAGTTTTGAGGGGGCCTCACGCGAAGCCGCGAAGGCGCGAAGGGGTGTAATTCGTGGGGGGTCTACGCCCTGCGAACTACGCATTACGAACTACATTCCCCATTCACTTCAGGCCGATCGATCAAGGAGCGTTGTGGGGCATGGGGGCTCCTTTAGCAACCGCCCCTAAGCTTCACCTGTCCCGGACCCGCTGTGCAACAGCTTCGCAAGGATCTTCGATAGGCTAAATCCGCAGGGTAGGGAGCCGCCATTCTTGTGCCCGTTCGGATCAACGTTCAGGGAACTTTTGCACGGCGTGGCGGTGATCGGATTCCCGCACCATCTTCGCATTGGCCCCACCGCCCATGTCCGCCATCGACCTTTCTTATCTGGAACGCCTGTACAAGGGCGACCACGCCCGTATTGGCGCATGGGTGGAGATCTTCCTGGAGGAGATCCCGCTGCGGATGGAGGAGATGGCCCAATGCGTGCAACGCGGGGATCCCGCCGGACTGGCCGCCTTGGCGCATGAGCTGAAGCCGCAGGCGTATTACCTCGGTGCGCCACGGATGCTTGAAGTGCTGCAACGGGTCGGTGAGCGAACGCGGTGCGATGCATCAACGCCTTGCCATGAAGAAGTAGGAGAGTTGCACGCCGCCTGTGCCGAGGTGGCCGCCGAACTGCGCGCCATCTTCAATCCATGAACCGGTGGAAATACCGGTGGAAGGAGTGCTATCTTCCCTGAACATTCACCCATGATCCGCATCGCCCTCGCCGATGACCAGCGCCTCTTCCGCAAGGGCATGGCCATGCTGCTGCAGGACATGGCCGGTGCCAAGGTGGTGCTGGAATGCGCCAACGGCGCGGAGCTGCTCAACGCGCTGAAGAACACGCCCGCCGACATCGTGCTGCTGGACCTGCAGATGCCCGTGCTGGATGGCCGCAAGACGCTGGCACACATCAAGAAGGACCACCCGTTGGTGAGGACGATCATCCTCAGCACGCACGATGAGGAGGCGGTGATCGCCGAGCTGATGGGTATGGGCGCCAACGGCTACATGCTCAAGAGCGCCGAGCCGGACGAGATCGATGTGGCCATCCGCGCCGTGGCGCAGAGTGGCTTCTACCTCAACGACACCGTGGACCGCGTGATGCTGCACGGCTTAGTGAAGAAGAAGCAGGTACACGCGGCCTTCAACGCCGTGGACCTCCTGAGTGAGCGCGAGACCGAGGTGCTGCGCGGCATCTGCCGGGAACAGACCACGGCGGAGATCGGCATGCAGCTCTTCATCAGCCCACGCACCGTGGACTTCCACCGCAACAACCTGCTGCTGAAGACCGGCGCGCGCAATGCGGCGGGGCTGGTGGTCTACGCCATGAGCAAGGGGATCTTCGTGCCGGAAGCAACGTGAACCGGCGCAACGATGTGTGCGGAAATGCGTGCAACGGGGCAAGGATGCAAGCGTGATGGAGTGACGCACTCCCGCACCCTCGCACTCTCGCACCCTCGCACCCTCCATCTCTTGCGCATCCCCGCGCTCCTGTTGCTGCTCGCCGCAGGCACGGCACGCGCACAGGTGGACACGCTCCAGCTGCCCTTCACCGCATTGACCATCGATGATGGCCTGGCGCAGGGCATGGTGAGCTCCATCGCGCAGGACAAGTACGGCTTCCTCTGGTTCGCTACCAAGGACGGCCTGGACCGCTACGATGGCTACAGCTTCACCACCTTCCGCCATGATCCGGAAGACAGCACCTCCATCGCGGGCAACACGGTGAACTGGCTCCAGGTGGACGGCGCGCAGCGGTTGTGGGTGGTCTCCGATGGCGGGGTGGACCTCTTCGATCCCGCCACGGAGCGCTTCAGGCACGTGCCGCTCGCGCACCCCCAAGGCCTGTTTCGCATCGTGCGCCAAGCCACAGCGGATGCGAACGGGGACCTTTGGGCTTGCGGCAACGACCTGGTCGTCAAGGTCACCTTCGCGCGGCCCCCGGTGCCTGAAAAACCATTGCCGCCCTGCACGCTGACATGGTATCCGGGGGATGTGGCGCTCACCCTGCTCAGCGACGGCCGCCTGTGGGGCACGAACCTCAACCGCGCAGTGCGCATCACGCCGGTTCACAAGGGGCAGGACCTGGTGGACACCCTGCAGCCCTGGAACGCGGACATGGCGGCAGGCATCAATGGCATGCGGTTCCTCGAGGACACCGTGCGCGGCACATTGCGCGGCATTGGGCGAGATTTCATGGCCACCCTCGATCGCGGAACAGGACGCTTGCAGAAAGTGGAAATGCCTACCGGGACCGGGGGTTCGATCAGCCAGAACGGCGTGGTGCAGGATGCGGATGGCACACTGTGGATAGCAGGCAGTGACGGGCTGCTCCGCTATGACCCGGCCGCCGCTGGGAGGCTCACCCCGGTGAAACCGTTGGACCCCGACCAGGCCAAGATCCTGCGGTCCCTCAAGTGCATCTTCATGGACAGGGGCGGCGCCCTGTGGCTGGGCAGCACGGGCCATGGCCTGCTGAAGTACGACCCACGCACGGCGCGTTTCAACAAATGGGAAGATGCCAGCATTCGTGCCTTGGCGTCCACACCGAAGGGCAATGTGCTGGTGGCGCGCTGGTGGGAGCTGCTGGCGGAATTCGATCCGGTGGGCCGCAGGTATGTCCGGTTGATCAAAAGCACGAAGGAACTGGCCATGCCCCACGCCCGGAATGCGAAGGCATACAACGGCGACATGGCCCTGCAGGACACAAGCGGCACCGATTGGGTGACCTTGAACTACGGCAACCTGCTGCAGTACGACCCGGCAAGCCACCAAGGCGCGACCATGCTGCGGCCCGGCAATGTGGAGGGCAAGGAAGAAGACGGCCCGCTGTTCCCCTTGCTGCTCGGCGCGGGCCATGCGCTATGGGCGGGCGGCAACCTGGCACTGTGGCGCTTGGACACCCGCACCAACGCATTCAAGCCTTTTCCATGGCCCATACCTGCGGTGAACGACCCTTGTGACTTTGCCATCGCGCTGCATGAAAGCCCCGACGGCCGAGTATGGGCGGGCACGGTGAAGGGGCTGATGCGCCTGGACCCGGCCACGGGTGATTGGCGCCACTACGTGAACGACCCCAAGAACCCGCGTTCGCTTTCCGCCGACATCATCTTCTCCATCTGCGGCGACCCGGATGATCCCGCCCGTGTGCTGTGGATCGGCACCAACGGCGGTGGCCTCAACCGCTTCGATGTACGCACCGGCGAAGTGGAGCGCATCACCACTCGGGACGGCCTGCCTAACGACGTGGTGTACGGCGTGCTCGCCGATGAAGCCGGCCGCCTGTGGATGAGCACCAACAAGGGCATCGCGTGTTACGATCGCCACCATGGGACATTCCGGACCTTCACCGTGAACGATGGCCTGCAGAGCAACGAGTTCAACCGCAATGCTTACGCAAAAGGGCCCGATGGCACGCTCTTCTTCGGAGGCGTCAACGGCTTCAACTACTTCGATCCCCGCAAGCTCACCGCGGACAGCACGGCGGCGCCCATCCTCATCACCGCCATCAAGCTCATCAACAAACCGGTGGATTTCCACGACCCCTCCTCACCCTTGCGTGCGCCTGCATTCCTGGCGCGCACCATCACCATTCCGTTCAGCGTGAACATGGTCACCTTCGAGTTCGCCACCTTGGAGTTCAGCTCCCCGCAGGAACACCACTACCAGTACAAATTGGAAGGCTTCGACAAAGACTGGATCCGATCGGGCACCGAGCGCAGCGCCGTATACACCAACCTCGACCCCGGCACGTACACCTTCCGCGTGCGCGGCGACAACCGCGATGGCGTGTGGGACATGAAGGGCACGGCGTGTACCCTCACCGTGCTGCCGCCGTGGTGGCGCACGTGGTGGGCGTGGGCGCTGTACGTGGCGCTGGTGGCCGGGGGCATCATCACCTACATCCGCCTGCGCACCGCCGGCCTGAAACGCCAGCGGGCCCTGCTGGAACGCACCGTGGCCCAGCGCACCACCGAGCTGAGCCGGCAAAAGGACGAGGCCGACCGGCAGCGCGAGCGCGCCGAGCACAGCGAACGCGTGAAGCAGCAGTTCCTGGCCAACATGAGCCACGAGATCCGCACGCCGATGAACGCCATCGTGGGCATGGGCGGCATATTGCAGCGCAACGAGCACCTTCCGCAACAGCAGCAGTACATAGATGCCATCGCCAGCAGCAGCGAAAACCTGCTAGGCATCGTGAACGAGATCCTGGACCTGAGCAAGATCGAATCGGGCAAGTTGGAACTGGAAAAAGTGCGCTTGGAACCGCGCACCGTGCTGAACAGCGTGGTGGACGTGCTGCACTACCGCGCGGAGGAAAAAGGCCTGAAAATCGCCACGGATGTGTCGGCCAGCGTGCCCGTTGCCGTGCTGGGCGACCCCGTGCGCCTGAACCAGGTGCTGATGAACCTGCTGGGCAACGCCATCAAATTCACCGAACAAGGTGCCGTGCAGGTGGCCGTGTCGCTGCAGGAGCACCTCAGGGATGCCGTGATGCTGCGCTTCGCGGTGACGGACACCGGCATCGGCATCGCGCCGGACAGGCTGGCGCACGTGTTCGAGGATTTCATGCAGGCCGAGAGCGACCACACGCGCAAGTACGGCGGCACCGGCCTGGGCTTGGCCATCAGCAAGCGCCTGGTGGAGATGCAGGGCGGCACCATCGATGTGGCAAGCGAGCCGGGGAAGGGCAGCGTGTTCAGCTTCAATCTGCCGTATGCCCTTGCACCGTCCATCGCCAACAGGCCTGACAACAAACAACCGACAACGGGATCCCTTCCCCATGCGCTGCGCATCCTCCTCGCCGAAGACAACAAGCTGAACGTGCTGGTGGCGCAGGAGGAACTGAAGTACACCATTCCCGGCTGCACCGTTGATGTGGCGGTAAACGGGCAGGTGGCCCTGGAGATGCACGCAGCACGAGCGTACGACCTGATCCTGATGGACGTGCAGATGCCCGTGATGGACGGCTACGCCGCCACGCGCGCCATCCGCCTCATGGGAGGTGACAAGGCCCGCATCCCCATCGTGGCGATGACGGCCAACGTGATGGAGTCCGAAGTGCAGCAATGCCTGGATGCGGGCATGGACGCCTTCGTGCCCAAACCGTTCAAGCCAGAGGAACTGGCGAAAGCGATCACAGCGGCGATCAAGGGCAGGATGTGAGAACAGGTAATTCCACCGGTTTCGCGCAGCCGGGGCTGCCACACTTTGTTCAGTTGAACGAGCAAAACACCTTAGCCATGGAAAACAAGATCACGCGGAGCTGGACGGCTATCGCCCTGGTGCTCGGCCTGGTGTGTACGGCACTTGGCATCTTCACATAGCACGAAGCCAAGCAACGCGCCCGCATCGCCTTCCCCACTTCCTTACTTCCTCTCTTCTTCACCTTCGGTCAACCTGACCACGATTTCATCACTGCCGCCCGAACCGGTATTTCCACCAGTCGCCCATGTTGCGTGAGCAGGGAGCTTTGTCCACATAAGGCCCAACCATTTCCTGATGACCCGCCGAACCACCTGTTTCGCTGCGCTCGCCTGTGTGCTTCTTACTGGTACGCTCCATGCCCAGCGCATGGAGGATCTCCTCCCCAAGATCGCCGTGGAGAAGAACGACCGTACACGCTTCTACCTTGCCTTCAGCGGCCTCACCACCTCGGAGACCAACCCCGTGCTGGACATGCACAACGCCGACGTGTTGCTGGTGCATGGCCAGAAGACCGGCGACAAGGTGTCGCAGGTGCTGGGGCTGCTCTGCTTGGGCTACGACTACCGCGAGTTCGGCAGCACCGTGAAGGCGCTGGACTACAACCTCAAGGGCATGGCGGTGGCCGAGAAGACAGGCGACCCACGGCTGCTGGCCAGCGCGTATACCGGGCTTTCCAGCAACTACCTCGACCTGCGCGACTACCCCACCGCCATTGCCTACGGACGCAAATCTGTGGCGAACGCGGCGAAGATCGAGGTGAACATGTTCACGATCATCGGGCACTACTTCCTGGGCGAGATCTTTCTGGCCGACAACAAGCCGGACTCCGCGCTGGTACACGCACAGAAGGCATACGAGCTTACCATGGGCAGCGGCATCAAGGACTACCTCGGCGGCATCTATGGGCTGCTGGGCATGGTGCAGGCGCGCATGGGCGACCCCAAGCTGGCAGAGAGCTACATGCAGCTCGCGGTGCAGGAGGGCTACCGCATCGGCTCAGCCAAGTACGTCAACATCCCCTACGAGGCGCTCGCCGAGTTCCACCAGGCTGCGGGCCGCACGGATACCGCCATCACTTATGCCAAGCAGGCCATAGCCGTGGTGCAAGGCACCCCCTTCGCCACCATGGTGATGAAGCCCGCGCAGCTGCTCACCGACATCTACCGGCCCAACAACGTGGACAGCGCGTTCAAGTATGCCGAAATGTACAAGGCCGCCAACGACAGCCTGTACAACTTCAAGGCCATCCAGCAGACGCAACTGATGACCTTCGAGGAGGAGGCACGCCAGCAACAGCTTGCCGTGGCGCATGCGCAGGAAGAGGCTGAGCGCGCCAACAACATCCAGTACGCGCTGATCGCGCTGGGCATCGTGCTCTTCATCCTGGGCTTCCTGCTCTTCAGCCGCAGCCACGTGGCCAGCGCCAAGCTCATCTCCTTCCTCTGCGTGGTGGCATTGCTCATCGTCTTCGAGTTCCTCAACCTGCTGCTGCATCCGCTCATCGGCAGCATCACGCACCACTCGCCGGTGTTCATGCTCCTCGCGCTGGTGTGCATCGCGGCGCTGCTGATCCCCTTGCACCACCGGCTGGAGCATTGGGCCACGCGCATGCTGGTGGAGAAGAACGCCAAGCGGCGGTTGGCGCATGCGAAGAAGACCATTGAGGAGCTGGAGCCGGCGAAGGCGTGAGCGGAAGGGTGAATGGTGAATGGGAGTTGGTGAATAGGGCCGCCTGCGGGCTGTCCGCTGTGGTGTGCTCGTCACGGCCTGCGGTCGTGGCACTCCGGTGGCTTCCGTTGGTCGCCTCCTCGTTGCACACGTCCGCATGGCCGTGCCTTCGCCCAGCCGCCGCTTCCATCCCTGGCGGAGATCCAGCTGGGCAAAGCGATTCGAAGCGCCGTTCTTCGATGAAGGAGTGGCACATGGGCTCTTTTGGGTTTCGAATGTACCGAAGATGTAACATTGCATATTACATTTGCGGTGATGCCGTCGCCCTTGAAACCCCGTATCGTCTTCCCGCAGGCCATGGCCGCGCTCAAGCGGTCGCCCGCGCTGGGCATCCTCGGCGCACGGCAGGTGGGCAAGAGCACGTTGGCCCGGCAACTGGCCAAGGCGGCGAAGCGCAAAGTGCTCTTCCTGGACCTGGAAAGCCCTGCTGACCTGGACCGTCTGCGGGAGCCGGAGGCCTTCCTCTGGCGCCACCGCGACCGGCTCATCGTGATCGACGAAGTGCAGCGCATGCCGGAGCTCTTCCCGGTGCTGCGCTCATTGATCGACAGAGACCGGCGGCCATCCCGGTTCCTGCTGCTCGGGTCCTCATCGCCGGAGCTCATTCGCCGCAGCTCCGAGTCGCTGGCGGGCCGCATCAGCTACATGGACCTCTTCCCGTTCTGCATCCGGGAACTGCGCGCATCCGAACGGGACAGGTTGTGGTTGCGCGGCGGCTATCCCCGGGCCTTCCTGGCCCGCAGCCACGCGGATGCCGTGCGTTGGGCACAGGACTACTTGCGCGATTTCACCGAACGGGAACTGGCCCTGCTTGGCCTGAACGCCGATGCACGCGGTACGAGGGCCATGCTGGCCATGCTCGCTTCGGTGAACGGCCAGCCGCTCAACATGAACATGATCGCCAAGTCGATCGGCATGTCGGGCCCCACGGTGAAGCGCTACCTGCACTACTTCGAGCAGGCCTTCCTGGTCTCGGTGCTGCCCAGCTACCACATGAACCTGCGCAAGCGCCTCACCAGCGCACCCAAGGTGTACCTCGCCGACACCGGCCTGCTGCACGCGCAATTGCGCATCGCCGACCTGGAGTCGCTGCGCACGGGGATCATGGCCGGAACCTCCTGGGAAGGCTTCGTGGTGCAACAGGTCCGTGCCTGGCTCCAGGGCCGCGCCGAGCTGCACTACTTCCGCACGCATGATGGATCGGAGCTCGACCTCATCATCACGCAAAGCCTGAAGCCCAAGGTGGCCATCGAGATCAAGACCACCAATTCACCGGCCTTAAGCAAAGGCAACCGCCTCGCTTTTGAGGCCGTGAACGCGCCCGTGCAATTGATCCTCACGCCCGATGCCGGCGACCATCCGTACAGCAAGGGGATCGAGGTGTGTTCGCTCAACACGGTGTGGAAGCACCTGGAACGGGCGTTGGGGAAGTGAGGCCCCGAAAGAGGGCAAGCAGATCGGCCGAAATTGAATGCGTGGATGGTCTGACATGCGCCCATCATGCGGCCACCAAGGTGCTGGTGGAGAACCCATGGAGGAGCTGGAGCCGTAGCCTGCAACGCAGTGAAAACTGGTATTTCCACCAGTCGCAACCCGTTGTGTCCCGCACAGCTTTGTCCACAACGAACAACCTGGGCCCATGCGCAACGCCTCCATCCTCCTCTTTGCTTCCATGGCGGTCGTAACGGCCTGCACCGCGCCCCGTGGCCAAGGCGAATTGATCACCGCCCAACAGAAGGCCACCTTGGCTGCGGACAGCGCCACCAAGGCCAACGCGGCAGCGCAGGAGGCCGCCACGCGCCGCATGTACGACATGTTCAACACCGGCAACCTGGACAGCTTGGCGAACTACATGGGCGCGGACGTGCTGGACCACCAGATGGACCCGTCCATCAAGAGCACCGGCCTGCAGGCCGTGCGTAACCTGGTGGCCATGTACCGCACCGCCATGCCCGATTTCCACCAGGAGATCCTGGCCATCAGCACAACCGGTGACCGCACCTGGCTGCTGCTCCGCCTCACCGGCACCAACACCGGTCCGTTGGGCGCCACGCCCGCCACCGGCAAGGCCGTGGACGTGATGGGCATCGACATGTTGCGCTTCGAGCATGGCAAGGCCGTGGAGCATTGGGGCTACATGGAAGAGATGAAGATGATGCAGCAGCTCGGCCTGATGCCCGCTCCTGAAACGGCCGCCAAGAAATGACTTGCGCTGATCCCGCGCGACCCCGGGTGCCGTGTTTACGGTGAAAGTGGCCCGGGGCCGCGTGGATCGGGCAGGGCACACGTCGTCCAACAAACTGCAAGATGAAGTTCCGTACAGCGTTGCACATCGGGAACATCCATCCGGTCTTGGCTTGCCTTGCAGCCATCATCGTGCTGTCCGTGGAAGCGGGTTGCATGGGAAGCGACCACGAACCGTCACAAGTACCGGCAGGGGCACCGGCCGCATTCGACCTTGACGCAGTGGCGCGCATCATCAAAGAGAAGAACGACCGGTTCACCGCCGCGCACATCACGGGCGACACCACCGTGCTGAACGACTACTATGCGCCGGATGCGCGGGTATTGGCCCCCAACACCGCACCAGTGGAAGGCCGTGCAGCGATCGCGCGGATGAATGACGAGTACGTGTCCTTCGGCATCACGGAAGCGGAGGAGACGACCACCCGGATTTACGGCAACGCGGACTTCGTGGTCGACGAGGGCAACTACCGCATGCGCTATGGCAAGTACTCCACGCTGGAATCAGGGAAGTACCTCAACGTGTGGAAGAACGCCGATGGCGAATGGCGCGTGTACACGAACACCTGGAGCCCGAACAACTGACGGAACACCATTCACCATTCACCAATGACCTCCTTCAACACCCTTCTCCTCGCCACCCTTGGCACATCCCTGCTCTTCGCCTGCTCCCAACCCTGCCCGCCCGCACCGGAGCAATTCACCCATCCGCAGTATTCCATCCCGCCGGAGATCGATGCGAACATCGCCTTGGTGCAGGGTTATTTGGAGGCCTGCCTCAAGGCCGATGCGGGCGGCATGCGCGCGGCCACCGACCCTGCTTACATCGAGCATGAAATGTGCTGGCCGGTGGATTCCGCCGGCATCGATTCCGTGATCGCGGACTATGGACGCGCCGATTCCGCCCGTACCGGCCAGCAGCTCCTGGACATTTCCGCGGACGGCGTGCGCTATGCCACCGGCAAATGGGCCGGGGATTGGGTGAACTTCTTCGCGGATTACGCCGCCACGGACAAGAAGACCGGCAAGGCATTCCGGATTCCCTTCTTCTTCAACGCCCAGGTGAGGAACGGCAAGTTGGTGCGCTCCTACCTCTACTTCGACCGGCTCTCGTACTTCAACCAACTGGGCATCGCGCCGCCGGCGGCGGATAGCGGGAAGAAGTGACAGGAGAGGGCTGCGGACGCTAACGCACTCCCGCTTCTTCGCTCCATCACGGCACCTCCATGGCCCGCTTGCTCCGCACCCTGCGCAACAACCTCGGTGTACAACACCGACTGTTCCGCGTGCTCACCAGCACCCTGGGCGAGATCTGCATGGTGATGGTCGGCGTACTGCTTGCGCTCTGGGTCAACAACTGGAACGACGATCGCAAGGACCGCATCAAGGAGCGGAAGATCCTGCGCGAGATGAACGATAACCTGGCCTCGGACCTGGAGGACTGCCGCTACAACATCGGCATGAACCAGCGCCTGCTGCGCGGAAACACGGCCGTGCTGAAGCAGCTCACGGAACGCACGCCGTTCCACGATTCGCTGCGGGTGCACTACGGCAACATCCTCGGCAATACCACGCTATCGGCCAACATCGCCGCCTACGACAACCTGAAGAGCATGGGGTTCAACCTGGTCCGCAACGACAGCCTGCGCAACATGATCACCACGCTCTACTCGCAGCAGTACCGCTACATGCATGACGTGGAAATGGAGGTGGACGGCAAGGTGCAGTTGGAGGAGGTGTTGCCGATGATGCATGCCAAAGTGGTGGTGGACACGATGTGGGCCAGCGCCTGGCCGATCGATCCGGAGGCCTTGATGGATGATGCGTCGTTCAAGGGCATGCTGCGCACCAACATCTTCTTCCGCAATTGGATGATCGGGCGCTACAAGAGCCTCGAAAAGCGGATCCAGGCCCTGCAGGCCATGATCGGGCGCGAATTGGTGAAAGGGCAAGGCCCGGTGAACCCAACAGGGCTCACCGGAGGATGAGCGGCCTGCGCGGCTTACGGCATCGCGTTCATCCGCTTGCAACTGCGGAACACGCCTGATGCGTTCGTCACTTGCACCTGGTAGATGTAGCTGGTGGGTGCCAAGCCCAGCACATGCAGGTCCACGGGGATCACGTGGTCACCGGTAGCAAGCCCCATGCGTTGCACGCTGGCCACCTTGCGGCCCTGGAGGTCGTACAGGTCCAGCACCACGTCCGCGGTTTGCGCCAGGGTGATGGGCACTTCGGTGCGGTCCTTGAACGGGTTGGGCCGGTTCTGCCCCAGCTCGAATTGCTGCGCATTGCGGAGTTCCTCCAGTCCGGTGGGGATTCCCGTGCCTTGCACGGTCACCTCCAGGAAGCATTCATATTCCTGGGTGGCTTCATTGAAGGTGAGCGTGGACAATTGGTACTGGTATCCGTCGTTGAAGATGCCGTCCTGCGCGGGCGTCAGCGGGTCGGTGCCGTTGGGGTACAGCGCGGGGTGGGTGGTGTAGACAGCCTGTTTGGCATCGATCGGAAAGGTGAGCTGGGAGACGGCGGAGTAGTTGGAGTTCACATGCACCTGGAAATGGATGTGACATACGCGGCCCATGTACCATCCGGGGAAAATGGAGAGGAAGTCCACGCGGCCATCGGCATCCGTGATCTGGTATCCGCGCAGGAAGGTCAGGCCCGTGGTGTTCAGCCCGCCCTGCTGGTTGGGATAGCCGCTGTACACGCCGTTCGCATCGCAATGCCAGATGTTCACCCGCACGTTCTGCATCGGCTCGCAATTGTCCAATCCCACGATGCGCAGCTGCACGCGCAGCGGCGCACCAGTGCGGTCCTCCCGGACATCCTGCCGGAAGTAGAACGCGTTCGCCGAGAGGTCCAGCGGAAAGGGTCCTGCCGTTTCCGAGGGGATCAGCACGCAGCTGTTGGAACCCCGGCCGCCCAACGCGCTGGCCATGAGCCTGCCCGTGGGCAGCAAGGAGGCGGCGCCGAACAGGCCGGCGGTCTTCAGGAATTCGCGTTTGTTCATGGGTGGCGTTGGTTCAGGATGGATGCCCAATTGGGGCATCGAATATCGGGTGCTTCCTTTTCTCCCCGGTTGGCAGCACGGCCAATTTGTGGCTTGCGGAGATGAATGGCGGGAAACTGCGGATGAAAATCGCACGGGTCCACAGGGGCAAGCGGAGGAAGAACCGGTATTTCCACCGGGGCCCGCTCTCCCAAGGCGGTCGATCTTTGTTTACCACCCACCAATACGCGACACATGCGATTTACTGTTCCGGTTCTCCTGATGGCCATTTCCTTTTCGGCCTGCGATCAGCCACCCGCGCCGGTCAGCATTCAGCCCAAGGCGCCATCTGCGGCCAAGGCCGCGGGCGATGCCCCCGAATGGTTCAACCTGCGCCCCGGATTGGAAAAGACCTACGGCTACACGCATGCGGTGCGCGTGGGCGATCACATCACCATCAGCGGGGCGGTGAGCATGGATGACCAGGGCAACCCCTTGGCCGTGGGCGACCTGGCGCAGCAGATGAAGAATTGCTACGGCGACCTGACCAAGGTGCTGAAGCACTACGGCTGCACCTTCGATGATGTGGTGACGGAGAACGTCTTCACCACCGACATGGCGGAGTTCATCAAGCAGGCGGCATACCGTGGC
Source organism: Bacteroidota bacterium (assembly GCA_018266475.1). Classification (GTDB taxonomy): domain Bacteria; phylum Bacteroidota; class Bacteroidia; order Flavobacteriales_F; family PHOS-HE28; genus PHOS-HE28. The sequence continues at coordinate 18,238 of JAFEAI010000021.1, forward strand.
AGCATCTACTACCAAGCAGTTCCCCGCCGGTTCATGGCTGGAGGTGAAGGGCCTTGCCTTGCCGGAGTTCATGATCGAGATCGAACTGGAAGTGTACAGGCCAAGGCAAGGTTTGTAGGACGTTGCTGTCAGGCCGGCGCGGAGAAATACAGGGGCTCAACGTCATCCAACGGACATTTTCAACGTGCCATTGGCACGACCTTGGCCTGCGGCAGCGCGTGGTTGTTGTCCAATCTCTCGCTTCGCGAATTTCTGTGGATGGCCGCCTTGGCCGCGTTGCTGTCCGCATGGTATGCGATCGCGGTGCTGCTGCGGAAAGGGATCGGCAGGAAGGCCGTGGCGGCGGGTGGCTGTTCTCCGCGATCGCGTTCACGGGGCTGCCATGGCCCGGGAAGAACACGGGCATACGCGGGCCGGGTTTCAGCGGACCCGCGACCCGGGCCAGCTCGAGCATGTTCATGGAGATCTTCGGCCAAGGGCATGGCGGCAAGCAATCGGGGCAATTGGTGGCGGCCCATGGCGCGCCGTACAAAGGCCGCATCAACCAGGTTGCGGGAACAGGTGTTTCCACCAGCAACCCAACCAGGGGCCAAGGCGAATTTCGCTTCCGGAGCCAACAACAACACTCCAAACATGAAGCCCGTCAACATCCTTCCTTTCGCGGTCCTGTCCGTTACCCTCCTCGGCGCAGGCAACCAGGCTATAGCCCAGGACAAGCCCGCAAATACTTACATCACCCAGACTACCACCAACATCATCATTCCGGAAGGCAGTACCCGTGAAGACATTCTGAAGACCTTTCAGGAATACTTCGACAAGGTGATCTCCAAAAGCAGCCTGGTCAAGCACTACGCCATCTTTGTTCACGCATGGGGCAGCCACGGCGGGTCCCTTGTGCAAAGCATGGAGCTGGCCTCATGGGAGGATATCGGCAAGCTTGATAACGAGATCGAAGCATTGGAAAAGGCCGCATGGCCGGATGAGGCGGCGCGCAAGGCCTTCCTGAAGAAGATGGCCGGCTGTACATCGCCTTACCACAGCGACGAGATCTACTCCGTGATGAACAGCATGCGGAAGTAGGCCTGGGCGCCTGTGTGGTGATCGCAAAGGGCCTGCGGGCCCTTTGCTTTTTGCTTCTCCAGCCAAGTGGTGCTGCACAAAATCGCTTCCAGGACTGTGCATGCCGGGCCCGACCGACAGACCATGATCGGCGATGCACGCCAATAGAAGGCGATCCAGTCCGGAGGCGCAATGGACAGGGTCCTCAGAAACGTGCTGGTGACCATCAGCGGCCTTGGGGAGCCACCAAGACCGGCGCATGTTCCGCCGGCCTGTATCAGGCCGCGCTGGTGGACAATGGCTTCGAGGAACCTTCTGACATCCAGAGGCCTGCGCATATCGGTGAGCTGACCTTCATCATCCGGGGCGGTTCCCGTTTGCCATAACCTTGCAACGCGTCGTAGTAACTTCATGCCCTGATTCGTACGATCACCAGGGGGGAATGAAACCGCCACCTGCGGCCAGGCTCCGGCCATTCCACCCATTGCCTGCGCAATGAAGCACCTTTTCACCTTCGCATTGGCCATGGCATCCGTGGGTGCCTCCGCCCAAACCGCCACCAACTTCACCTGTGCCGATTGCCATGGCGAGATGCATGACCTCTTCACCGAGCTGGATGCCGGCAAGGTGATCGTCATCGATTGGGTGATGCCCTGCTCCTCCTGCACGGGGCCCACCCTTACCACCTACAACGTGGTGCAGAGCTACCAAGCCTCCTATCCGGGGCGGGTGCAGATGTTCCTTGCCGACGATTACGGCAACACCAGCTGCAGCTCGCTGAACACGTGGAAGGCCAATATCGGCGTGCCCAATACCATTTCCTTCTCCAACGCGGCCATCAGCATGAACGACTATGGCGGCCCGGGCATGCCCAAGATCGTGGTGCTGGGCGGAAGCGGCCATACAGTGTTCTACACGGCGGACAACGCGGTGGACGCCACCGCGCTGCAGAACGCGATCAATGCGGCCCTGGTGGTTGCCGCCGTGGAGGAGCAGAACCCGCTGGCCGCAGGGTTCTCCATCTTTCCGGTTCCCGCCACGGACCAGGTGCGGATCACCTTTACCCTTGCACAGGCGGCCCCGGTGGTGGTGGGCCTGTACGATCCCGCGGGCAAGCTGGTGCGCACCATCCAGGATGGCCCGCTTTCCCCGGGGCCGCACAGTGCGACCGTGGCCGTAGGCACCCTGGCCGCAGGCCTCTATGCGGTGCGCATCACCGACGGCACGCACCGCGCCACGCTCCGGCTGCCCATCACCCATTGAACAGGCGCCACGCCACAGCCCCAGCCCCCAAACCGCACCCCCCATGAACAGAAGCGCTTTTGCACTGCTGGCCGTGCCGGCCTTGTTGGTCCCCGCCGGACTGCGCGGTCAATGCTGCGCGGGCGGCAGCGGCAGCTGCATTGCGGGGGAGGCCGCGCAGGGCGTGCTGGAGGAACGGCAGATGGAGCTCAACACCAATTTCCAGTACATCAACACGGACAAGTTCTACAAGAACGACCAGGTGGTGAGCGAGCGCACCTTTGATGCGTTCCAAAGCCGGTATGCGTACTTCAAGGTGGGCTACGGGCTTTCCAAGAACCTCACCCTTTCGGTGGAGGGCGGCTACTACCTGCTGAAGAAGGAGGTGGGGTACCACGGCAATCCGGCCAGCACGTACAGCTCCACGGGCATCGGCGACCTCATCCTCTTCCCGCGGTACAACGTGTACAGGAAGAAGACGGCGCGAAGCACCAATGAGGTGACGGCGGGCTTGGGGATGAAGTTCCCGCTCGGGGCCTACAACGATTCGGTGGGCAACATCGAACCATTCTCCGGGCAGACGTACTACGTGACCAAGCCCACGGCGGTGCAGCTTTCCTCCGGTGCGCAGGATTTTATTTTCTACGCCCTGCTCCACCACGGCTTCCTGCGGCACAAGATCAACGTGTCCGCCAACGCCATGTACATCCGGAAGGGCTGGAACCCGAACGGGGAAAAGCTGGGCGATTTCGCCAGCGTGGCCTTCTTCGTCAGCCGCACCTTCCTGGACCATTACGGGCTCACCGTGCAAGCGCGCTACGAAAGCATGGAACGGATGCAGGTAAATGAGAGCATCCTGCTCTTCGGAAAGCCTTCCAACTATTTCCCGGAGGCCACCGGCTACCGCAAGTGGTTCCTCACTCCGCAGGTCAGTTTCACCAAGGGCAAGTTCACCCTGTATGCGGCCACGGACCTTCCGCTGTACCAGAACATGAACACGTCCCCGTACTACACGCAGGTAGGGTCCCAGTACACCACCACGGTGGGGCTTACGTTCCGCGTCTCGTTGCCCAAGGCGGTGCCGGAGCAAGTGAAGGGAACAGGCCAGTACTACTGCCCGATGCACCCGGAGGAGGTATCCGACGGTCCGGCCCGCTGCCCCAAATGCGGCATGGACCTCATCAAGGCCAAGTAGCCCCGAAACCGTTGCCGGGCTGCGGTTGCCCTGGTCGATCAGGGCCTGCGCCACACCCCTCCGTTGCGCGTGTGCAAGGCTTTCAGCAGGCCCTTGCCCTCGGCGGCCTCCAGCATCATTTCCGCCTGCGCATGGGTGATCCCCATCGCCATGGCCACCTCCTCGGCGCACCAGGTGGGGTGGACGGCGAAAAGCCCATCGAGGCCTGCCGGTGCCTTTGCAGGCTTCGCGCCCGGAAGCAATGCGTTCACGGCCGCGGTAAAATACCCGTAGGCCCTGGTGCCGTACACCACCTGGCGCTCACCGGCGGCATTGCTGAAGATGAAGGTGGGGAAGCCGCGCACGCCCAGTGAGCGGGACAGGGTGAGGTCCGCCTGGAAGAGGGCCGGTGCCGCGCCGTTGAAGTCGTTGTGCAGCTGCGCCGTGTCCAGCCCGGCGGAATGCGCCGCCTCGGCGACCGCCGTCCATTTGGTGATGTTGCGGCTTTCGGTGATCACCAGTTCGCGCAGGCGGCGCAGGAACACCAGTGCCTTGTCCTTGTCCTGCAGTTGCGCCGCCTTGAAGGCGATGCTCGGCGGGTAGCTGCTGGGCAGCGGGTCCCGCAGCCACACGTCGCCCAGCATGGGCATGTGGAAGTAGGCGGACATCTGCTCCCAGTGCGGGGCGATGTCGGCAGGCTTGGTCATGCCGCCGTCGTTGAAGCCTTCCCAGCGGGGCAGCAGCCCGCCCATGTGTACCTGCAGGTCGATGGCATCGCCGTATTGCAGCATCAGCTTGCGGAGAGCGGGCTCTGCGCCCCAGCATGCGCTGCAGATGGGGTCGGTGAAGTAGAGCAGGGTGATGGGCTTGGCCTGCGGCACAAACGACTTTAAGGCCGCAGGTGCGGGCACGCCCTGCCCCGGCACTTGGCAAATGCCACTGTCGGGGTCGCAATGCAGGGGGTTGGCTGTTTTTTCCATTGGGGCGGATGATTGCGCGTGTGCGCCAAGGCCGAGGCAGAGCGCAATGCACGCGGCAAGGGACCGGGTACGCATGGTGGTGGAGGGGGGGCGCACCAGCGGCACCGCAGGTCAGGCCACGGCCTTCTTTCCCTGGGCCATCAGCGCTTCGATCTCCTCCACCTCGCGCGGGATGCCGGCGAAGAGGTCGATCTGCCCGTCCTTGGTCACCAGGATGTTGTTCTCGATGCGGATGCCGAGCTTTTCCTCGGGGATGTAGATGCCGGGCTCCACGGTGAACACCATGCCTTCGGCGATCGGTTCGGTCCACAGGCCCACGTCATGCACGTCCAGCCCCAGGAAATGGCTGGTGCCGTGCATGAAATACTTCTTGTACAGCGGCTTGGCGGGGTCCTGCTTGGCCACGGCGGCCTTGTCCAGCAGCCCCAGGCCGATCAGCTCCCGCTCCATGAGCTCGCCCACCTGCTTGTGGTACTGGTCCAGGAACACGCCGGGGAGCAGCAGCTTGGTGGCCTCCTTCTGCACGCGCAGCACGGCGTTGTACACGTCGCGCTGGCGCGGTGAGAAGGTGCCGTTCACGGGCACGGTGCGGGTGAGGTCGCTGGCGTATCCGCCGTACTCGCAGCCGAAGTCCATCAGCACCAGGTCGCCATTGTTGCACGCGGCATCGTTGGTGATGTAGTGCAGCACGCAGGCATTGTAGCCGCTGCCGATGATGGGCGTGTAGGCATGTCCGCGCGAGCCGTTGCGGATGAACTCGTGGGTGATCTCGGCCTCCACCTCGTACTCCATCACGCCCGGGCGCAGGAAGCGCAGCACCCGCTGGAAGGCCTTGCCGGTGATGCCGATGGCGTGCTTGATCTGTTCCACCTCCTCCGCGGTTTTGCGGCTGCGGATGCGGTGCATGATGGGGGCGCTGCGCCTGATGCTGTGCAGCGGGTACAGTGCGCGGAGCTCCTTGTTCCGGCGCACTTCGCGCGTTTCCACCTCGGTGCTTTGGCGCAGGTGCTCGTTGCTGTTCAGGTACAGGTGGGCGGCCTGGGGCGCCAGCCGCTTGATGGTGGCCTCGTAGGCCGTGGTCCACAGCACGGTGGCCACGCCGCTCAGTGCGCCGGCCTCCTGCTGCGTCAGCTTCGCGCCTTCCCAGATGGCGATGGTGGGGCTGGTCTCCCGCACAAAGAGGATCTCGCGGTCCTTGGGGTCGTATGCATCGGGGAAGAGCAGCAGGATGCTTTCCTCCTGGTCGATGCCGCACAGGTACATGATGTCCGCGGCCTGGTGGAAGGGCATGCTGCCGTCGGCGCTGGTGGGCATGATGTCGTTGCTGTGGAAGACGGCCATGCCGCCTTTTTCCAGGTGTTGGCGGAAGCGGGCGCGGTGCTCGCGGTAGGTGGCGGCGGAAAGGGGTTTGTAGCGCATGGTGTGCAAGGGCGAAGAGTGTAAGTGCCTGCTAAGGTATGGCGCGGTGCTGCGCGTGCAGCCCTTGGGGCCAAGGCTATCGGGTTTTCTTGTCTTGATGGGAAAGGCCCTGATGAGCGCTGAAGGCGCGACCGCATCGCTGCCCAACGCGCAAGCGTTGGGCAGCGATGCATCTTGTCATCGGGGAGGGCTGTAGGCCCGACCTTACCGCACCTGGCGATGAGGCCGGGCCTTCAGCCCTGGCGATCGCGCATTTGGTATCCCGGCCCTACGCTCATGCGTAGGGCCGGGATAATGCCGGGCCTTTGGCCCTAGTGGCAGCCTGCCCCTGCTCCGGAGTCTCTTCCGTGTACTCCGGGGTGGTGGTGCAAAACCCCGCGCAAGGAAAGGTATCGAAACCCGATGGCCCCGTCCTTGGTGCCGAACGCAGAAAGGCCCGGGCGTGCCCGTGCCTCCTGTCCAACACACAGGGCCGGGGGTCAGCCCTGCTTCACCAATTGCACTTCGCAGGCGATGCGCACTTCGTCGCTCACCAGCACCCCGCCCGCTTCCAGGGCCGCGTTCCAGTTGATGTTCCAGTCGCGGCGGTTCACCTTGCCATGGATGCTCACCCCCGCCTTGGTGTTGCCGTAGGGGTCCTTCATCACCCCGCCCCATTCCACGTCCAGCTTCACGGGTTTGGTGATGCCGTTCATGGTCAAGTCGCCATAGAGCTCCCAGCTGCCGTCGCGGTCCACGTTCTCCGAGCGGGTGGCGGTGAAGGTCACCAACGGGTTCTTTTCCGCGTTGAAGAAATCCTGGGTGCGCAGGTGGGCATCGCGTTGCTCGTTGTTGGTGGTGATGCTGTCCGCTTTTGCGCGGAACGCCACCTTGGCGGTGCTCAGGTCGTCGCCTAAGGCTTCGATGTCCGCTTCAAATTCGCGGAACTTGCCGGTGACGGTGCTGATCATCATGTGCTTCACCTTGAACTCGATCTCGCTGTGCGCGGGGTCGATGGTCCATTTCACGCGGGTGGGGGTTTCTGGCTTTGCTGTCATTTCCATGGTTGTCGTGGGTTTTTGTGTTGTTCAGTGGTTGTTCAGGTCCATGGGCACCTCGATCAGGAGCAGTTCCGCCCCATCGGGTCCCGTCTGGATGGTCAGTTGGTCGGTTTCGCTTACGCCTGCTGCATCCCGTTCCGAAAGTTGTGCGCCGTTCACGGTAGCGCTGCCGGCCACTACCATGGCATAAACACCGTTGCCGGGCTTTTTGATCGCGTAGCGCTCCGTGCGGCCTGCGGCAAAGCGTCCGAGGTGCAGCCAGGCATCCTGCCCGATCCAGGTGGGCGTCTCCGTAGCATCGGGGGAGGCGATGGCCTGGAAGCGGTTTTCGCGGGCCTGCGGGTCCAGGGTGGTTTGGGCATAGCGCGGCGCCTCATTGCGGCGGCGGGGGAAGATCCAGATCTGGAACAGGCGGGTGCGGTGCTGCGGGTCGGGGTTGAATTCGCTGTGCAGCACGCCCGTGCCGGCGCTCATCACCTGCACTTCACCGGCCTTGATGAGGCCCTCATTGCCCATGCTGTCGGTGTGCTTCAGCGTGCCTTCGGTCACCAGGGTGATGATCTCCATGTTGTCGTGCGGGTGGGTGCCGAAGCCCTTTCCCGCCGCAATGGTGTCATCGTTCAGCACGCGCAGGGCGCCGAAGTGGATGCGCGCCGGATCGTACCAGTTGGCAAAGCTGAAGGAGTGCCGGGCGTTCAGCCAGCCATGGTCGGCGTGCCCGCGGCTTTCGGCCTTGTGTACCGCTACCGTGCCGGCAGGGGAGTGGGTGTCCGTGTGCAGGGTTGTTTTCATTGCGGATGCAAATATATAACATGAAAAATAATTACACAACAATAATAATTTTTCCGGCAGGCGGCGGAGCATGCCGGGCCAAGCGGGCGGGGGCTGTTTGCCGATGCTTGCATGCTGTGCGCCGTTCCTTGGCTTTTGGGTGCCGTTGCCTCAAGCGCGGGTGGCCGTTGCGCAAGGATCGGGCGGGCCCCGGCGTTAGCGTCCGGGTCCGGCACCTGGTGGCGGGCCTATGGTGAAAAGCAATGTACTTCCTATGTTTGCGCCCCTTTGCGGCCCAAGCATCGGCCGGCAGGCGAAGAACGAACAAACCGGCAGAGCCCGATCCCAACCAAGAAACCAACCATCCATGAGCGCAAGTAAATCCGGAAAGTTGTCCAGCCTGTTTGTGGCCTTGGCCTTTCCCCTGGCCTTGGCGGTCAGCATCATCTTCTACATGTTCGTGCTGGGCGACCCCTCGAACTTCGAGGGCGGCGACCCGGTGCATGGCCACCCGGTGGCCCAGGACCCGGCGCACACCTTCGGCCTGATCCACAAGGGCGGCTTCATCGTGCCCATCCTCTTTACGGTGGTGCTGCTGGTGATCATCTTCTCCATTGAGCGGTTCATTACCCTGGGCCGTGCCACGGGCAAGGGCCGTGTGGATGAATTCCTGCACAACGTGCGCCAGCTGCTGTCCACGGACCGCGTTGATGAGGCTATGACCGTGTGCGACGAGCAGCAGGGCAGCGTGGCCAACGTGATGCGCAGCGGCTTGGTGAAGTACAAGACCGTGATCAATGACACCACCCTGGACAAGGAAACGCGGATCAACATCGTGAAGCAGGAGATCGAGGAGGCCACCGCGCTGGAGCTGCCCATGCTGAGCAAGAACCTGGTGATCATTTCCACCTGCGCCAGCGTAAGCACCCTGCTTGGCCTGATCGGTACCGTGCTTGGGATGATCCGGGCCTTCAGCGCCATGGCCACCGCCGGCGCCCCCGATGCCACGCAGCTGTCCACGGGTATCTCCGAGGCCCTGATCAACACCGCCCTCGGCATCAGCGGCGGTGCCCTGGCCATCATCATGTTCAACTACTTCAGCACCAAGATCGACGGCATCACCCACGGCATCGACGAGGCCGGCTTCAGCGTCAGCCAAACGCTGGCCAACCGCAAGTAAGCCCGGCGCCATTCCCGCCACCAAGCACCGTCCAACACAACAAGGCAAGCGACCATGGCCAAGCTGAAGATGCCCCGTTCCAGTCCGGCGATCGACATGACCCCGCTGGTGGACCTGGGCTTCCTGCTGGTCACCTTCTTCATGCTCACCGCCCAGTTCCGCCCCGAGGATGCGGTAACGGTGGACATCCCCAGCAGCAGCAGCCAGGCCTCCATCCCCACGGAAAACCTGATGACCGTGATCGTGGACAGCACCGGGCGCGTGTTCTGGGATTTCACCGACAAGAAGGTGCGCCGAGAGGTGATCAAGGAAATGGGCAACCGCTACAAGATCGCCTTCACCCCCGAGCAGGAACAGCGCTTCGTGAACCTGGGCACCATCGGCATGCCCATGTCCCAGCTGCCTACCTACTTGTCCATGGAAAACGGCACCGAGCGGCACGAGATGGACGCCAAGTCGCCGGGGATCCCCATCGACAGCACCAGCAACCAGCTGCTGGATTGGATCCGGGTCACCCAGCTGATCTTCAGCAGCGGCTCCGACGGCAAGAACCCCATTGTGGCGCTGAAGGGCGACGGCAATGTGAACTATTCGGTGATGAACAAGGTGATCAAGATCTTCCAAAGCCCCACCGTGAAGATCAACCGCTTCAAGATGATCACCAACCTGGAGGAAAGCCGCATGGCGGTGGCCCCTTCAACCAAATAACGCCACGGGTGTACAGCACCGGGGAACGATCCAGCGAACAGCTACACTGACCCAAGAAGGACCATGGCAGACGTAGGACAAGGAGAGGGCGGAGGCGGAGGCAGGCACCAGAAGAAGCGTGCCAAGAAGGGCAATACCCACATCGACATGACGCCGATGGTGGACTTGGCCTTCCTGCTGCTCACCTTCTTCATCCTCACCACCACCATGTACAAGCCCTCCACCCTGCAGCTCACCTTCCCGGTGCCGCAGGACGAGCAGAAGAAGAAGGACCTGGAGAAGGTGAACAACGCCCTCACCGTGTTCCTCACCAAGGGCGACCAGATCTTCTATTACCGCGATGCCTTCAAGAAGGGCGAGACCCAGCTGTCGCGCACCAACTTCAAGGACATCACCAAGCTGCTGATCGACGAGAACAAGAGCACCTTTGAGCAGGTGCAGGAGCTCAAGCGGCGCTACAATGCGGACGAGATCGACCGCGTGGCCTACGACACCCTGCGGAACAACGTGGAGAAGCGGCCCGAGGCCCTGTTCGTGATCATTAAGCCGGACAAGGACGCCAAGTACCGCAACATGATCGACATGGTGGATGAGATGGACATCAGCGGCATCGGCAAGTACTCGGTGCAGGATACCATCAAGCCCGACGAGCAGGTGCTGCTGGAGGCCGAGAAAACCAAATTCTGAACGCAATGGCCTTTGTGATAATCGTTGCGGTACTGGTGGGGTTGAGCGTGCTGCTCACCTTCGACACCACATGGATGAACCTGCTGCAGGGCACGCGCAATGAGCTGGTCTTCTCCGACCGCAACAAGGCCTACGGCGCCTACGAGCTGCGCACGGACTATTCGCGCAGGCTCATCATTGCCATGGTGGCCGCCGTACTGCTGTTCACCGTGGTGGTGGGCACCCCGTACGTCATCACCAAGATGGGCGGGCCCGAGGAGGTGGCGCAGAAAGTGCAGGTGGTGGACGTGAACCTGGACAACTTCAAGGAGGAGAAGGAGGAGGAACCGCCGCCGCCGGAGGTGATCCCCCCGCCGCAGCCGCAGATCGAGACCGTGCAGTTTGTGGCCGTGGAGGCCAGCAACGAACCCGTGGAAGCGCCGCCCCCCACCCAGGAGGACCTCAAGGAGACCACCGCGGGAACCACTACCCAGGAAGGCCAGAAGATCGATGCGCCGCCCCCGCCGCCGCCTGCGGTGGAGGAGGAAACCTACGACATTGCCGCCGTGCAGGAGCAGCCCGAGTTCCCGGGCGGCATGGGCAAGATGTACGAGTACCTCCAGAAGAACACCAAGTACCCCGACATGGAGTTTGATGCCGGCATCCAGGGCAAGGTGTACGTGGAGTTCGTGGTGGAGAAGGACGGCAGCGTGACCGATGTGAAGCTGCGCAGGGGGGTAAGCCCCGGCCTGGACAAGGAGGCCCTGCGGGCCGTGCGCTCCATGCCCAAGTGGACGCCCGGCAAGATGAACGGCAAGTCCGTGAAGGTGCGCTTCACCATTCCCGTGGATTTCAAGCTGAAGTAGCGTGCGGCACTCCTGAACGGCCGGTCCGGTGCAAGTGGAACTGGCCGGGAAAGCTGCTTGTTGGCCCTGTGGAACCCGGTCCGGTTGCGGGCGCACGCCGGCCGCAGCCAGGGGCCCGGGTTTTTCCCGGAGGCCCTTTCAGCCAAGCACTTCCGCAGCTGCGCCTGCTTGCCGCAGAGGGGGCTTGATGGCCGCCCGTACGGCGCGATAGCGATAAGCCAGATGCTGCGGACCGGACGTGCTCGCCGTCCAGCGCGGGGCCATGCCGCCCCGGCCATGCTTGGCCAAGGCCGTACACACCAGCGTGTAACTGCCGAAGCGCGGTGCGGGTCCGGAGCTGATGCACATTACACGGCCTTGCGCAGGTGTACGGGGTGCATCACGGAGAGGTCGCCGTCCAGCACCATCAGGATCAGGTCCTGGTCCTGCACATCGGTAAGGCGGATGCTGGTAACGGGCCCCTTGATGTCGCCCGTCTTCACAATGTGCCCGTCGCTGGTACACAGGTCGAACAAGCCATCTTCGTGCCCCGGCTCATAGTCGAACATCAGCAGTTGCTCCACCTTGTCGATGCGGACCTTCAGCTGGGTGTGTTGCGGCCTGTTGCCCATGCGATTGCCGGTTAGGATGCTCTCCTACGGCGCAGGACGGGAAAAGTTCCTAGGGAGGCATGAACCTCCCCCGGGAAAAAGGGGCCGGGCTTAGGGCTCAGTTGCCCTGGTCGTTGAAGATCCAGTGGGGAGCGCCGGTGGGAAGGGTGTTGAATGGATACATGGCAGCGGGTGTTGTTGTGGATCGAAACTACGTACAGGGAAATGGCCCCGTATGGGCGGAACGGGCTTCGGCGGCCTTGCGGCAGGCAACGGCGCACCCGTTGTGCATGAACGCGCCTTCCAAGGTCTTGGATCGTGCTTTCGGGAACCCTTCCCGA
>JAFEAI010000220.1 GCA_018266475.1 Bacteroidota bacterium
ACCACGCCGCCAGCCGCTCCAGCGCCCCGCGCAGCCTTCCCTCCGGCAGGAACTGCTCCTCCAACGCCTTGCTGAACGGAATGGGCGTGTCGATGGAGGCTACGCGCATCACCGGGGCATCCAGGTCGGTGAAGCATTCCTCCATGATGGTGGCGCTTATCTCGCCGCCGATGCCGCCGGTGAGGGTGTCCTCATGCAGCACCAGGGCCTTGCCGGTCTTGCGCACGCTTTCCAGCACGCGCTCCTTGTCCCAGGGCAACAGCGTGCGCAGGTCAAGCACGTCGGCGTTCAGGCCCATGGCCTTCACCGCTGCTAAGGCCCAGTGTACCCCCATGCCGTAGGTGATGATGCTCAGGTCGTTGCCTTCATGCACCAGGGCCGCCTCCCCGATCGGCACGGTGTACCAGCCTTCGGGCACGTTGCCGTGCAGGCTGCGGTAAAGGTTCTTGTGCTCGAAGTACATCACCGGGTCCGGGTCTTCGAAAGCCGCGCACAGCAGGCCTTTCGCATCGCCGGGGAATGCAGGGTACACGATCTTCAGGCCGGGGGTCTTGAAGAACCAGGCCTCGTTGCTTTGGCTGTGGAAGGGCCCCGCGCCCGAGCCCGCGCCGGTGGGCATGCGCACCACCACGTCGGCGTTCTGGCCCCAGCGCCAGTGGCTTTTCGCCAGGTTGTTGCAGATCTGCGTCATGCCCTCGCTCACAAAGTCGGCGAACTGCATTTCCACCATCGCCTTCATGCCGTTGATGCTGAGGCCCAGGCCCGCGCCCAGGATGGCACTCTCGCACAAGGGCGTGTTGCGCACGCGGTCCTTGCCGAACTCGGCCACAAAGCCGTCCGTTACCTTGAAGGCGCCGCCGTACTCGGCGATGTCCTGCCCCATGAGCACCAGTTGCGGGAATTTGCGCATGCTTTCGCGCAGCCCGTCGCTGATGCCGTCAATAAAGCGCATCTCCTTGCCTTGGGCGGGCGGCCCCACCGTGGCCGGTTCCCGCTGCCCCAGGAGGATCGGGCGCGCGTACACGTCGTTCAGCTCGGTGGCCAGGTCGGCCTTCACCGGCTCCTCGGAAAAGGCCGTGTCCACGGCCACCGCGATCTCCTGCTTAATGGCCTGGTGGGCGGCCTCCTTCGCGGCTTCGCCGAGGATGCCCTCGGCCACCAGCCACTTTTCATAGTTCACCACGGGATCCTTCTTTTCCCAGCCTTCCAGCAGTTCCTTCGGCACGTACTTGATGCCGCTGGCCTCTTCGTGGCCGCGCATGCGGAAGGTGATGCACTCCACCAGCACGGGCCGCGGGCGGCGGCGGATGCTTTCGGCCACCTCGCGCAGGGTATGCACCACCTCCAGGATGTTGTTGCCCGCCACCACCCTGCTTTCCATGCCGTAGCCCAGGGCCTTGTCGCTGATGTACCTGCACCGGAACTGCTCGTTGCTGGGTGTGCTGAGGCCGTAGCCGTTGTTCTCCACCAGAATGATCACCGGCAGGTCCCATACCGCCGCCGTGTTCACGCTTTCGTGGAAATCGCCCTCGCTGGTGGCGCCGTCGCCGGTGAAGACCAGCGTGCATTTCTTCTCCTGCCGCAGTTTGTGCGCCAGGGCGATGCCGTCCGCCACGCCCAATTGGGGGCCCAGGTGGCTGATCATGCCCACGATCTTGTGTTCCTGCGCACCGAAGTGGAAGCTGCGGTCGCGCCCCTTGGTGAAGCCGTTGGCCGTGCCCTGGAACTGGCTGAACAGGCGGGCCATGGGCACGCCGCGCGTGGTGAACACGCCCAGGTTGCGGTGCATGGGCAGGATGTATTCATCGGCCTCCATGGCGATGGCCGCGCCCACGGCCACGGCCTCCTGCCCGATGCCGCTGAACCATTTGCTGATGCGCCCCTGGCGCAGCATGCTCAGCATCTTTTCCTCGATGAGCCGCGGCCGCAGCAGCTGTGCGTAGATGGCCAGCAGCTCTTTGTCGCCGAGCTTCTTGCGGTCGAAGGCCGATTGTTTCTTCTCAATGGTTTCCAGGAACATGCAGGATGCGCCCCGATGGTGCCGGGCGGTGATGGCCGCAAATGTACCCGCCCGCAGGATGCCCGCCAGGCAGTTGCGCCGCAATGATGTACACAGGTGAACCGTGGCGATCTTCGCGCCGTGCCACACCTGCGCCCGCTCCGCTCCTGGCTGCTCCGCATCGCGGTGGTGGCCTTCCTCTTCACGCTGCAGCGCGCGTTGTTCGCCCTGCTGAACCATGAGGCCTTCCCCGCTCCGCCCTTTTCGGCCTTCGCCGGGGGCGTCCGCTTTGACCTGAGCGCCATCGGGTGGCTCTACCTGCCATGGACCCTGGCCGTGCTCCTTGCCGCGCAGCCGTCCCGCGCCATGGCGATCGTGCAAAAGGTGCTGTTCCACCTCAGCAATGCCATCACGTTCTTCCTCAATTGCATCGACCTGGAGTACTTCAAGTTCACCCTCAAGCGCAGCACCGCCGACCTCATGGGCATTGCCGGCGGCGGGAATGACCTGGCCAGCCTTGCCCCGGTGTTCCTGAAGGACTTTTGGTACGTGGCGCTGATCTTCATCGGCTCCATGGCCTTGGCCGAAGCGGGCTACCGCCTGGCCGGCAAGGGGCAGCAAGCCGGGCTGGCACGGCCTTGGTGGCTGTGGCGCGCCCTGGTCATCGGGCTGGTACTGCTCTTTGCACGGGGCGGCGTGCAGTACATCCCGATAGGCGTGCTGGATGCCGGCAAGTATGCCCCGCCCGCCTACATGCCGCTGGTGCTCAACACGCCCTTCACGGTGATGACGAGCATCGGAAAGCCCTTGCTGCAGGAGAAACTGTACATGGCACCCGATGAGGCCGACCGCCTGTGGCCCGTGGTACACCGCTATGGCGATACCGCGCTCATTCCCCACCGGCCCAATGTGGTGGCCATCATCCTGGAGAGCTTCAGCGCCGCGTACAGCGACCGCCTGAACGGAACGGCCAACGGATACATGCCCTTCCTGGATTCGCTCATGGGGCAAGGGCTTTGGTACGGCCGGGCCTATGCCAACGGCAGGCGCAGCATCGACGGCATCCCCGCCGTGCTGGCCTCGCTGCCCAGCATGATGCCCGAGGCCTTCATCGAATCGCCGTACGCCCAGCAACCCTTCACCGCGCTGCCCGGCCTGCTGGCCGCCGAGGGCTACCGCACCAGCTTCTTCCACGGCGGCCACAATGGCACCATGGGCTTCGATGCCTTCGCCTCCGCTGCCGGCTTCCAACGCTACGTGGGCCGCGACCAATACCCCGATACCAGGGACGATGACGGCGTGTGGGGCATCCGCGACCGGCCCTTCCTGCAGTTCTTCGCGCAGGAACTGGGCAAGGAGCAACAGCCGTTCATGAGCTGCCTGTTCACCCTTTCCTCCCACCACCCCTACCGCCTGCCGGAGGCCGATGCCAAGCGGTTTGCAGGGGGCGAACTGCCCATACTCCCCACGCTGCGCTATGCGGATGACGCCCTGCGCCGTTTCTTCGCCACCGCACGCACCATGCCCTGGTACCGCAACACCCTCTTCGTGATCACCGCCGACCACACTGCGGACCTGCTGCGCCAAGGCGAGGTGAGCGGATCGGCCTTCGACCATTGGGTGCCGCTCTTCTACTACATGCCGGCGGCCATCCGTCCGCAGCAGGCCTTGCGCGTCACCCAGCAGATAGACGTGCTGCCCACCGTGCTGGACCTGCTGGGCTATCCCAAGCCGTTCTTCGCCTTCGGCAGCAGCAGCCTGCGCAACGAGCGCACGCCGGCGGCGGTGAGCGAAGGCAGCGCCACCTGGCTGATGGTGGGCGACAGCTGCCAGCTGCGCACCGACGGCGAACGCATCCTGTGGGCGGCCGGCATCGAGCGGCCGCACCCCACCACCTGCACGGACGCTGCCGGGCTGCTGCCAGAGGTGCAGGCCGCAATCCAGCAGTACAACAACCATGTGCTCCACCACACCATGGTGGCCCGCTGATGAAGGTGGTGGTGGTGATCAACCCGCGCTCGGGCAAGGGCCGTGCCGCCGCCATGCACGCCCCGGCCGCAGCCCTTGCGCAACGCCTTGGGCACACGGTGGAAATACGGACCGTGGAACGCGCCGGCGACGGTGCCCGTTTCGCGCGGGAGGCCGTAGCCGCCGGCGCGGAACGCCTGATCTCCATCGGCGGCGACGGCACCCTGAACGCCGTGGCCGCAGGGTTGGCGGGCTCGCCGGTGAAGCTGGGCATAGTGCCCGTGGGCTCCGGCAATGGCTACGCCCGTTCCTTGGGCCTGCCGCGTGCGCCCATGGCCGCCCTGGAGCGGGCCTTCGCCGCCACGGCCCGCCAAATGGACGTGTGCTACCTCAACGAGCACCTCTTCCTAGGCACCGCCGGCATCGGCTTCGATGCGCGCGTGGCCTGGGAGTTCGACCAAAGCGCGGGGCGCGGCATGGCCAACTACGCCCGCATCATCATCAAGCACATCCTGGGCGCCAAGCCCATGCATGCCGTCATCAAGGCCAACCACGAAACGCGCGAGGCACAGGTGCTCATGCTCGTGTTCTGCAACACCCGCGAGTTCGGCAACGGCGCCGTGATCAGCCCGGGATCGCTGCCGGACGACGGGCTGGCCGAGCTGCGCATTGTCACCAAGCCGCCCCTGCCCGCGCTGGTGGCCGCGTTCGCCCGCATGTATACCGGCCGCATCAACGGCAGCCCGTACATCACCAGCATCACCGCCACCCGCGCCACCGTACACCAAGCAGGCACCTTGGCCCACCTGGACGGTGAACCCGTGGAGATCGGCCATGAGCTGCAGTTCCGGCTTGCGCCGAAGCAGTTGTGGGTGGTATTATAAGTGGCCCGGGATAGTATTTATGTCTTGGAAGGGATATATTTGTCCCGTTCGTGACGTAAAATGAAGTTCCGGGATTTTGAAACGGTTTATGCTGCGCGACCGGCCTTCACGGTGCGCGAGGTGGAACTCCGGTTTCCGGGATTTGACGATCGCCAATTGCACTACTGGCAAGGGAAAGGATGGGTGCGGCCGCTTCGCCGCCCCTTTTATCGGATCCTGGATCGCCCATGGACATTGCATGAGCGGCAAGCCGTGGCGAACATGATCTATGCGCCCTCGTACATCTCGCTGGAATCAGCACTTTCCCACTACGGGTTCATCCCGGAGGGTGTATTTCACCTCACCTCCATCACCTCCCGCCATACGCGTTTCTTTGAATTGGATGGCATCACGCATTCCTATCGCAGCGTGCGGCCATCCTGGTTCTTCGGCTATGCCATACTGGAGCAGGGCGGGGTGCCCGTTCGCATGGCTGAGCCTGAAAAGGCGCTGCTCGACATGCTTCACTTGAATCCCGCACTGCTTGCGCCCGAAGACTTTGACGGCCTCCGCCTTGATCCAACAGGGATCAAGGAAACGATCCGACCTTTGGTCTTCCAGGACTATATGGCACTGTCCACGAACAAGGCATTGATTTCTCGCGCACGAACCTTTCAACGTTGGCTCCATGATCACGCTGGCTGAGATCAAAAAGGCATATCCTCCGGAACTTCATGTCCATGAAGGATTCCTGCTTCGGGAATACCTGCAATACCGCATCTTGGGAATCATCTTCTCGTCCACCTTCGCGGAAAAGTTGGTCTTCCTGGGCGGTACATGCTTGCGGATCGTGCATGGAAACCGCAGGTTCAGTGAGGACCTGGATTTCGACAACCTTGGCCTGACCAAGCTGGAGTTCGCCCAGGTAGGGGAACTCGTGAAGCGAGAGTTGGAGCGTGAAGGATATACCGTAACAATGGAGATGGCGGGTTTCAACGCATTCCGCTGCCGTGTCCGGTTGCCCGGTCTGCTCTTCCACCATGGACTTACCGGACACAAGGACCAATCCATCCTGGTTCAACTGGACACCGAACCGCAGCACTACACCTACGATCCGGAAGTCTGGTTCTTGTCAAAATGGGATGTACGGCAGGACATCCGCTGTTGCCCCCTGCCCCTGCTGATGGCCCAGAAGTGCCACGCCGCCATTGATCGCAAACGGGCCAAGGGCCGTGATTTCTTCGATGTGAGTTTCCTGCTTGGCCTCAACGTGGAGCCCGACCTGCACTATCTGCGGAAAAAACTTGGACTGGACACCACCAAGGACCTGGCACATGCCCTGTTGGAGCGGTGCAAAGCGCTCGACCTGGAAGCCTTGTCCAAGGATGTTGGCAAATTTCTCTTCGATGCCAATGGCGCGCTCAACGTCACCCACTTCCCCCAGCTTATCAAACAACACTGGCTGCGCACATGACCAAGCAGGAAAAAGCCGCCTTTGTGCTGAAGACGTTGAACAGGCTCTATCCGCACCCTGCGATCCCCTTGGACCACAGCGACGCGTACACCCTGCTGGTGGCCGTGGTGCTCAGCGCCCAATGCACGGACAAGAAGGTGAACGAGATCAC
>JAFEAI010000221.1 GCA_018266475.1 Bacteroidota bacterium
AAACTCCCTTGATGCAATTCATCGACCCTGCCCTGGACGCGTACTGTGAAGAACACAGCGGGACGGAACGCGACTACTTGCAGGAGCTCGCGGCGGAAACGCGCGAAAAAGTCCACATGCCGCAGATGATCAGCGGCCACCTCCAGGGGCGCTTTCTGTCCATGCTCAGCCATTTGATGCAGCCGAAGACCATTGTGGAGATCGGCACCTTTACCGGATACAGCGCACTCTGCCTGGCGGAAGGGCTGGCGAAAGGCGGCATGCTGCACACCATCGACATCGACCCGTACCTGCCGGAGATGGTACACCGCTACATTGAGAAGGCCGACATGCTGGACCGGATCACCATGCACCACCGGCCTGCATTGGAGGTGATCCCCACGCTACCCGCGCCGTTCGACCTGGTGTTCATCGATGCCGACAAGCAGAACTACCCGAACTACTATGAGGCGGTGATCGGCAGGATGCGGCCAGGCGGTTTGATCATTGCGGACAATGTGCTGTGGAGCGGCAAAGTGGTAAAACCGCCCGGTGAACGGGACGAGCAGTGCACGGCCCTGGTGGAATACGCCCGGCGTGTGAACAGCGACACGCGCGTGGAACCCGTGCTGGTGCCCCTCCGCGACGGCTTGCTGGTAGCCCGCGTGCGCTGAACGGTTACGAACAGGGCCTGGTGCCGGTGCCTGCTGGTACGAAGCCCCCATGCAGGCGCACGTGGCCCGGCATCTTCTGGAGAATTAGGGCATCGGGGTCCTCGTGCACGGCGAACACATCATCGTGCTGAACGGCGCACAGCGCCATGCGCAGGTGTAGCTGAAGGTGGAATAAACCGACCGCACGCGGGCGTTGGAAGTGCCGGCCATCACCGCGCACCGCGCCTGCATGGATAAAGGCGGCGTACTGAAGACCGGCCCGGTTGCGGGAAGTTCAATTGGGCCCAGGTGCTGTTCGCCCTGTACCCGCTGTCCGTGGACCGGCACGTGCGATGCCGCATCTGCGGGCACCACAACCCGGCGCGGGGCAAAGGGCACTGACCGCAGGCCTTCGGTGTGGCCCGCCAGGCTTTCCGCCGACCCAGGCCCGCTCTTGCGCGCCTGTCCCGAACGGTCATCGTGCCCCCACC
>JAFEAI010000222.1 GCA_018266475.1 Bacteroidota bacterium
CCCCCACCCACCCCCCACCACCAAAGCAACGCCCGCAAAAATCAGGGGGGGGGGGGGGGGGGGCGGGGGCACTAGCCCTTCTTCTCCTTGCCGTCCCGCTCTTCGCCGCAGCGGCGCCCCCGCTCAGCGTTTCGCTCACGCGTAGCAACTACCACGGCTACGGAGTTAGTTGCTTCGGCATGAAAGACGGCACCCTGCAAGCGGTAGCCACCGGGGGCACGGCACCCTACCACTACAGGTGGAGCAATGGAGCTTCCACGGCCTACGTGGACCACTTGGCCGCAGGCTACTACCGCTTGGATATTAAGGATGCCAACGGTGAGGTGGCCACCGCCGAGATCACCCTGGAGCAGCCACTGCCCATGAAGCTGGACGTGGACGTGTACGAATACTCCAACGGGTACAACATCAGTTGCTATGACTGCAACAACGGCAACGCCGCGGTGGTGGTGCTGGGCGGCGCGGCACCCTTTACGGTAAGCTGGAGCGACGGCCCCGTGGGCGCCAGCCGCTACAACCTTGGCCCCAAGGACTACAAGATCACCGTAGCCGATGCCAACGGATGCGAGGGTGCCAACACCACCATCTACCTGCGCGGCCCCGCGCCCAGCAACTGGGGGATGGGCGGCAACGCCAACACCACCCCCGGCGCACAGTTCATGGGTACCACCGACAACAAGGACGTGGTGTTCAAAAGCAACGGGCAGGAAAGGTTGCGGCTGAAGGCGGACGGCCGCATCGCCCTGGCCGACACAACGCTCTACGGAAAGGAGCTGTATTTGCGCACCGATGGCACCTTGGATGCATTCGGCAATTACCCGGACCACCCTGAAGTACTCTGTTGGCCAAGCCCGATAGGCACCGGCATGTACCCCGATTGGCGCATTGGCGGCAACATGTTCTTGCATCCCTTGTGCAACGACAACTACCCCCTCCTGGGAAGCAAAGTGCCCTTGTCCATTGGGCTGATCACCAACGACCAGGAGCGGATGGTCATCACCACCGAGGGCAAAGTGGGCATCGGCACCACCCCGCCCAGCGGCCAGAGCAACTACCTGCTCTTCGTGGAAAACGGCATCTCCACCCGCGACGTGCTGGTAACGCACGGCGACTGGCCCGACTACGTATTTGCCGACAACCACCCGCTGATGGCCATGGCCGACCTGCGGACCTTCCTGAAGCAGCGGCGCCACCTGCCGGGCATTCCCTCAGCCAGCGAAGTGCAGGCCCAAGGCGGCGTGGAAGTGGGCGACATGCAGCGCCGCCTGCTGAAGACCGCCGAGGAGCAGGCGCTCTACATCCTGCAGTTGGAGGAAAAAATCCAGCGCTTGGAGCAGCGTTTGGGGGTGTTGGAAGCGTCTCACCAATGAGCAACGGAAATGGCGCGCTTCCACACCCTCGCGTTGCTCACCCTGATGAGCCGTTGTGCCTTGGCCCAAGCCCCGTACCCGCCCGCCGTAGTGCAGGGCGTGCAGTGGACCCACGGTGCCCACCACACAGGCGTGTCGCAGCCCATCCTTTCACCAGGCACGGCGGCCCTGCCGGTGCTCATCACCTCCGCAGCCACGGGTGAGTTCGTTTCCGGCACCTCGGTCCATTTGGACGATGGATTCCATGCCGGAGGCTTCACCGGCAGCGGCTCCTTCCACGCATGGATCGATGAGGGCATGGGGCCGCAAGCCGATGCGGTGCTGGTGGCACCGGACCCCGCCACCCACATCAGCGGAAACGTGCTGCATGTGAACAAATGGGAGAAACTGGAGGTGGGCCTGCGGTTACCGCAACCGT
Source organism: Bacteroidota bacterium (assembly GCA_018266475.1). Lineage (GTDB taxonomy): Bacteria > Bacteroidota > Bacteroidia > Flavobacteriales_F > PHOS-HE28 > PHOS-HE28. Next base: position 1,789 of record JAFEAI010000222.1, read on the forward strand.
ACCAGGCTGCCATCGACCGCTTCTTCGCCCACTACTATGCCAACCCGCTTGATTCCTACGTGGCCACACCCGGCAACGTGGATCCCGCGCACGACCTCAACCCCTACGCGGACGATTCCCTGCAAGTGGTGATGACCCTCACCAAGCCGAACGGCATCAAGACCATGACGTGGGGTTTCTTCATGCGGGAAGCCAAGTGGGCGAGCAGCAGTGCCAGCGCGCGGGTGGTAGAGAATGATTCCGATCCACTGCACCCCTACCACATCCGGTTCCGACTGGCACCCGACATGGAGGGCGAATGGCAGTACACCTTGTCCATCAGGGCACCAAATACCACCACGTTGGGCGGATCCCCCTTGAACGACTTGGCGTACACGGGCTTCGGCTTCACCTGCGATGCGCCGTTGCCGGACAACCACGGGCCGCTGCATGTGAACAACGCCAACCACCGTACCTTGCAGTTCGAGGACGGCACGCCGTACTTTGGGCTGGGGACGAACATGATCTCGAACGGATACCATGATCAACTGTTCATGCCGGAATGGCAAGACACCAACACCTACCGGTTGCTCAAACGCAACTACGACAATATCGAAATCGGCATGGCCCACCTGCACAGTGCAGGTGGCAACCTCGTACGGATGTTCCTCATGGACAAAGGGTTTTCCCCGGAGAATGTAAACATTGGGGTGTACGACCGCTTCTCGGACAGATTGAGCTGTGGTGCGGAGCTGCCGATCACCGGAAACGGACAATACCAATGCTGGGTGTTCGACCAGATCCTCGACAGTGCACGTGGGCGTAACATCAACATACAACTCTGCTTGGTGCCCTATCCACCGATCATCGACTACGAGACATTCACCTGGGGCCATGATGCCTACCTGCACAATTTCGTGTTGCCCCGGCTGTCCAATGGGCTCTTTGACATGAAGCGCTACTTCTACTCCGGTGGCAACACTGCCAATACCTCCAGTGGTGCTTTCTACTATTGGAAGCGCAAGTACAAGTACATCCTTTCGCGCTGGGGCTGGTCGGTGAACATTCCCATCCTGGAGCCTTTCAATGAAATAGACCAGATGCTCACATACAGGCATGTGAACCTCATCGGTACTTGGAATGCCATCTGCGCGCAGGATAAGTTGGATTGGCTGCAAGACCCCGCTCTGCCAGCCACCTACAGCCAATGGCTTACTGACATCATCAGCTATGTGAAGGGGGCACAGGACCTATCAGACCCCGTGCATTCTCCGTTGGGGTATGGAAAGAAGCTCTTCCTGGCAGGCACCGGTCCAGAAAACCTACAAACTTCCAATTGGGAAAACCCGGTCAATCCCAATTGGAACTTGCCCAACAAGAACCCAAACGTGGACCTGGTGGATGTACACCACGGCATGTACTGGGGCGAAGGGGAGCTATCAAACAGCTTTTCAGAAAGCCAAACGATTCACAACGCGTACAGAAACAGTGCCAATGGCACCAAACGGCCTTTCCACCAGGGGGAATCCAATTATTACCAGATTAAGGACGTCTATGGTCAAAACACTCCGAATGATACGGTACACGTGGATGCCGCCGAGTATTTTGACAACTACGATGTTTCTTTCCACAATGAGCTTTGGGCCAGTACTTTCTTCGGCAATTTCGCGGCAGCCACCACATGGCAAATGAACAGGGTGTTCTGGTGGGAAAATGGCGTAAAGGTGCCACCAAAGGATAATCCTCATGTTGTTGACCAGGGGAATCTGTACCAGTGGTATTTCTCCAATGCCCTCGGTGATACCAACTTGCTGGACTTGGGTGCCCCTTATCCAGTAGTGAACAAACCGATCTATCACAACTTCATTCCCTTGGCCGATTTTCTGAACAACCCCAACCTACAAGGCTACAACTTCTTCAATGGGAATCTCCAGCCGCACAAGGTATATGATGATGCGAACAAACTGGAGTGCTACTACCTGACGAACCAAGACAGTGCCATGGCCATTGGTTGGGTGCATAACCTGAACGCCTACTGGGAGAAGCACTACTACCTGCAACGCGCCGTGCAGAACTACCTCGGGTGTACAGCCCCCTCAGCCCAGTCCATGGCACTGCCAGGTTTTCAATCCGGCGTGGACTATCACATTTCCTGGTTCCCCACGCGGATGAACGATACCATCCCGCCAGCCGATGCGACTGACCAAAGCGGAACCGGAACGGTTTTGTTGAACATGTCCACCGCCCCGCTGGGCGGCATTGCATACAACTATCTGGACACCCTGCACGCGGACTATGCCTTCATCGTGGCGCTGCAGCCTGTACACAGGAACATACAAGTTGCCACAGATGACCCTCCTGCGCCCAACAACGAGGAATTCGGCATGTATCCCAACCCGGCGCGCAATACGGTCACCTTGGTGCTGCCTTCGGATGGCCTGGCCAAGGATGTAGCGCTGTATGACCTGACCGGTCATTGCGTGTTGGTCAAGACTGACGTAACAGCTCCTGTGTTCGAGGTTCCAACCGGAGACTTGGCCCGTGGTGCTTATTGCGTCCGCGTATCCGATCCGATGAACAGTAAAGTGAAAACCTTGATCCTGCGCTGAACGATGAAACCGCTTCGAACCCAACGGCTACTTCTGGTACAGGTTGCCCTCGCCTTTGCCAATTTGGTGGTCTCCCAACCAACATACGAGCGATACTACATTGCAGGCGGCAGTTCCACCTATGCTTTAAGTGAACAGCAAAGCGGAAATTTGGTTGCTGGAATTGGTGATGAATCTGGTGTTTCTATTATTGATATTCAAGGTAACATCCTGTACAAACATGGATATAACAGAATTCCATTCGCAATTCTGCAGTCAGTGAGAAGATATTCAAATGAAGTTATTCTTTTTTCTGGTGGATATATTGTTGATACATGCAGTTTAAATGGGACCTTCGCGATACCTCATGTCGATCCCGTTTTGGGCAAGATGGATACTCTGGGCAATATACTTTCAGCCAACCGGTATCGATTGAACACGACAAACTGTATAAATGGAGCTTGGGACCTTGATGTCCTGTCTGATGGCGGGGCCATTGCCTGGGGTCGTTCAGAGAGTTTATTTGCCCTGAGGGTGGATTCCACGGGCACGCCGCTTTGGTCCAAGCAATTCCCGTATTCCGGCCATTTCCGGTTCATCCAAGAGCTTCCCGGCGGGGACTTTCTGGCCGGGTTCAACTTGGACGCTGCAGGAGCCTGTGTGGCACGCTTGGATGCCAACGGCAATTTCCTGTGGTGCAAGTCATACATGCGGCCCCACGGCTTCATCATGCGTTGCATTGTTGAATCGGACACTTCGTTCGTCATTCTGGGCAACACGGACTATGTGGCGGGCCAAGCGCCGCCCGGCTACCATCCCAAGATTTTCATGATGCAGTTAAACGGGGCTGGGGAAGTGCAATGGTGCAGGGGGTATTCCCACCCTACCTATCAATGGGACGGGTCTTTGGCCGTGGACAGGTTGCCGGACGGGAACTACGCCATACTGGGCACGCTTGCTGGCCGGCCCCTGCTGATGAAGACGGACCTGAACGGTGACACCCTTTGGACCCGTTCGGCAGGGGTGAACGGCATCGGCTACAGCATCGTGAACCTTTTGGCCGGTTCGGATGGCGGAATCTACTATGACGGGTCGGCTTATGGCAATTGGGGTGATGGCACGGGAGGCGTATTCCTGTTCAAGACCGACTCGTTGGGTCATTTGCCCTGCTCGGAGGCCGTTCCTCCACCCATCACCATAACGGAACTCTTTCCTGTTGACAGCAGTTTCACCATGGCGTATACAGAAGGTGCCACGGCTTATCCGATCACTATTCAGGATGCCGTTGGCCCACCAGTGCCCACCTACGACGGCTGCAGTATCATCACTGAAGTGCAAAGCGTCCGGCCGCCGAGTTTCACCAAGCCGCGCATCCGCCCAAACCCCAACACCGGCCATTTCACCGTGCAGTTCCTCGATCCACTCACGGCAGACAGCTTCTACTCGGTGTATGATGCCGTGGGCAAGTTGCTCTTCCAGCGGCCATTGGCCAAAGGGCAGACCAGCGAGGAGATCGACCTCTCGCGCTTCGGTGCGGGCACGTACCTGGTGCGAGTGACCAGCAAGGATGGGGTTTGCAATGAAAGGGTGGTGGTGCAATGATGCGGATGAAGGCGGAACGATTCCAAGAACCATGAAACGACCCGGGTTGAATTCCTTAGTTTCCGTGTTCTTTGCCTACTGTATGGCAACTTTCGCAACACAGGCCCAACCGGCGCTGGATAGCAGCAATTATGGCCCCGTACCAGGGGTGGCATACATGGCTCACAAGGGTGGACAGCAGGTATTGCCTGCCATGGGGAGCGGCATTGTATGGGATTATGGCGAAGCTGTTTTCGCAGCAGAAGGCGCAGCAGTAACGTTCGGTAGTCCAGGAGGCGATGCTCCTGTTAATTCCACAGTTGCCGAGATGAGCACCTCCTTCATTGAGACCTATTTCTACCGATTGGATGCAACAGGGTACAGATGCACGGGAAGATGGTATTCTGAAATGGTGAACGCATCCTGCTCCGGCTCCGTCCTGCAAGTGCCATTCCCGTTTACTTTTGGCTCATCGGTTTACAGTCCCTTCAATTGTCCAGGTGTGGAGATGGGGTTGGCGTTCGCCGAAGGAGGGCAGGTACAATGCGATGGTGTCGGTTTCGGAACGCTGATCCTTCCAAGCGGCAGTGTGGATAGTGTGCTGTTGATGCACCGCACAGAGTACCTGAACCATTGGACACTTGATTGGCACTCACCCATACAAATCGACTTTGCATATGGTCTGGAGCAATTCGTTTTTCTTAAACCAGGGACAAGGGTACCTCTGTTGCAAATTGAGCTGCAGTATGATGGTCAGGACACACTATACTCTTCCGTGCTTATGGAGGATTATTCCGTGGGCATCCGGATGGTCAATTCCCGGAATCTTGGCATCGGGCTGCACCCCAACCCCAGCACCGGCCATTTTACCATGCGGTTCACCAATCCGCTTTCCGCCGACAGCTTCTATTCAGTGTATGATGCGGTGGGCAAGCTGCTCTTCCAACGGCCATTGGGCAAGGGACAGGAGAGCGAGGAGGTTGACCTGTCGCGCTTTGGTGCGGGCACATACGTAGTGCGGATAACCAGTAAAGATGGGGTGTGCAATGAAAGGGTGGTTGTTCAATAGCAGGGTTGGTGGCAATCCAGCATGGCCACAGGCCCTCCAAGGCAGCCTTCGCAGGGCTGGGGCCACTGAAAGCGGGAGGCGCTGCGGGAGGATGGAATAATTCGACGTGCCAGCCCTGCGGAAGATCAACTTCATGGCGCAGGCACAGTGCCGGCTCGGCGGTGGAATGCATCCACGCATTTTTGGCCGGTTCGCGGGAAATTCCGACATTTGCCACCCCTTAACGAAAAGGGGAACTAAACACAACGCGAAATGCCGACCCGCATCCGCCTTCAGAGAAAAGGCAAAAAAGGCAGCCCCTACTATCATTTGGTAGTGGCCGACCAGCGCGCACCGCGCGATGGCAAGTACATTGAACGCATCGGTGCATACAACCCCACGGTGGCCCCCGCCCTGGTGGAAGTGGACCGTGAAAAGGCCATCCAGTGGCTGCAGAACGGCGCCCAGCCCAGCGATACCGCCCGCGCCATCCTCAGCTACACCGGGGTGCTCTACAAGAACCACCTGCAGGGCGGCGTGAAGAAGGGCGCATTCAGCCAAGAGGAGGCCGATCGCCGCTTTGATGCCTGGCTGAGCGAGAAGAACACCAAGGTGGAAGCCAAGCGCAGCGGCCTGAAGGGCGATGCCGAAAAGGCCTACAAGGAGCGCATTGCCGTGGAGACCAAGAAATCCCATGACCGCGCAGACGCGCTGACCGCCAAGCTGGCCGCAGCCACCGCACCTCCGCCCGCTGCGGAAGGGGAGGCCGCCGCGGAGCAGCCTGCCTCCGACGCGCCCGCCGCCGAGTAACACGTGCCTTAACCTTCTTCGCCAAAGGCCCGGTCCGTGCAGGACCGGGCCTTTTTTCGCCGCAGGGGGAGTATCGCCTATTTTGCACCCGGCACATGGATCTGGAGCATTTACATGCCTTGGGAAGGTTGGGCAAACCGTGGGGGCACCGCGGGGAACTGACCTTGCAGCTTGATGGTGCCGACCTGGATGAAGTGCTTGGCCTGGGCGTGCTCTTTGTGGAACTCGACGGATTGCGCGTACCTTTCTTTGTAAGCCACCTGCGCGAACACCCGCGCGCAGGCGCCTTGGTGAAGTTTGAGGACATTGACGACCCGCAGGGCGCCGCCTTCCTGGTGAACGCACCAGTGCTGGCACCGCCTGGCCATACGCCTGAACTGCACGGGCCGGATGAAGAGGACCTGGACCCGGAGGACCTCATCGGCATGCACGTGCTGGATGAGGAGCATGGCGAACTGGGCGAGGTGGTGGGCACCGAGGGCACCGAGGAACACCCGGTGATGGTGGTGCGCAAAGGCGGGCAGGAGATCCTGATCCCCATGGTGGAGGAGATGATCACAGGGATTGACCTGGAGACGGGCCATCTGGTGGTGCGCACGCCGCCGGGCCTGGTGGACCTTTACCGGGCCGGATAGCCGGAATGCCGAACGATTTTTTCCGGTTCAGGCAATTCACCGTGTGGCAGGACCGCTGCGCGCTGAAGGTGGGCACGGACGGTGTGCTGCTGGGGGCATGGACGGTGCATGCCGGGGCCTTGCGGATCCTGGACATCGGCACGGGCACGGGCCTGCTGGCGCTGATCGCCGCGCAACGCAACGCCGATGCGGTGGTGGATGCCGTGGAACTGGACCCCGCCGCAGCGGCGCAGGCACGGGAGAATGCCGCAGCAAGCCCCTGGCCGGCGCGCATCCGGGTCCATCAGGCGGACATCCGCCACTGGGCGGCACCGGCACGGTACGACCTGATAGTTTGTAATCCACCGTTCTACAAGGGCCACGGCACACCGTACGACCGGCGCATGGCGACCGCAAAGCACGAAGGCGCGCTGGACTTGGAAGGCGTGATGCGCAGCCTTGCGGAGCACGGCACTGCCGCCGTGCGGGCCAGCATGATCCTGCCCTTCCACCGCCATGGCGAATTGCTTGCCATCGCCGCCATGCACGGCTTTTCACCCCTGCGGGAATGCGCGGTGCGCTACATGGCCGGCAAGCCGCCAAAGCGCATGCTGGTGGAGCTGGCACGCGGCGTGCATGCACCGGTGCGCAGCGAATTGGCGGTGCATGACGGGCCGGGAACCTTCACCGCCGGGTACCGCCGGCTGGTGGGCGACCTGGAGGAGGATTTCTGACCGGGGGCTATCGGGCTTAATCCATCCACCTGGCGGTGCATGCACGTACTGCTTTGAACCACGGATCCACACAGATGAGGGCGGTTTCGCCTGAATCATGGAACGGCAATCCGTGTTCATCAGCCATCCGTGGTTTTGCAGCAGGGAATGCCGCGCCCACAGGGCACGCCGGGCCTGACCTGCCCTGTGGTGTCAATAGGTCCAGAAGATCTCCTTCACCACCGGGTTGCCCCTGAGTTCGTTTACAATGCGCTCCACCTTTGCGCGCTCCTTGTTGTCGAACTTCAGCTGGAAGATGAACTCGCCCTCGGCCTTTTCAAGGTTGAAGGCGCGCACTTCCAGGTCGTCCCGGTGCAGCAGGTCGTTCAGGAAGGTGGAATTGTTGCTGGCCGGGTCGGTGATCACTTCCAGGGTGATCTGGCCGAAGCGCTTGAGGTAGGCCTGCTCCACGGGCTTCAGGCCCCAAAGGATCAGCAGGGCAATGACGGTGGTGGCGGCGGCGGCGAAGAACAGGCCGCTGCCGGTGGCCAGGCCGATGCCGGCCACGGTCCACAGCCCTGCAGCAGTAGTAAGGCCGCGGATGGTCTCGGTGCCCTGCTTCACGAACATGATCACCCCTGCGCCGATAAAGCCGATGCCGCTGACCACCTGCGCCGCGATCCGCGAGGGGTCCAGCGTCACGTTGGGTTGGCCGAGGATGTCGGCGAAGCCGAAGGCGGACACCATCATGATCAGGCAGGCGCCCACGCACACCATCATGTGGGTGCGCAGGCCGGCCACCCAGTTCTTGCGCTCACGCTCCAGCCCGATAAGCGCGCCGAACAAGGCGGCCAGCAGCAGGCGGAGCAGGATCTGGCTGGTTTCGAGCATGGGGGGTGGTGCGGTCAAGCGTTGTACGGGGTGAAGGTAGCGCGGGCTTCAGGCTGTTGCGGGCGGGTTGGTACGGCTATGGCGCCGTTGCTTCCACGGTCTTTTCGCTGAAGGAAATGCCCAAGGAGGCCAGTTCATCCAGCACGGGCGTGTAGATCTCCGGTGTTACGGGCAGGAGCACGCCGCGCCCGGTGATCTTGCCGTTGAGCAGGAGCTTGGCGCCCATGGCCATGGGCAGCCCCACACAGCGCGCCATGGCCGTGTGGATGTTGTCCTGGCCTTCCACCCACAAGGTGGATTGCAGTTCCTTCTTTCGCCCGCCTGCCGTAAAGGCAAACCGGTGCCACATCACCAGCAGGTCCTTGTCGGCCGGGCCCAGCACCCATTTGGCCTCCAGCAGGCGCTGCAGGGTGGCGGCCGGGGACAGCCCGCCCTGGCCGATGGTGCCATTGCCGAAGAGGCCCAGCCAGTCCAGCTTTTCCATCACCGGCCCGGCGGGCGGCAGGCCGAGGTAGTGCGCCGTTGCCGTGCGCAGGTCGCCCCCGGCACTTTCGGGCAGGAACGACCGGATGTAATCGGCCCAATTGGCGCTGGCCGGCAGTTCCATGGCGAACCCGTCCTCGGTGCAGCCTAATTGCACCAGGGCATCCCAGGCGTGGCAGTAGCCTTCCTTGCGCAGGGTGCCGCGCAGCATGGTGGGAATGCCCGCCAGGCCGTACACCTCCCGGTATTTGAGCGAATCGCGGTTGGCGTAGCCGTCGTAGGCGCCCAGCTTGCCGAGGTCCACGCGGACGGCGCGGCGGAAGAGCTGCTGATAGGGGATGTACTTCAGCTCACCGTGCGCCATGTAGCGTGCCGCTGGTCCTTGCCCGGCCAGCACCACGTTGCGCGGGTTCCAGCTGAACTTGTAGCCCCAGGGATTGTCGTCGTTTTCCGGTGCCACCAAGCCGCCGCAGTAGCTCTCGAAGGCCTCGATGCGTGCGCCTTGGCTGCGCAGGTCGTCCAGGATGCGCAGGGCGCTCATGTGGTCGAGGCCGGGGTCGGCGCCCATTTCATTGAGCACGGTAAGGCCTGCCTGCTTGAATTCGGCATCCAATGGCCACAGCGCGTCGGGCACATAGCTGGGGGTGATCACGTTCTTGCGCAGCCGCAGGCAGTCGCGCAGCACGTCCATGTGCATGAAGTGCGGCAGCATGCTGATCACCAGGTCGTGCTTTTCAATGTGCGCGGCACGGGCCTCCGCGTTCGAGGCGTCCAGTTCCACCACGGTGGCGGCCGAACCATGGCCCTGCACCAGTTTGCGGGCCTGTGCCAGGTCGCGTTCGGCCACGGTGAGCGTCCAGTGTTGTTCCGCCGCGTGCTCCATGAGGTATTTGACCAGGGAGGAGGCGGAGCGGCCCGCGCCGAGCAGGAGGATGGTGCGCATGGTTCAACGGAATTCTATGGAGTCGTGCAAAGTTGCGTTACGGGGAGTTGGTGCCGTGCTATGCGGACCAGCCTTTGGCAAGCACCTCGGCAAGGCTGGCATGCAGGGCCTTGGCGATGCGCGGATTCATTTTGTTGTGTTCGGCGAACTTCTGGTTCACCTCCAGTTCCATGCCGGCATAGTGGTGCGGGAAGGTGTGGCGCAGGGTGGTGGGGAAGCCGTCCGAAATGCCTTTGTAGGGTTGGTTCATGCGCACCACCAGCCCTGGTGCATGGTGCAGGATCGCTTTTCGCCAGGCCAGGCAGAAGGCGCGTTCGCCGGGGCGTGCCGGGTCGTACAGCAGGCCGATGTCCATGGTGCGTTCCACGCCGTCCAGCACGGGCGTGAAGCTGTGGACGGCCACGTGCAGCACGGGCTGCCCGCCCTTGATGCATGCACGGACCCGCGCGGTGAAGTCTTCACGGTAGGTGCGCCAAAAACGCAGCAGTTGCTCTTTTTCCCGGCCGGGCAGCGTGTTGGTAAAGGCCGAAAAAAGCCGGGGATGCCCTGCTGACCGGTTCAGTTCGATGCAGAGCCGCGAGCGCGTGGCGTGGGTGGTTTCCTGCGCCAGCGGGGCCAGGGTGCGGAAAAGATCGAGCGCGCCGATGTCATAGCCGCGGTGTGTGCGCAATACGGCGGCATGGCCTGCGAAGCAGTGCTTCAGCGCGGGGGGCACCTCATTGCCACCGTGTTCGCAGCTGAGGAAAAGTGCGGTCATGCCAGTTGGCGGTCCTCCTGCAGGCATTGGGCCAGTTCCTTGTACACGTCGGTGATGCGTTGCGCGTTGGGCTTCGGACCGGTGCGTGCCAGGATGCGGTGCGCCAGGCAGCCGTGCTGCAGGATGTGGGTGATGCAGGCCCTTGCCCCTGCGTCCATGGTGCCGCCCACTTCTGCGAAGATGTGCGCCCACAAGGCGGAGGCCGTGGCTTCGGGGCTGTCCAGCCCGAACATCAGCAGGTAGTCGCGGTTCTTGATGGTGGCGCCGCCTGCGCGGCGGATCACCTTCATGAAGAGCTTGAGCAGGTCGTTGTGGTGCCAGGCGCGCTGCAGGTATTGGCTGGCCCATCGCCCCTGCACCATGGCCTTCAGTGTTTCCACGATCAATTGGGCGATGGCGAGGTCGGCGCCGGGGCATTCCTGGATGTCCACCACGCGGATCTCGATGGCGCCGCGGTCGAAGCGGGCGATGGCGCCGCGCGAGTTGGCGAACTGGTGGTCCATGATGCCTTTGGTATCAAATGGCGCCAGGGCCTTGCCGATGGGGGCGAAGATCTCGCGGTAGTATTCCTCTTCGCTGAGCACGGCCTCGGGGATCAGGCTGCCCATGAGCTGGGGGAGGCGTTCCTGGTGGTGCAGGTAGGCCTCCATGCGGGCATCGAGGAAGCCTGTGGGCTTGCCGTCCAGGATGGGCGAGCTGGCGCTAAGGGCGGGGATGATGGGCAGCAGCAGGCGGATGGCGGTGTGCAGCTTGCCGAACTCCTCGTCGTTGGCGAAGGGCAGGTTGAGGTGTACGCTTTGCAGGTTGCTCCAGCCGTGGCCGCGGCAATCGAAGATGCGGTTGTACAGTTCGTACACGTCGTGGTAGTCGTGCGGCCACAGCACGGTTTCGGTGAAGGGGTCGAAGAGGGGATGGGCGGCGGTGGGCAGCAGCATGAGGCCGCGCTTTGCCAGCAGCGCGTTGATGGCGCGCACTTCGGCGGCGAACTTGGTGCGGAAGCCGGGGATGTCGGCGGTGGGCTTGGCGGTCTTCAGCTCCAGCACGTGGGCCACCAGTTCGTTGCTCCATTCCACGTCGCCGCGTTCCACATCGCCGGTGATGTGGCCGGCCACGTCCTTGAAGAGTTGGTCCACGGTGGGGCTGGCACGCAAGGTATCCCGCTCCACCACCATGTATTCCAGTTCGATGCCGGCCACCTCGAAGAGGCCGTAGGGTGCGTGTTCGTTCATGCCTTGGGGGTGGTATTTGCCGGTTGGTCGGGCGGGGTGATGCCGATCTTTTTTTCGATGGAGCGCTTGAGCGATCCGATGATGCGCCGGTAGATCTCGTCGCCCAGCTCCACATCTTCCACCCCGCAGTCGATGTTGGGGCATTCGTTCACTTCGATCACGTAGGCCTTTCCGTCGTGCTCCTTGATGTCCACGCCGAACAGGCCCTGGTCGCCCACCATGTGGCGCACGGCCTTCAGGGCGATGTCCATGATGGGCTTGGGGCAGTCGGCCACCTTCACGGTGGCGAAGTCGCCGGTTTCGTCCTCCTTGGTGGCGCTGCCCCAGTTGTAGATCTGCCAGTGGCCCGGGGCCATGAAGTATTTGCAGACGTACAGGAGCTTGCCATCGAGCACGCCCACGCGCCAGTCGTAGGTGCTGGGCATGTATTCCTGGGCAATGGCCAGGTCGCTTTGGGCGAGTATGCCGTCCAGCTTGGTCTCCAGTTCTTCCGGGGTTTTAGCCTTCTCCACGCCGATGCTGAAGGTGCTGTCGGGCAGCTTCAGCACTACGGGGAAGCCCATGCGGGCACCCACGGTGTGGCGGTTTTCACTGTGTACGATCATGGTGCGCGGGGTGGGGATGTGGTGGGTTTCCATCACTTCGGCGAGGTACACCTTGTTGTTGCACTTCAGGATCGCGTCGGGTGCGTCGATCACTGCAAGGCCCTCGCGCTGGGCCCGGCGCGCCATGCGGTAGGTGTGGTTTTCCACGTAGGTGTTTTCGCGGATCAGCAGGGCGTCGTACTCGCCCAGGCGGTCGATGTCGTCCGGGCCGATGATGTCCACGCGGAAGCCCATGCCCTCTGCGGCCTGCCTGAACTTGACGATGGCGCGCTTGTTGGAGGGCGCGGCCTTGTCCTGCGGGTTCACCAGGATGGCCAGGTCGTATGCGCTGCGGTCCTCGCGGGCGGTGTCGTACCGCTTCTTCCCGAAGTATTCGGCGGCGAAGCGCTTGATCAGGGGGATGTGCTCGTCTTCAATGTCCTTGTAGGCCACTGGCTTCACCGATCGCAGTTCCCATTTTTCGCCCTTCACGAAGCGGGCGCGCATCAGGGGCGCTTCGTACACTTTGTAGAGTTCGTGCGCCAGCTTGTCGTAGCGCGGGTTTACGTTGCGGCCGAAGTAGACGCTGAGCGTGAAGTCGTGTTTTTCCTTGTGGTGCAGGCTTTGCTGGATCACTTCGTCCAGGTCGCGCGAGAGCACCTTCACGATGCGGGGGTTTTTCAGGTCCAGCAGGGTTTTGGCGCTGGGGATGGACTTTTGGCCGCGGGCCTCGGCCAGCAGGCTTACGTAGTAGCCGCGGCTTTGGTAGGCGAAGCTGGTGGCCAGGTTGAAGATGCGGGTGTTCTTGAGCTGGGCGAAGCGCGGGTCGGTGAGGTAGTCCTTGCTGGACACCACCTCCACGCCGGGCGCGCCCAGCTTGAAGGCCTTGGGGTCTTGGACCACGATCAGCTTTTTCATGCGGTGAAGGGTTCGGGGGAAAGGATGAGCAGGTTGGCGTCGTAGGTGACGATGCCGAGCATGATGCTGTTGATCAGGCGGCCCACCGGCACCTCGTAGATGCGGCCTTCGGCAAGCGGGTTGCCCTGGTAGGGGTCGGCCACGCGCACCAGCTTGCCTTCCATGCCGCTGAGCACCACGAAGTGGCCCATGGGCTTGCCGCGCAGGTCGTGGTACACGCTGCGCCCCTTTGAATCGGCGTATTCGCGCTTGCTCTTGTACAGGTAGGTGGCGCTAAGGCCGGCCAGGATGGGCAGCTTTTGCGCGAAGTACGAGCGGAGCAGGTCCGGCGCGGGATCCTCGAAGCGAATCTCGCCGCCTTCCTTCAGGAAGCGTGCGTAGGCCAGCGAGGCGGTATGCAGCTTCTTGCCTTCCTTGATGCGGGTTTGCGCGACGAGCTTTCTGCGGAGCTCCTTGGCGGGCAGTCCGTCCCAGGTGGGGTCGAACACCCGGAGGTTGTAGCTGTACAGGCGGGCATGAAAGCCGTGGGTAAGCGCGTGGATCCCCAGCAGTACCGCGAGCGTTCCCCCTTCCTCCAGCTGGTGTACTTCGTCGATCACTTGCTGCAGGGGCTGCTGTGCGCCGAAATAGCGGTACACCGCATGCAGGGCGGTGGCTCCGCAGGTGTCGTCGTCCGGCTGGGCTTCTATCTTCAGGTTGCGCATGTGGTTTTCCGCCAGGCCGGCGGGTGCCGGATGCTTCGCGGTGCGGGCGTGCAAAGTTCGCCGCTTGCGCGATCACCGGCCGAAGGGATGCAACAGGCATCAACACCGGGTTGTTCACCTCTGCATTTCGGCGGTGCCGGGCAGAAAGGCCTCCGGGGGGCGGAACATGCGGGGCAGGTCCACGCTGGCATTGTATTGCATTACGATCCAGGGCGGTGCCAAGGTGCTGCGGGCGATCAGCCTGTTTTGCACTTGGAAGATCCCCAGCAGCACAGGTTCCTGCCGTGTGCGGTCCTCCACGCGCAAGCTGTACACCAGCACGGCATGCAGCGTGTCCGCCGGGTCGGCCAGGGTGCTGCCGTAGTAGCGCGAGAGCGCACGCAGGTATTTTTCCACCTTGGTGCTGTCGGCAGGCTGTCCGTTGGCGGTCCATCCGGCGCGGGTTCGTTCCAGCGAATAGCCCACCCCGCCGGGAAATACGAAGGTGATGCGCTGCCAGTTGGCGGGGTCGCCGTTCACCATGGGCTTGGGGATCCAGTCCTGGAACCCCATGCGCAGCACGCCGGCGAACGTGCCGGGCACCAAGTAGACGTTGGGGTCGCTTCCCGCCATCACGGCCGTTGCGGCCTCCGCCGCATGCAGGGTGGGCGTGGCGGGGCCGCCGGTGCTGCCGCCCACGCGGATGGCGGCCCCGCCGGGGAACTGCGGCGAGCGGAGCACCACGGCCGCACTGTCGCCCAAGCGGTACCGTGCAAGGGTGGCCGCCCCCGTGCCGGGCATGGCCAGCGGGTGCATGTCGGCCAAGGCGGCGAGCAAGGTGTTCAGCGGCCGTTGGAATGCCCGTGTGTGCAGCAGGCCTTGCCGCACGGTCCAGCCTGCGCTGTCGCGCTGGAATTGCAGGGGAGCGCTGGATGGCGGGGGCGGCGTGATGGTGAAGGACCGGAGCGCGGCGGTGTCCACCTGCAGCAGTTGGCGGGGGAGGGTGCGCTCGCCGCGCCGCTCGGGGGTGGTGCCGCCCAGCCACCAGATCAGCGCCAGCACCACCACCAGTGCGGCCAGCAGGATCAGCTTCAGCTTATCGGACATGGCCCAGGAGCTTGCGTTGCCTGCGCTGGCGGCGGCGCCACTGCCAGCGGAGCAGTCCGTAGAGCAGCACCAGCGCGATGGGCAGCAGCAGGTTTATCCATTTGAGCAGCGCGCGGCGCGCCTCGCCAGGGTCGGCGATAGGCCGGTTGCCGGGCTGCTTGCCGCGGATGGAGAGCAGGGCGGTGTTGCGCAGCACCCAGTCGGCGGCGTTCACCATCAGGTCGAGGTTGCCCTTGGGGAGGGCGGTTTGCCGGCCGCCCTGGTCGCCGGTGCAGAAGCTGCCGTTGCTGAACACCACCAAGCGGCCCTGCGCGGTGTCCGCAGGTTCCATGGCCACGCCCAGCACCTGGGGGCCTGCGGTGAAGTCGGCATCCGTCCATTTCCGGCGCAGGTCGATCACCAGCGGGGCCGGCAGCACGGCGCTCTTCGCACTGGTGGCCAGCAGGGGGGTGCAGCGCATGGAGGAACTATCGCCGATGAAGTGAACGGGGGATGCGAACTGGAACAGCACCAGGTCCAGCCCATGCGTTACGGGGTGGTCGCCGAAGTGCTCGATGAGCGGATAGAAGGGGAAGGGAATGGCAATGGGCTGCTGCGCGGTGCTTTGCATCACGCCCACCTGCCCGCAGTGCTCGTCGGCCACTATGCCGGGGCCGATGCGCACCCCGTGCCCGGCAAGCCACGGGCCCGCCCCGATGTCGCGCAGGCCGATGGAGGGGGAGCGTGCAAGGTCGGATTCCACGGCACTGAAGGCGAGCACGGCACCGTGGCCCTTGGCCATGTATTCGTCGATGCGGCGCAGGTGCTGGCCGGGCATGCTGTCCACCGGATCGATCACCAGCAGTGCGGCGAAGCGTTCGTTGATGGGGAAGGAGTCGTAGATGGCGGTGGCCTCCACATCGTATTGCGCGCCCAGCAGCACGGCCAGTTCATCCAAGGCGCGCAAGGAGGGTTCGCCATGGCCCTGAAGGATGCCGATCAACGGTTTTTCGATCCGTGTAAGCTGGGCAAGGGCGGAGCTGAGCGTCCATTCCATGCCGGGCCCGGCCTCCAGGGCGGGGATCACGGCCTGGCGGTCGCCCATGCGGAGCACCGCGCCCATGAGCACTTGGATGTTTTGGCTGCGGTCGCTTCTGCGGGTTTGGGCCAGCAACGGCCGTATGCCGTCCTTGATCGCTTCCGCCGTAAGCGCTTCCGATCCGCCGGGGTCCTTGAAGGCGTACACGAGCTTGCCGCCGGAGCGCTCGGCATATTCGGTGAGCAGGTCCTTGAAATCCTGCCGCGCCACGGCCATCTCCGGCGGCACGTCGGCGGTGAACCAGGCCGTGACGGTCACCGTTTCGGGCAGGCCCTGCAGCAGGCCCAAGGTGGCCTTGTCCAGTGTGTAGCGCTTGTCCGCCGTAAGGTCGATGCGGAATTTGTAGCGTTGGGCAAGCAGGTTCAGCAGCACGCCTGCGGCCAGCAGCAGCAGCAGTGCGAACAGGGCGTAGGTGCGCTTGCTCATGCCCTGCCAACGGAAGGTTTGGCCAAGCGGCGCCCGGTGAGCAGCAGCCATGCACAGGTGAAGGTGGCGAAGTACACCAGGTCGCGGCTGTCGATCACGCCCCGCCCGATGCTTTCAAAGTGGCTGCCGGTGCCGATGAAGCGGAACACTTGGCCTGCGGTGCCGGTGAAGTTGGCCGCCAGCACCGAGGCGCCGAAATGGAAGATGGCCATGCCGGACAAGGCCAGCACGTACGCCGATACCTGGTTGGCCGTGAGGCTGCTGGCGAAGATGCCCAAGGCGATGTAGAAGGCGGCCATCAGCAGCAGGCCCAGGTAGCCGCAGAGCACGGCGCCGTGGTCCACGCGCCCCAGCTGCGCCACGGTGATGTAGTAGGGCAGTGTACACAGCAGGGTAAGCGCGATCAGGGCCAGGCAGGCGATGAATTTGCCGTTGGCCACTTGCTGCGGCGAGGGCCTGCGGGTGAGGAGCAGGTCCAGCGTGCCGCTCTTGCGCTCTTCGGCCAGGGTGCGCATGGTGAGGGCGGGGATCAGGATGAAGAGGGACCAGTTGGCCACTTGGAAGAAGGTGCCCAGGTCGGCCTGCCCGCGCATGAACACATCGGTGCCGAACCACCAGGTGAAGAAGCCGCTGACGGCCAGGAACGCGGTGATCACCAGATAGGCCAACGGGGAATCGAAGAAGGAGGCGAGCTCCTTGCGGGCGATGAGCAGGGCGGGGCGCATGGGAGGTCAACGGTGCGTGGCTTCGCGGAAGATGTCCTCCAGGCGGGTTTCCTCGGTGCGCAATTCGGCGATGGGCCAGCCGTGTGCGGCCATGGCCGCAGCGATGCGTTCGCCGTGCGGGGCGGACATCAGCACTTCGTACTTGCCCGCAGCACCCTGTTCCGCATGGGCGTCCGTTACGCCGTCCACCGCGCGCAGGGCGGCGAGCACGGCCCCGGGCACCGCGCCGGGCACGCGCACCACGTAGCGCACCCCCGTGGGCCGCCTTTCGCGCAGGTGCTGCGCGGTGCCGTCCGCCATGATGCGGCCCTTGTGCAAGATCAGGATCCGGTCGCAGACGGCCTCGGCCTCCGGCAGGATGTGCGTGCTGAAGATCACCGTCTTGGTGCGGCCCAGTTCCTTGATCAGGTTGCGGATGTCCACCACCTGGTTGGGGTCCAGCCCGGTGGTGGGTTCGTCCAGCACCAGCACGGCGGGATCATGCACCAGCGCAAAAGCGAGGCCGGCCCGCTGCCGGTAGCCGCGGCTAAGCTCGCCGGTGCGCTTGTGCTTTTCCGCTTCCAGGCCGCAGGCATCCACCATTTCGCGGATGCGCCGGTCGATGTTGGCGCGTGCCACCCCTTGCAGCCTTGCGCCGAAGCGCAGCAGGTCCAGCACGGGCATGTCCTCGTACAGAGGGTTGGCCTCGGGCAGGTAGCCTATGTTGCGGCGCAGGTCGGCTGCATCGGCATCCATGCGGCGGCCACCGATGAGCACGGCTCCTCCGTCGGGTGCGGCAAGGCCGCAGATCATGCGCATGGTGGTGGTCTTGCCCGCGCCGTTGGGGCCCAGGAAGCCAAGCACTTCCCCCGGGCGTGCCTGGAAGGTGATGCCGTCCACGGCGAGCTGCCCGCCGTAGCGTTTTGTCAGCTGCTCGGTGCGGATGTCCATCGGTGCGACGATAGGGTGCAGACGGCAAAGGACCGCCGCAAGGAGCGGTCAGGAGCCTTTCACCCGCTTCTCCTCCTCTTCGCGGAGAAGGCCCTCGCGGATCATTTCAAAGGCCTGGGCGATGCGCCGCTTGCGGGTCTCCTCCTTGCGCCCGTCGGTGATCCACTCCGAATATTCCTTGCGGGCCTCCTCATCGAAGGACTCCCAGTTGGCCCAAGCGCTGGGGTCTTTGTGAAGCACGCTTTCCAGCTCGGTGATGGCCGTATGCTTGCCCGAGGTACCGGCCTGCTTTTCGTTGATCGCGGCGGCCTTGTTCACCAGGGAGGTGAAGCCGGCCTCGCTGAAGGTTTCCCCCTCGCGCAGCTTCACCGAGCGGCCGGGCTTGTCCTCGTTGCACGCCTCGTAGGGCAGCCGGGTGGACTTGAATTGCGCCCCTTTCGGAAAATGGATGCACACGGTGGTCTTGGTGGCGGTGATGTTCAGCAGGGGCTGCCCGGCCAGGTCGAAGTGCGGATTTTGCCCGCGCCATACCTCCTCCACGTCGCCATCGGTGCCGTGGATCAATTGGCGCAGCCGTACCATCAGCTTCCGTTGCCATTCGGGATGGCCGGCGATGTAGAGGTTGATCTGTTCGGAGGAGAGCATGGTGCAGTGTTGTGAGGGTGCGAATATGGGGCTTAGCGGCGGGCCTGGTCGCCCATCTCGATCAGGACAGGGAAAGTACGGTCCTTGCGGAAGTCGGGTGCGCCTTCCAGGGCCTGCAGGCCGTTGCCCAAGGGCCATACGGCATCGGCATCAAAGTAGCCCTGCTTGGGGCCGTCCTGCAGCACCGCGCTTTCCTTGTAGGCGCCACCTGCGGCGAATTCCAGCATCAGGGCGTCCTTCGGCTTGTCGATGGGGTCCACCGGCTGCTTTTTCTTCCGCAGTTCGATGTTGGCCTTTGCGTCATTGTAGAACAGGTACAGCACGTCGCGGTAGGCGATGGAGAAGGCCTTGCCCGGGCCGTCGTTGGCAAAGCTCATCTCGCGCGGCACCTCGGTGTACCACTTCAGGGTGCCGTCGCCGCCCAGTTCCATCACATGGAAATTGCCGTTCACCCATTCGGTCTTCTCCACCTTCTTGCCGCTGAGGTCGCTTACCAGGTGGGATTCGATGCCAGCCCGCTCGGCCACCACGTACACGCCGCCATCGCCCTTGGGCCAGGCATGCTCCAGGTGCATGTTGGTCTGCAGGCGTTGCACCTTCTTTACTTCCTTCATGTTGAAGGGGGTGCGTTTGGAAGGGGCCCATTTGCCGTCCGCGAGGTTCAGCATGGTGTGGAAGATGCCCACGGATTCATTGCGGGCGGCCTCGGCGGTGGAATAGGTGCCGACGCAGGCGATCTTGCCGTCGGGCAGAAAGGCCACTGCGGCTTCCTGCACATAATCCTTCTTGCCCAGGTCCAGCGGATATGCCTTTTGCCCGGTGCTGTCCAGGCGGTACAGGCAGTAGCTGTATCCCACGGCATCCTTTGCGGTGGGCGCGGCATCGGTCACGTTCTTGATCAGGTACCAGGCCGCGCCATTGTTGTCGGCCGCGGTGGCCACCACTTCGGTGCGTGCATTGCCGGCCTCCTGGGCCAGGGCCTTGGCCCACACGGGCTTCATGGCGCCGTTCACCATTACGCCAACAATGGGCGCGCCGGCGGCCCGGGTGGTGCTGGCGGGGGAGAGGCCGATGAGCATGTAGTTGCCTTTGCCGGAAACGGTGGTGGTGAACCCGGTGGTGGTGCCCGGCTTGAAGTATTCGCCGCCTTTGCCGAACAGGTCGTACGGCAGTTCAGCGATGGCCGAGGCGGCCCGGCCGGTGAGGCTGCGCGGGTTGAGCACCTGCTCCATCAGCAGCAGCTGGCCGTTTTCGGGGTCCGGCTTGGTGAGGATCGCACGGAACTGGTTGTTGAAGTGCTCGATCGTCTCCAAGGATACCGGCCCGATGCCCCAAACGAATTTGGGCTGGTCGTGCTTGATCTCGTTCATTTTGTCCGAGGCGATCACGCACAGCTGCCACCCCAGGTCCTTGTCGGCCAGGCCGCCCAGCACGCGCTTTCCGCCCAGGGTCTTCAGCGCCACGAAGCTGCCTGCATCGCCGTACACGGCCTTGGCCATGCCCAGCTCCCTGTCCGGCGCTGCGGCCAGGTCGGCCTTCACCTTCACGCGCACCTTGCCTTCCTGGGCATGGGCGGAAAACAGGCCGGTGCCGATGGCGGAGGCGAGCAGGATGTTGCGCAGGGTGGTGGAGTGCATGCTTGGTGTCGGAATGGAACGGTGAAGGTAATCGCGGATCTGTTCAGGCCCTTTCCAGGATGGCGGCATAGCCTTGGCCAACGCCGATGCACATAGTACACAAGGCGTAGCGCTTCCGCGTGCGGTGCAGTTCCAGGGCTGCCGTCAGCAGCAGGCGGGCGCCGGTCATGCCCAAGGGGTGCCCCAGGGCGATGGCGCCGCCGTTGGGGTTCAGGCGCGGGTCGTTGTCGGCGATGCCCCAGGTGCGCGTACAGGCCAGTGCCTGTGCGGCAAAGGCTTCGTTGAGCTCGATGAGGTCCATGCGGTCCAGGGTGAGCCCGGCGCGCTTCAGCGCCAGTGCGGTGGCGGGCACCGGGCCTATGCCCATGGTGCGCGGCTCCACGCCGGCCACGCCGCTGGACACGATGCGTGCCAGCGGCTCCAGCCCGTGGGCCTTTATACCGGCCTCCCCGGCCACCAGCAGTGCCGCCGCGCCGTCGTTCAGCCCGCTGGAGTTGCCTGCCGTTACACTGCCGCCCTTGCGGAAGGCCGGCCTCAGCGTGGCCAATACCTCCAGGGTGGTGGAGGGCTTCACGAATTCATCGCGGGCAAATTGCACGGGGTCCTTTTTGCGCTGCGGAATGCCCAAGGGCGCTATCTCCAGCGCCAAGCGCCCGTTCTGTTGCGCCGCTGCGGCCTTTTGCTGGCTCCACAGGGCGAACAGGTCCTGCGCCTCCCGGGTGATGTCCCGCGTTTCCAGCAGGTTTTCGGCGGTTTCGCCCATGGCGTCGATGCCGTATTTTTCCTGCATCAAGGGGTTCACGAAGCGCCATCCGAAGCTGCTGTCGAAGAGCTGCGAATCGCGGCCATAGGGCGTGCTGGCCTTGCTGAGCACCCAGGGGCTGCGCGTCATGTGCTCCACGCCGCCGGCGATGAACAGGTCGCCGTGGCCTGCGGCAATGGCCCGCCCGGCCTGCACCACCGCGCTCATGCCGGAGGCGCACAGGCGGTTCACCGTTTCCCCCGGTACGCTTGGCGGCAGGCCCGCCAGCAGCAGTGCCATGCGCGCCACGTTGCGGTTGTCCTCGCCGGCCTGCCCGGCGCAGCCCATGATCACATCGTCCACGGCGGCGGGGTCCAGGCCGGGGTGGCGCGCGGCAAGGGCGCGGATCACGTGGGCGGCCAGGTCGTCCGCCCGCACGGGGGAAAGCCCCCCGCCCAAGGTGCCGATGGCGCTGCGGATACCGTCGATGATGTATGCGTCCTTCATGGGGCCAAAGGTCGTTAGCGGCGCTCTTGTCCCGGCAGGCCCGCTATTTTCGCGGGCATGGAAGCGGATGAACTGGCCCGGCGGGTGGTGGCGCGCATGATGGGGGAGGATGCCTTCAGCCAATGGCTGGGCATCCAGGTGCTGGAGGTGCTGCCCGGGGCCTGCACCCTGCGCATGGTGGTGAGGCCGGAGATGAACAATGGGTTCCGCATCACCCACGGCGGCATTGCCTATTGCGTGGCGGACAGCGCCCTGGCCTTTGCCTCCAACTCGCACGGCATCCATGCGGTTTCCATCGAGACCTCCATTTCGCACGTAAAGCCGGTGCTTGCGGGCGATGTGCTTACCGCAACGGCGGAGGAGCTGAGCCGGGGCAACCGGGTGGCCGTGTACCAGGTGGCCGTGCGCAATGGGAAAGGGGAGGTGGCGGCCCTGTTCAAGGGTACCGTGTTCCGCACGGGAAAGCCGTGGGAGGTATGAGGTGCTTTCAATGCCGCAGTTCACCCAAGACCCCGGCTTCCTTCCGCCGTGACCTTATTCGGCGCCCGCCCATGGGCCCGGAACCGGGGCTTTGCCACTGGTGGTGATGCACCGCACGCAAGGATCCCGCGCTGCAAGGAATCCGCTCGTCCGGTTCACGAAGGCCGGTGGTTCGGGAATTTGGTGAGCAGCCACTGCAACACGTCCAGCTGGTCCTTCACCGGTGCGCGGCGGACCTGCACCAGGAGCTTTATCGCATCCGGGCGGTTGAGGGTCAGGGTTTTTTCGACAGGACTGAAATTTTGGCGAAGAATGGCCATCCCTTCCACACATTCATCGCACAGCACAGCCCGGTCCAAGTCCGAGGCCCCGGAAGGTTCATTTTCCCAAAACCTGGATCCCGTTTTCAACACTACCCGCCTGCCGGGCTC
This sequence comes from Bacteroidota bacterium, assembly GCA_018266475.1. Taxonomy (GTDB): domain Bacteria; phylum Bacteroidota; class Bacteroidia; order Flavobacteriales_F; family PHOS-HE28; genus PHOS-HE28. The sequence continues at coordinate 24,318 of JAFEAI010000222.1, forward strand.
GGTTTCCCATAGTGCCATTTCCTACGCCACCCACCGGGCGATCAAAAAGGCGGCGGTTGCGGCCAGCACGCCGATCAACGTGGTTTTCACGGCGCCCAGCCAGGGCCTGTCGCCGGTGAGCCTGGTCTTCACATAGCCGAAGATGAACAGGAAGCTCACGGTGATGATGGAGGAGAAGAGCAGGCCGCGGTGGGGCGTGTCGGTGAAGAAGTAGGCGCTGAGGGGCACCATGCCGCCCACCACGTAGGAGGCCCCTATGTTGAAGGCGCTTTTGCGCGCGCGCTGGGAATCGGGCTTTTCCATGCCCAGTTCAAACTTCATCATGAAATCCACCCAGCGGTGCTTGTCCCGGCTCAGCTCCTCTGTCACATCGTCCTGCAGCCGCTTGCTGATGCCGTATTCGGCAAGGATGTCGCGGATCTCCTGCTTTTCCCGCTCGGGCATCCGCTCCACCTCGGCCTCCTCGCGCCGCTTTTCCGATTCGAAGTGCTCCACGTCGGTGCGCCCGGCCAGGTAGCCGCCCAGCCCCATGGCAATGGAGCCCGCCACCACTTCGGCAATGCCTGCGGTAATGATGATGCCGTTGCTGGTGACCGCGCCGCTGAGGCCCGCCGCCAGCGCGAAGGGCACCGTTAGCCCGTCCGCCATGCCGATCACAATGTCCTTGATCAGGTCGGAGGATGTGAAGTGCTGTTCCTGGTGGCTGTTGTTCATCGGGAAATGACGGGGGTAAGCAGGGGGCTTTCAAAAATAGCGGCGGGCGAGATCACCGGTTCTTCCAAGGGGATGTGCTCCCCATAACGTTCCTTGAGCTTTTCCGCCACCAAGGGTCCATCCAGGTGGAAGCGCCCCAGGGCCTGCGGGGTGCCCACCTCCCTGCCCGTGGCCTGCTGATAGGCCTTCCACACCAGTTCCGAACAGTAGATGCGGTCATCCCCCCAACCGAAATAGGGGTCGTAGTCTTTTCCGATGTATTGGCCAACCGCTTTGCGCAATGCCGCCTGCTGCTCCTCCGTAAGGCCGGTGCCCATGCGCTTCACGGCGAACCGGCCGTCCTGGCCGCGGGCCACCCATTGCACAAGGGGCGTGCGCTTCACCGGTTGCACGGCTTCCACCACGTACCAGCTTCCGGTATCGGTTTGGAACAGGATCCCGCAATGGCTGTACCGCGAGCCGGTGGCCAGTTGGATGGCGCGGCTTTGTCCCGAGGTGGATGGCTGGAAGATGATATCGCCGTTTTGCAGGCGGCTTAGCACGTCCTTCCCGATCGCTGCCCGCCGATCCGGTAGCGTCGGCAGCAGGTACACCTTGACGCCCCACGCCAGTGCGGCGATGGCAAGCACGGCCACATAGCCCCACGCCCAGCGTTCGCGCTGCTTGGGCGTCATGCTTTTTACGGTGGGGTCCATGCCGTTGGGCCGGATCAGACCATGCCCAGCCGTTCCTTCAGCACTGCGGCAAGGTTGTCCAGCAGGGTCCGCTTGTAGGCGTCCTTCTCGGCTGCCGCAGCCTTCTCCACGCGGGCCAGGCCCTTGCGTGCCGCCTTTTCCGGCAGCAGTTCCTGGTTCTCCACCACGGTAAGCACCTCAAAGGTTTCATCGGCTTCACCTTCCACGGCGATCTGCAGCAGGCGTTCCGTGTAGGGTCCTGCATCCAGCCCGGCGTTCCAGAATGCGGCGATGGCCGTATTGCGCACGTCCAGCAGCTCGGGCATGTCCAGTGCCTTGGCCAGTTCCGCCGGGGCATCCTTCACTTTCACCTCGTACAGCAGGGCCGTGATGCGGCGTTGGCGCAAGGGGTCGTCCGTGGCGGCCAGTGCCTGCAGCAGGGGCAGGATGGCCGTGGCGTCGCCCTGCTCATGGATCACCGCCAGCGCCTCAAGCGCCTTGGCATCATCGTCGTTCAGCAGGTCCGCAAAGGCCTTGCTTATCAGGTTGCGCTTCGTTTCGCCCATCTGCCCGTGTTTCACCGGCAAAGGTAGATTGCCCGTAACTGCTGCTTGGCCCGGGCCGAAGAACTTGCTCATGGAAAGGGTGCGAGGGTGAGAGGGTGAGAGGGTGCGAGGGTGAGCATGCCGCATCCTTGATCGATCAATTGGCCCCGGTTACAATTCTTTCCCGGCCCTGGGGAAATGCGCTGGGGCAAGGGCGAACTTTGTACCGCCATGACAACCGTGAACGCCTACGCCGCACAGAACGCCACCTCGCCGCTTGCCCCCTTTTCCTTTGAACGCCGCGATCCCGGTCCGCATGATGTGGTGATCGACATTGCCTACTGCGGCATTTGCCACTCGGACGTGCATGCGGTGCGCGATGAATGGGGCGGTACGCGCTTCCCCATCGTGCCCGGGCACGAGATCGCCGGGCACGTGGCGGCCGCGGGCGGCGCGGTGCAGCGCTGGCGCGCCGGTGATGCCGTGGGCGTGGGCTGCATGGTGAACAGCTGCCACACGTGCAGCGCCTGCAAGGACCACGAGGAGCAGTACTGCGAACGCGGCATGACGGCCACCTACAATGCGTACGACAAGTACGGCGACGGCACGCTGACGCGGGGCGGCTATTCCACCCGCATCGTGGTACACGAGGATTTCGTGCTGCGCATCCCTGCGGGCATGCCGCTGGACCGCACCGCGCCGCTGCTGTGCGCGGGCATCACCACCTATTCGCCGCTGCGCCGCTTCGGGGCGGGAGCGGGATGCGCCGTGGGCATCGTGGGCTTAGGGGGCCTGGGCCATGTGGCCGTAAAGATCGCCAAGGCCATGGGGGCGCACGTTACCATGATCAGCCATTCCGAGGCCAAGCGGGCGGATGCACGGCAGCTCGGCGCCGATGATTTCCTGCTCACCCGCGAGGCATCCGCCTTCAAGGAAAACGCCAAACGCTTCCACCTGGTCCTGGACACCATCTCGGCAGCGCACGACTACAACGCCTACCTCGGCCTGCTGCGCCGGGGCGGCACCATGGTGCTGATCGGCCTGCCGGATGCCGCCCCCCTCAGCGCAGGGCCGCTCATCCACCAGCGCCGCCAGCTTGCGGGTTCGCTGATCGGGGGCATCCGCGAAACCCAGGAGATGCTGGATTTCTGCGCCGCGCACGGTGTACTGGCGGACATTGAGACGATACCCGCGCAGCGGATCAACGAGGCCTATGACCGCATGTTGCGCAGCGATGTGCGCTACCGCTTCGTGATCGACATCAACTCCTTGCGGTAGTCGGCAGCGGTTCCGCGTTATGCTTCCTTCGGCGCCTTCATCCACAATTCCCGCCCAGCCCGCGGCTTGATGGAGTTGTAGCACGGTGCAAAGGCCGCCTGCGGGAACACGGGGCTGAACAGCTTGCGGTATTCCTCCGCATTGCCGCCGAACGGCGGATGGTCGGCGAACAGGGGATCATCGAAGAGCACGCCCACCAGCTTGCCGCCCGGGGCCAACAGTTCATGCATCCGCCGCACATAGCGGGGCCGCAAGGAGGGATCCAGCGCGCAGAAGAACGTCTGCTCCACGATCAGGTCGTAGCGGCCCGCATGGGTGAAGAAATCGCCCACGTGCAAATGGTTCCGCGGAAAATCAGGGCACCTGAGCAGCAGGTCGGCAAAGGGCGCGCCGGTGAGGTCCACCACATGCACGTTGGCAAAGCCGCGGCGGTGCAGGTATTCGGCCTCATAGCTGCGCCCTCCCCCGGGGATCAGCACGGCATGCTCCCGGTCTGTCAATTGGTCGAAGTAGGCCTTGAGCGGAGTGCTCACCGAGCCGATGTCCCAGCCCGTTTCTTTGTCCAGATAGCGACCTTCCCAAAATGTGCTGCCCAGGTTCATGCGTTGAGGGGATGAGGACCCGCAAGTTATACCAATGTGGCATTCAGGTCAGTCCGAATGCAGGGCTATCGGGCCTTATCCATGCGCCTGGCGGCGCATTCACACACTGCCTTGAACCACGGATTCACACGGATGAACACGGATAGGGAATGTTGTTTTGCTTGGTAGGTGGGTCCGGGATCCGTGTTCATCCGTGTCCATCCGTGGTTTGAATTCCATTGGAAGCCGCGCCCGCAGGGCGCGTTAGACC
>JAFEAI010000223.1 GCA_018266475.1 Bacteroidota bacterium
ATCAATAACCTCCGGCGTTGTCATCTCCGCGCGGGTCCGCACCACCCTCCAACTTGCCATCGCCGCGCACCAGCACCGCATCCGCCCGGCCGATGGCGTGCTTTAGCTTGAAGGCGTGGCCCATGCGCACCAGCGCGAGGCTGTCCGCGGGCGAAAAGGCACCGGCCTCCATGCGCACGGTGTCCGGCAGCCATTGGTGGTGGAAGCGGGGCAGGGCCACGGCCTCCTGCATGGTTGCGCGGTGCTGCACCACGTCGAGGATCACCTGGAAAACCGTGGTGGGGATGGTGGCGCCGCCGGGCGACCCCACCACCATGAGCAGGCGGCCCCGGCGGGTGATGAGGGTGGGCGCCATGGAGGAGAGCATCCGCTTGCCGGGGGTGATGCCGTTGGCCTCGCCGCCGATGAGGCCATAGGCGTTGGGCACGCCTGGTGCGGCGCAGAAATCGTCCATCTCGTTGTTGAGCACGAAGCCGGCGCCGCCCACCACCACGGCCGAGCCGTAGGAGCCGTTGAGCGTGGTGGTGCAGGAGATGGCGTTGCCCTCTGCGTCCACAATGGAGAAATGTGTGGTGTGTACGGGTTCGCGCACAGGGCTGCCCGCCTTCACCAGGCTGCTGGGCGTGGCCCGGCGGGGATCGATCCCGGCCATGCGCGCATCGATGTAGGCGGTGTCCAGCAGGCCCTTCAGCGGTACCTGCACAAAGCCGGGATCGCCCAGCCAGTCGGCCCGGTCGGCGAAGGCGCGGCGCTCCACCTCGATCATGCGGTGTACCAAGGCGGCGCGCGGCCCGTGCCAGATGGCGGTGTCAGCGGTTTCCATGCCGCGCAGCATCTGCAGCAGCAGGATGCCGCCGCTGGATGGCGGCCCCATGGTGATGATCCCCAGGTCGCGGAAGCGCCCCTCCAGCGCGGGCCGCCACACGGGCCGGTAGGCGGCCAGGTCGGCCTGCGTGACCAGGCCGTTGCCGCGCCGCATTTCCTCCTCCAGCAGGAGTGCGGTGCGGCCGGTGGCGAACTCCTGAGGGCCGCGGTCACGGATCCGCTCCAGCGTGGCGGCCAGCTCGGGCTGCCGCAGCGTGTCGCCCGCAGCCCAGGCTTGGCGGGATGTAAAGGCGTTCGGGCGGGTGCAGTGGCGGCGGAAAAGGGGCAGTGCCGCGTTCAGCTCGCGGGTCTCGTGCGGGGTGAGCACGCAGCCGCGCGCCGCCAGGTCGATGGCGGGCTGGATCAGGCGCGCCATGGGCAGGCGCCCGAGGCTGTCGTGCAGGGCGAAGAGCCCGGCCACGCTGCCGGGCACGCCGGCGGCCAGGTGGCCGTATTCGCTGCGGCGGGGCGCCACATTCCCCCGGGCGTCCAGGTACATGTTTCGCGTGGCTGCGGCGGGCGCGGTCTCGCGGAAGTCCAGCGAAGCGGTGCGGCCGTCCGCGGTGCGCACCACCAGGAAGCCGCCCCCGCCGATGTTTCCCGCCCAGGGCGCCACCACGGCCAACGCCCAATGCACGGCCACGGCGGCATCCGCCGCGTTGCCTCCCTCGCGCAGCACCTGCACGCCCACCGCGGTGGCCAGCGGATGTGCGCTCACCACCATGGCGCTGTCGGCCAGGGTACCGGCATGGGCCAAGGTTGTTTTACCGGAAGAGCTGTGCTGGGGGCTGCACCC
>JAFEAI010000224.1 GCA_018266475.1 Bacteroidota bacterium
ATCACGGGGGACTCCCTACGAAAGAACCAAACCTTGTCACATTGATCCCGAACCCCTAAAATTGCCCTTGGAAAGTGGCACGGTATGCTCCGAAACGGGTGGCACGGTATGGCCGAAATAGCCACTTTCGTCATTCCATGAGTGAACACCTCCCACCGGCGCGTGCGTCCACGCACGTGCCCGCCCCCCCCCCGCGCCCCCCCCTTGAAAAAACCCTTCTGAATTTCGCTGCAGCCATGCCTTGAAGGATGAGCCAATACAAGAGCTACCTTCACGGCGCATGCCAAGGAGGAACATGCTGTGCGCAATAGAAGGGATGGCCATGTACCGCCACACCAACACCGGCCCCAAGAGCCTGAAGGTGACGGAACGGCCCGCGGTTCCACAACGTGAACTTGGCATGGGCCGGCGTGATCACGCACTGGATCAAGACGCTGAACCTGCGCTAGGCGCAGCACCGGGCGGGACACCGGTACGTGAGCAGCACCGAGGCCTACTTGATCAACGACCTGGAAGGCTTGGCGGAGGACGTGGAAAGGTTCCATCCGATCGGCTGAATGTTCAAGGTCACAGACTGTGATCTTGAACAAGCCAACAAACCAAGTTCGCCCCATGAGCAAGAAGAACATCCCGGCGGTCAGTGATGATATGGTCATGAGCAAGATCCATACGGTTCGCGGCCATAAAGTGATGCTGGACCGTGACCTGGCCGAGCTCTACGGCGTGGAGACCAAGGCGCTCAAACAGGCAGTCCGGCGCAACACGGAGCGCTTCCCGGAGGACTTCATGTTCGAGATGAGCAAGGAGGAGTTCGAGCAATGGAGGTCACAAACTGTGACCTCCAATCCGGGAGACCGGAAGGGCTTGCGCTATGCGCCGTTCTGCTTCACAGAACACGGTGTGCTGATGCTCTCCAGCGTGTTGAACAGCGCGGCGGCAATCGCCGTCAACATCCAGGTGATCCGCGTGTTCGCCAAGATGCGCGAGCTGCTGGTAGGGCACAAGGACATCCTCTTGGCCTTGGAAAAACTGAGCGGCACGGTGAGCCATCACAGCCGTGACATCAAAACGATCTTCAACATACTGAAGCGGATGCAGAAGGAGGAGGAGAACCGGCGGTTGCTGGCGCAAGTGGCCAAGAAGCGGCCCCCCATCGGGTTCAAGAAAGGAAAGGACAAGAGTTGAAGCATGTGCGCGACCCGTATGCGGGCCGCGTTGTTGTTGCGGGCAGCTGAGGCCGCCCGCCCCCGTTCGCGCGGATCTTCCATGAATTGTTGGCGCGGATCCCGCCAAGGCGGGACAGGTACTGCGATCCGTGACATGGATCCCCCGCTTGGCAGCGGGATACCCTGCACTGCACCCGCCCCCAGCGGGCTCCCGCTACCTTCACACTCCGCCCATTGTTGAGATCCTTGTTACCTTGCCGGAGCATTGCGCCCACAGCAGTGCCCATGCGGAGGGCCGGTTGAAGATGTTTTACGATGAGCGATGAAGCGGCCGGAGGCCAAGGGGAAAGAGGGCATCCCGCAGCAGGCGGGACGCCGGGAAGGAGCATCGTATTAGGATGCACTGAAGCAATGGGAAAGAAACAGGGCAATGGGTATGTTGCAACAAGAGACTATAAGATTGGATTGATTATTATATTATTTATTTTTGGTTGCTTCATTATATACAGCGAATTAAGGCGAAGTAAAATACTGGAATCGTATGGCAAGGTATGTGCAACAGTAGTAAATCATACTAATATATCTGGTTCTCATATTACATCGGTATACTTAGTGTGCAGGTATTCAATTGATGGAAATGAGTACATATCTACTTATTATCCAAACGGGTTGAAGGTAAAGAATGGAGAATGTATAGTGATTAAATATAGCATTGATAATCCGCGCATTAGCGAGATAGATTATACAGCTGGTGTAGTTCCTTGCGGTGACCTGTAATGCGCAAGACTGGTGCGAGCCCCCCGCTCCCGCCAGTCTTCCGACCCAACGGTAAAGTGCGTTCCTGAGCACAGGGGCCGGGCGACTGGTGGGAGCCAGAACCAGGCCCCAACTAACGCGAGCACGTAATTGCAACTAGCGCGTGCCCCGTTAGCGGGGATGTGCCATGAGATGTTGGCGCGGATCCCGCTAAGGCGGGACAGGTACTGCGATCCGTGACCTGGATGCCCCGCTTGGCAGCGGGATGCCCTACACTGCATCCGCCTCAGGCGGGCTCCCGCTACCTTCACACTTCGCCGATTGTTGAGGTCCTTGTTACCTTGCCGGAGTATTACGCCCACAGCAGTGCCCATGCTGAGGGCCGGTTGAAGATGTTTTACGATGAGCGATGAAGCGGCCGGAGGCCAAGGTGAAAGAGAGCACTCGGCAGCAGGCGGGACGCCGGGAGGGAGGCGTACCCGGTCAACAACCTGGAAGGCTTGGCCGAAAACGCGGAAAGGTTCCATCCGATCGGCTGAGCCAGCCCTAACTTTACCGGACCAACAGGAAGCACCATGGATAGCGCAGCGATCAAGCTGGAACTGATGCAGCAACTGATGTCCATCGTGGACGACAAGACCTTGCGGAAGGTGGCCAACTTCTTCAAGAAGGAAGTCGTGGCCGAAGAGGACGAGGACATCACGGATGAGGAATACGCAGAGTTCGATGAGGCCATTGCCAAGCATGAACGTGGCGAAGTGAAGTTCCACACGGAGGAAGAGTCAATGCGTTTGATCCGTGCAGGCCACAAGGGATGAAGTACACCTTGGTGGTCAAGCCCAGTGTCACGGCCGAGGCATCGAAGGTCTATGCGTACCGCGAGCAGGAGAAGAAGGGGGGCGGCGCCCGCTTCCTTGAAGCGTTGTCGGCGTGCTACTTGGAGATCAAGGACAACCCTTACCGCTATTCGATCCGCAAAGGCGAGTACCGGCATGCGATGCTGCACCGGTTGAAATACCGGGTGGTCTACCGGGTCAAGGGCAATCGCATCTACGTTGTCCAGCTGCGGCACACCAGCCGCAAGCCCAGCAAGAAGTTCGGGCCGTAGTTCTGAAGGAATGCCCCCGTTCGCGCGGATGTTCCATGAATTGCTGGCGCGGATCCCGCTATGGCGGGACAGGTACTGCGATCCGGCCATGCACATCCCTTGCCCCAGGCCCTGCGAGGCCCTGCACTACCGTCCTTTTTTGCCTTTTCCGCCCTTTTCCTTCCTGGCCTTTTTTGATCCGGTGCCCTTGGGGCTGCGGAAACCCTTGCGGTGGCCGCGGCCCTCGGAGGCGGGGTAGGGGCGGGTCTCATCCCACTGTCCGCGGCCGTGCTTCGTGGGCTGTGCGGGGGGGGCCACTTCATCCACCAGCGAAAATTCCACCGTGCGCTTTTCCATGTCCACGCTGCGCACCACCACCTCCAGTTCATCGCCCAAGCGGAACCGGCGGCCGGTGCGCTGGCCCGTTACGGAATAGCTGTCCTGCTCGAAGCGGTAGTGGTCGCCCGGCAGCTCCTGCAAGGGGATCATGCCCTCGCACTTGTTCCCGGCCAGTTCCACGTACATGCCCCAGGCCGTAAGTCCGCTCACCATGCCGCCGAAGGTGCGGCCCACGCGGGCCAGCATATACTCCGCCTGCTTGTAGCGGATGCTGGCGCGCTCGGCATCCGCTGCGCGCTTTTCCATTTGTGAACTGTGTACGCAGCTCACTTCCAACGCCTGTTTGTTCAGGGCCTTGCCACCGGCCAGGTAGTGGGCCAGGGCGCGGTGTACCAGCAGGTCGGGGTAGCGGCGGATGGGGCTGGTGAAGTGCGTGTAGTCATCGAAGGCCAATCCGTAGTGGCCGATGTTGTCCGTGCTGTAGATCGCCTTGCTCATGGCGCGTATGGTGACCTGCCGCAGGACATTTTCCTCTTCGGTGCCCTTGATCTCCTGCATCAGGCGGTTGATCGCCTTGGGCAGGTCCTCGGGCCTGCCGTCGGTCTTCAGGTTGTGCCCGAAGCTCTTGGCCAGGGTGCGCAATTGCTGGATCTTCTCCGGGTCCGGCAGGTCGTGTATGCGGTATACAAAGGGGGGTGCGCCACCCTTGCGGTTGCTTACCCAGGAGGCCACGCGCTTGTTGGCCAGCAGCATGAATTCCTCGATGAGCCAGTTGGCCGGCCCCATCACTTTTTCATACACTTCCACGGGGCGGCCCTGCTCGTCCAGGCGGAACTTCACCTCGTTGCCGCCCACGTCCAGCGCGCCATGCTCCATGCGGTCCTTGCGCAAGATGGCCGAAAGCGCATGCAGGGTGAGCACCTCGGCCTTGTACGCGCCATCGCCTCCGTCGATGAGGGCCTGTGCTTCGTGGTAGGCGAAGCGGCGGTTGCTGCGGATCACCGTGCGGCCGAACCACTCACCGTGCAGGCGCGCCTGCCCGTCCAGTTCAAAGATGGCGCTGAAGGTGAGCTTGTCCGTGTCCGGATTGAGCGAGCACAGGTTGTTGCTCAGCCGCTCGGGCAGCATGGGCACGGTGCGGTCCACCAGGTACACGCTGGTGGCGCGTGCCGCAGCCTCCTTGTCCACAATGCCGCCCGGCTGCACATAGTGGCTTACATCGGCGATGTGGATGCCCACTTCCCAGTTGCCGTTCTCCAGTTTGCGCAGGCTGAGGGCATCATCCAGGTCCTTGGCGTCCGCCGGGTCGATGGTGAGCGTGACCACCGGCCGCAGGTCACGCCGCCGGGCCAGTTCCGCCTTGGTGCTCCCTTCGGGGATGGCCCCGGCCGCCTCTTCCACCGCCTTGGGAAACTCCGCGGGCAGGTCGAACTCGGCCAGGATGGCGTGCATCTCCACCTCGTGCTCGCCAGCCTTGCCCAGTACATGCACCACGGTGGCGCGGGGCATCACGCGCGGATCCGTCCACGGGGCCATTTCCACCACCACCTTTTCACCCGGCTTGGCGCCCATGGAATCCCCGTCCGGGATCAGCATGGGGCGGTTCATCTTGGTGTCGTCCGCCCGCAGCACCAGCATGGCACCCTGCTGTTCCACCTTGCCCACGAAGCGGGTGCGGCGGCGCTCCAGCACCTGCACCACCTTGCCCTCGGGCCTGCCGCGCCCGCCGCCCCGCTGCTGCACCAGCACCCGGTCGCCGTGCAGTGCGGTGCCCAGGGCATGCGCGGGGATGTACACGTCATCGCCGCCGCTCTCCATGCGTGCATAGCCCGCCCCGCTGGAAATAAGGTCCAGCACGGCCGCGGTGCCGCCCGCCTTGGTGCGCCCGCCGCCCGCGGGGCCGTCCCCGGCGGCGGTGAAGCGTCCGCGCGGCGCCGTGGCCGCCGCGCCCTTGGCGAGCAACCCGGCAAGCACCGCCTGCACCGCCCCCCGTTCACGCCTGTCCAGCCCCAGCTTCAGCAGCAATTGCTGGGCGGTAATGCCCTTGCTTCCCGCACTGCGGAGCAGCTCAAGGACCGCCTGTTGGTCCAAGGGGGCTGTTTGGCGGATGCCTTTTTTCCTGCTCATTGGCCGCGAAGGTGGAAAGAATTGCGGGCCATTTGCACGAAAAGGGAACCGCCGGACCGGCAATTTGCCATCCACGATCGTTGATAACTGGCCGGTTGTCATTACATTTGCGCCCCTTTTGGGGACTTCAACCCCGGGAACCATGGACCACGGACCACTGGACAGCGCCAAGATCTTCGGAGGCACCGCCACCCACGAACTGGCTGAGCGCATCGCCTTGGCCGGCGGGCAGCAGCTCGGGCAGGTGGCGGTAAGCCGGTTCAGTGACGGGGAGTTCCAGCCCAGCTTTGAGGAAACCGTGCGCGGAAGCGTGGTCTTCATCGTGCAAAGCACCATGCCCCCCAGCGACAACCTCTTTGAGCTGCTGCTGATGGTGGATGCCGCGCGGCGCGCCAGCGCAAAGCGAATTGTGGCCGTGATCCCCTACTTCGGATTCGCCCGGCAGGACCGCAAGGACAAGCCCCGCGTGAGCATCGGCGCCAAGCTGGTGGCCAACATGCTCACCGCCGCCGGCGTGGACCGCATCATGACCATGGACCTGCACGCCGACCAGATCCAAGGCTTCTTTGAGGTGCCCGTGGACCATCTGTTCGCCAGCAGCATCTTCCTGCCGCACATCCAGGCCATGCACCTGCCGGACCTGGTGATGGCCGCCCCCGATACCGGCGGCACCAAGCGCGCCAACGCCTACGCCAAACACCTCGGTGTGGACATGGCCATCTGCTACAAGCAGCGCAAGGTGGCCAACAAGGTGGAGAGCATGACCGTGATCGGCGACGTGGCCGGCAAGAACGTCATCCTGGTGGATGATATGGTGGACACGGCCGGCACCCTCACCAAGGCTGCAGGCATGATGATGGAGCAGGGCGCAAAGAGCGTGCGCGCCATGTGTACCCACGCCGTGCTCAGCGGCGATGCCTGCCAGCGCATCCAGGACAGCAGCCTGCTGGAGCTGATCGTTACAGACACCATTCCCGCGCCCCCGGAAAAGCTCCAGGCGGCGCCCAAGATCAAGCAACTGTCCGTGGCACGGTTGTTCGCCGACGTCATCCAGCGCGTGCGGCACCACGAAAGCATCAGCAGCCACTTCATCATCGCATAACACATCGAGGCCAAATGAAGAACGTCGAGATCATCGGCACCAAGCGCGGGTCCACCGGAACCACCGGCGCACAGCAGCTCCGCCGCAACAAGCTCGTTCCCTGCGTGCTCTACGGAGGCAAGGACGTCATCCACTTCAGCGTGGAGGAGCGCGCACTGGACAAGATCGTCCATTCCCCGCTGGCCCACCGCGTGGACCTGAACATCGACGGGGAGAAACGCACCGCCGTGCTCAAGGCCAAGCAGTTCCAGCCCGTTACCGACGCGGTGATCCACGCCGATTTCCTGGAGGCTGCCGAAGGAAAGGACGCACGGGTGAGCATGACCGTGCGCCTGAAGGGCCAAAGCGCAGGGGTGCGCAAGGGCGGAAAGCTGAACCAGCCCATGCGCAAGCTGCGCGTGAAGGGCCTCACCGACGCTCTGCCCGAAGTGATCGAGCTGGACGTGACCGCCATGGAGCTGGGAGACAGCATCCATGTGCGCGACATCAAGCTGCCCGGCGTTACCCTGCTGGACAAGCCCGAGGACGTGGTGGTGAGCGTGAAGGCCGTGAAGAAGGCCGCGGAAGCCCCGGTCGCCGCCGCTGCCGCCGCCACCCCCGCTGCCGCCGCCCCTGCGGCCGCCGCCGACAAGAAGGCCGAACCGGCCAAGAAGTGATCTCGGCGCAACCCCTGTTGCGCACGGGTCGAGCATCCTCCCGAACAGGCCCCGCACTTCGCGGGGCCTGTATTTTTGCGCCCCCAGCCACCCCGCCGCCACCGTACGCCACATGAAATACCTGATCGCCGGACTGGGAAACCCGGGACCCGAATACGCCAATACCAGGCACAACATCGGCTTCCTGGTGCTGGACGCCCTGGCCGCCACCTTTGATTCCGTCTTCACGCCGGGCCGCTATGCCGACACCGCCCGCTTCCGCCACAAGGGCCGCACGTTCATCCTCATAAAACCGCAAACCTTCATGAACCTCAGCGGGAAGGCCGTGCGCTACTGGCTGGACCAGGAGGACCTGGAACCCGCGCAATTGCTGGTGGTGACCGATGACCTGGCCCTGCCTTTCGGTAAGGTGCGGCTGCGCGCATCAGGCGGGGCCGGAGGGCACAACGGCCTCTCCAACATCATCGAGCTCATCGGCACCGAGGCCTATCCCCGGTTGCGGTTCGGCATTGGCAGCACCTTTGCCCGCGGCGGACAGGTGAACTACGTGCTGGGCGAGTGGACCAAGGAGGAACGCGAGACCCTGGATGAGCGGATCGAACAGGCGGGCAAGGCCGTGGTGCAGTTCGGCATGCTGGGGATCGAACAGGCGATGAACACGTTCAACAAAAAATGACCCGGGCGGCATACCTTCACCCGCAACATAAAACCACCACGTGACCATGGTATCCAAGAAAGTGGAAAAAGCCCTCAACGACCAGGTGGCCAAGGAAGCCATGAGCAGCCAGACCTATTTGGCCATGGCCTCCTGGGCCGAAGTGCAGGGCCTGGAGGGCGTGGCCGCCTTCCTGTACAAGCACAGCGACGAGGAGCGCATGCACACCCTCAAGCTGATGCGCTACATCAACGAGCGCGGCGGCCATGCCGAGGTGCCTGCGCTGCCCAAGCCGCCCAAGGAGATGAAGGGCATCCTAGATGCCTTTCAAAACATCCTGCGGCAGGAAATCGCCGTGAGCGCGGACATCAATGCCATCGTGGACCTCTGCCTCAAGGAGAAGGACTATACCACCCACAATTTCATGCAGTGGTACGTGGCCGAACAGATCGAGGAGGAACGGCTGGCGCGGAACTTGCTTGACAAGCTCGATCTGATCGGCAACGACAAGGCGGGATTGTACCTCTTTGACCGCGACCTGCTGGGGCGGAAAGAGCCACAGGGCGCGGCGTTCTGACCAACGGTAACGCAGCAGGGCGGGGTTCAATGCACGGTCATGCACAAGGCCGTGTGCATAGTCGGGCAATAAGGGGATTCCCGTAGTGAATGGCCGCTCTACTTTGGCGATCCCAAGGATGAAGCAGTGCGCACCTCGCCCCAAGGGCCGGACCGCCGTGAGCGCGTGGGTGCGCCGCACCATTCCCGCTGCGGCCATGGCCCTTATGCTCGCCGTGGTCGGCATGCTGTCCGGCGGAGCCATGCAGCGGGAGCCGGACAAGGACACCACCGCCATCATTGAAGCAAGCTACCTGTACAATATCGCCAAACTGGTGCAATGGCGCGACCCCGCGATGGGCCGAGGCCCCTTCATCATCGGGGTGATGGGGAGCGCAAACCTCTACCAGGAGCTGGTGAACAAATACGCCAACCGGTCCATCGGCAAGCAGCCCATTGAGGTGCGCAAGCTGCCCGAAGTGGCCGAAGTGGACCGTTGCCACATCCTTTTCGTGCCGGCGGCCAACCGCGACCTGCTCCCGGGGATCCTCAAGCAGGCCAACGCGCGTTCCACCCTCCTGGTCTCCGATTTTCCCGACGCCCTCAACCACGGCGCGGTGGTGAACTTCATCCCCGCGCGCAGCACCCTGAAGTACGAGATCAGCATGGCCAATGCAGGCAAGCAACGGATCGATGTGGGGCTTACCCTGCGCCAACTTGCCGATAAAGTAGTGGAATGACCATGAAGCACATCCTCTCCATCGTCGTTTGCACGCTGCTTTCAGCATGGCCGGCCATGGCCCAGGGCGACCTGTTGGCCCGCGTGAACAAGGCCTACCGCGATGGCGACCTGAAAACCGCACAAACCCTGGCGGACGAAGCGGTGAAGGACCCCGCGCTGGAATCTTCCGCGGAGATGTGGGTGCTCCGCGGCTTCGTCTACAAGGACCTCTACAAACAGGCCGAAGGCAAGCAGGCCGGCATCCTGCGCGACGAGGCCCTGGCCAGTCTGTACACCGCGATCACAAAGGACAAGGTGGGCCAATACACCGCGAGCAGCGTCCCCGCCTATTGGTTCCTGGCCAAGACCATCTACAACGACGCCGCGCACGCCCTGGGCCAGCTGGAACCCGCGCAGGCCATTGCCCTCTATGGCAAATACGGCGAAGCCCTGCGCCGCATGAACCCGGACACCGTGAACATCCCGCGCGACATCGAATTCCAAAATGCCCTGGGCACGGTGTACGTGAAGCGCTTCGCCGCCGACCGCCAGCAGCTGAATTGGTATGACAAAGCAGTGGATGCCTACAAGCGGGTGCTGCAGATGGACAGCAACAACTACGGCGCCAACTACAACCTGGCCACCCTGTACTACAACCGCGGCGTGTACAACATCCAGCGCATTTCCGCCGACAATGACATCCCCAGCATCCAGCAGATCCAGGAGGCCAGCCGCGAGTTCTTCACCAAGGCCCTGCCCTACATGCTGAAGGCCCACCGCATGAAACCGGACCGCCCGGAAACCATCCTCGGCCTGGAGGGCATCCACTACAGCCTGCAGGACGAGGAGCAGAGCCGCCGATACCGCCACCTCTACGAGGAGCTCCACCACGACGAGCAGAAGGAAAAGGGGCAATAGCCCGCCTGCCATGCGGATCCGGATGACCATAGGGCGCCGCATCGGGATAGGCTTCGGCCTGTTCATCTTTTTCGCCTTGGTGGTGGTGCTGCTCACCAACAGCACCATCGAGCGCAGCCGGGAGATCAATGCCCAGATCAACAACGTGTACGGGCCCTCGGTGGACGCCTTGGTGCGGCTGCGAAACCTGGTGGTGAACGCACGCACCCTCACCAAGCACTGGGCCTTGGTGGAGAGCATCCCCGATGCACCCGAAAAAACAGCCTTGACCAAGCTTTCCACGCACGACCTGCCCGGCCTCATCGACCGCATCGATACGCTGCAGGCATGGTGGGGCAGGGACGAAGTGGCCTCCATGGGCCGCGCCTTCCAGGACATGAGCGTGCTCTTTGCCCTGCAGGACAGCGTGAAGCACATGCTGCCCTCCTTCGAGAGCTACAAGAACCCGGTGGCCTACTTCAACGCCCGTGACATTGCCGAGGAGGGCGGCGCACTGGACCGCCAGACGGACAAAGTGCTGGCAGACCTGGATGAATTGCTGGACCAGCAGGGCCGCAAGCGGGAAAACCTGAGGGAGGGCATGATCCACAGCTTCAACTCGCTGCGCTTCATCGTGTTGTACTTGGGCCTGGCGCTGGTGGTGGTGGGTTCCGTGGGCGCCGTGATCATCGTGCGCGGCATCGTAAGGCCGGTCAGCAGCCTGCGCGGCATCCTGCTGCAGCTCGGCAGGGGTGTGTTCCCCCGTAAGTGGATCAAGGTGGGAAATGATGAGATCGGCGACATGTCCAAGGCCCTGGGGCAACTGGTGGACGGCCTAAAGCGGACCACCGATTTCTCGCACGCATTGGCTGCGGGCAACTTCCAAGCGGAATACCAGCCGCTGAGCGAAGAGGATGTGCTGGGACATGCCCTGCTGATGATGCGGAAGGAGCTTGGGGAGCGCGAGCGCATCCTGGAGGAAAAGGTGAGGGAACGCACCGAGGAAATGGTGCGGCAGAAGGACGAGGTGGAGCGGCAGAGCCGTAAAGTGGTGGAGCTTTACAAGAATGTCACGGACAGTATCCGCTATGCCAAGCGCCTGCAGGAATCCATCCTGCCACCGGAGGCACGCATCCGTACACTGCTGCCGAACAGCTTCGTGTACTACCGCCCCAAGGACATCGTGAGCGGTGATTTCTATTGGGTGGAGGAGGTGGCCGGAAGCATGGTATTTGCCGCAGTGGACTGCACCGGCCATGGCGTGCCCGGGGCCTTCATGAGCCTGGTGGGCCACAATGCACTGAACCAGGTGGTGCTTGAGCGCGGGGTGACCACCCCGGCCGATGCCCTGGAACAGTTGAACCGCATTGCCTTCGACACCCTGCACAAGGACCGCGACCAATATGTGCGCGACGGCATGGACATGGCGCTGTGTACCTACCATCCCGCCACAATGCTCCTGGAGTTCGCCGGGGCTAACTGCCCGCTGTATCTGGTGCGCGGCACCGAACTGCTGCAGGTGGCGGCGAACAAGATGCCCGTGGGCGGATTTGCGCAGCAGGAGGGATCTTTCCAAGGCCACACCCTGCAATTGCAGCCCGGCGATGCCGTGTATGTGTTCTCAGATGGCTATGCCGACCAGTTCGGGGGGCCGAAGGGCAAAAAGTTCCGCTACCGCCAATTCCGCGAGCTGCTGCTGCGGATCACCCCCGAAGCACCCGACCGGAAGAAGGCCCTATTGCACCAGGCTTTCCTGGAGTGGAAGGGAACGCAGGAGCAGGTGGATGACATCCTGGTCCTGGGCATACAGGTGTGATGCCGCCTCCCCGCTACTGGAAGCTCCAGCCACCGCTGGCGGCCGATTCCCTGGGGTTGAGCAACATCACCGGGATCATGGCCTCGTTGGTGATGATCTCCTGCTCGTACGGCACCCCCAGCACGCCGAAGATGTTGCCGCGCGCCAGGTTCATGATCGTGATCAGGTCCGCATCCACCGCCATGGCGTGGCTGATCACCGCCTCCACGAACTTGCTGCTGTCCGCATCGGCAATGGTGGTGTGAAGCTCCACATTGCGCTCCCCGAAGTACTGCTCCGCAAAGCGGATGTTGTTCTCCAGTTGCCGCTGCAGGAACTCATCGCTCTCGTGCGGGGTGATCACGTATACCTTGCTGTTGAAGTACTGGGCCACCTCGGCCACCAGGGCCACTTTTTGCCGTGTCTCCTTCTGCAGGTCCATGGGCACCACGATGCGCCCGTACCCGCTCTCGCGGATGTTCCGCTCCTGCACCACGATGAACGGCACCTGCCCATTGGTGATCACCCGCAGCGCCCGGCTGCCCGTGATGAACTGCATGCCGCGCATGCCGTGCGTGCCCATGATGATCAGCTCGGCACCGATCTCCGATGCCGTATTGCCGATCTCATCGTACACCGACCCCACCCGCACCTGCGCCTTCACCTTGATCCGGTCGTTCCACCGCTTGGCGCGCTCCACCTCCAGGTTCACCTTCATCCGTGCCTCCTCCAGGTCCGCCTGCCGCCCCACAATGTGCAGGATGTTCACCTCCGCGCCCATGCGCCCGGCCATGGCCGCAGCGTGGTTCATCGCGCAATCGGCCACCTTGGTGAAATCGGTGGGCACCAGGATCTTTTTCTGTTCGCTCATGGGAAGGTGGGGGTAAGCCGGGCCGCTAAGATAGATGTGGGCTGCCCCATGAACATGGGGCAAGGTGGGGCTATCGAACCTGGCGCACCCTATGGCCGCGGTATCCAACCGCAGAATAACGCGGATGGCCTGCCTGAAGCCGGGGTGAATCACTTTTTCCTCATCCGTATTCATCCGTGTCCACCCGTGTCCATCCGTATTCATCCGTGGTTCAAGCCGTATTCATCCGTGTCCATCCGTGTCCATCCGTGGTTCAAGCCGTATTCATCCGTGGTTCAAGCCGGAAGGGGAATGCGCCGCCAGGTGCCTGGATAAGATCCGGTTGACCTGTAGGGTAAAGGTGGTGTTCCGATAGCCGCTGCGCAAACGCTTGCCAACGCTTATGAACGCCTGTAAACGCCTACTGGCCGAATATCCGCTCCACGGCACCTCACGTTTGCAGCGGCCAACAACAACGGCACAAACACAAACCAAAAACCGGAAAAAATGGAAACGACCGAAAAACTGATCCGCAACCGCGTACAACTGCTGGGCAACCTGGGCATGGACCCCGAATTGCGGGAATTCGGCGCCGGAAAGCGCAAGGCACGCTTCAGCATAGCCACCAATGAGCGCTTTGGCATGGGCGATGGCCAGTTCAAGGAGGACACGCAGTGGCATACCGTAGTGGCCTGGGGGCGCCTGGCGCAGGAGGCCGCCGAGCAATTGCGCAAGGGCAGCCGCGTGGCCGTGGAGGGCCGCTTGGTGCATGGCCAATACGATGGCAAGGACGGCAAGAAGCGCTACTTCACCGAAGTGGTGATGACCGCCTTCCAGGTGCAGGAGGCCAAGGCGGAAGTGGCCGAGGCCGCATAGCAGGCCGCGTCCACGGGGACAGAAGGGGCTGCGGCGAAAGCTGCGGCCCTTTCCGCGTTGGGCCGCACCGGGCCGAATCCGCAAGGCAATTCCCGGAATGGCCCGCCCGGCGGGCGGCCAAGCGGCCAGGCCCCGGCCTCAGTGGCCGCCTGCCTTGAGCACGCGCAACGAACTTACCTTGTATGCGGTGAGGAGGCGCAAGAGGAAGGGGCCGTCCGGAAGGGTTTCGCCGGAAATGGACAAGGACCCGGTGGCAGGCGTGGTTCCCTCCAGGAGCTTGCGCCCGAGCATGTCGAGCAGTTCCCAATGCGCCCCGGCAGGCGCACCGGCCACATTCAGTCGTTCGCTGAACGGCAGAGGGTAGGCGCGGAGCCGCCCGGCAGCTTCGCGCTCGTTTACGGCGGCGGAGACCATGAGGTGTACCGTGCCGCAGGTAACGTCCGTGCAGGTATCCGCAGCCAATGGCCCCCAGAGCTTCACCGTTGCGCAAACGTCATACGTTCCACCTTCCTCAAAGATGTGCAAGGCGGGGCTGCCGGTGGCGGTGGCACCATCGCCGAAATCCCAGCGGACCCCGTGTTCCATGCCCGAGGTAACGCTGTGGTCGAAGGCCGCGATGGCGCGGTCCAGCTGCACGATGTGCATGGCGGGATGGAGCAGCACGCCGCACGCCACGGGTGAGGGGCCGAGGTAGATCCAGTTGCACACCGTGGACGCGCATGGCCCGCTGGTCACCGTTAGGCAGGCCTGGAAGGGGCCGGAACCGGCATAGATGTGGGCCGGAGCGGGGTTCATGCTGCTTGCGCCGTCGCCGAAATCCCAGTTTACCGCGGCACCGGGCGGCGTTTGCGATTGGTTGATGAAGAGGATGCTGTCCCCCTGCACGCCTATGGTGAATGCGGCAGTGAGCCCCGCGCACAGGAGGTCCACCGGTACCGTGATCAGCTCGCATGAAGCGGAAAGGCAACCGCCGAGCTGGTCGTGCTGCACCGTGGCCAGCATGCAGGCCAGGTAGCTGCCGGGCCCGGGAAAGGTGTATTGCACCTGGGGCCCCCATGCCGTTTGTTGGAAGCTTTCCCCGGCAAATCCCCAATCGTTGCTCCATACCGCGGAGCCGGATGGCGGTGCCTCGGCCGTGAACATCACGTTGTAATTGCCGGTGTTCTGCCAGGTGAAACTTGCCGTGTGCAAGCTGTCGCACGGGGGCTGCGCGGCGGCCGAGAGGCCTGCTGCGGCCAAGGCGGGCCAAAGGGAACGGAACGGGTGCGCGCGGTGCATCAATGTGCGGACTTCAAGGTGTAGGCCAGCCGGAAGCGCACGCCGAACCGCTGCGGCAGGGCATAGGGCGCATCATTTGCGGCCGACAAAGGAAACAGGCCGGTGCCGAACGTGGGAGAGGCCCACAGGCCCCACTGCTCACTGAGCGCATAGCCCAGGTCGGCGGCAACGGTGCCCGCCAGCAGCAGGGTGGTGCGGTCGTCGGCCTTCGAGGCGTCCACGCTGCGGGTGCCGCCGTCCATGCGCGCCAGCGTGGCGCCGGACCGGATGAAGTTCAGCTCTGCGGCCAGCCCCGCCCGCGCGCCGAGGTGAAAACGCCGCAGCGCCCGGTGCCAGCCCAGCTCCACCGGCACCCGCACCGTGCTCACCCGGTTGATCGCGGCAATGGATTGCTGCACATTGCCGTACACGCTCAGCGTGTCGGTGTGGCTGGAGAGCACCTGGTTGTTGAAGGTGACCACCCAGGTGACCACGGAATCCGTGCGCGAACGGAAGCGGTCCGTGTGGTTGAAGGCGTAGCGGGAGGCGCTGTATTCGATGCCCGCCGCCAGGTTCCAGCCCCCGCGCCCCTCGCGGCCTGCCAGCACGCCGAACGCCGTTGCCGGATGCGGCACTTCGGTGCCCTGCAGCGCTTGCCGCAGGCCGCTGTCGCCACCTTTCCAGGTGCGTGTTTCCGCCAAGAAGCCCGCCGTGGCAGCCACCCACCAGGCGTGGCGCGGGCCGCGGAAGGGGAGGGCATCGGCCGCCATGGGCGCGGAGGTGGCCGCATCAAGGGCAAGGGGTGGCCAGCGCACCGCCAAGGAGCCGGGCGGTGCGGAGCGCGCTTGCGCATTGGCCGCTTCCGGGGCTGGCCGGTGTTGCCGCCCGCTGTAGGGCTCGATCTCCGCCTGCCGCCCGGGGTGGGCGGCAACAGCCGCAGCTTGTGAGGTTGCCGCAAGGACAGCAGGCGTTCCGTGGTGCGCGGGTTGTATCCCCGGGGTCCCCGCTATCTGTGGCCCTTCGGTGCGGGTTGGTTCATCGGCCTGCTGCGGGGATTTTGCGACCTGCATGCCCGCTGCGTGGTTGCCGGCCAGGGGGGCGGGGCTTGGTGGCGTCGCCATGCCGGAAGCGTGGACCTCCGGCGGGGGATCGTCCGCATGGCTTGTGCTTTCGCCCCCTGGCTGTGCGCCTTGCTGCATGGGTGCCACAGAGCGGTCCGCAGCGGTTGCCCCGGCCGCGGCCACCGGGGCGGTTCCGCCAATGTCGGCCTTGCCCGCAGGGGCGATCACCCAATAGCCCGCCAGGGCGCCCAGCAGCAGCAGCAGCAGCGGCCAGGTCCGCCTTGGCAGGCCGGTGCCGGCCTGCCAGCCCCGTTGCCGGGCAAGGCCCGCATGTACCGCCGGGGGCGGGGGGGCCTCACCATCGCGCAGTGCGCGGGCGAAAAGCTCATCGATGGGATGTTGCTCCTTCATGTTCAGTTGTCTTGTTCAATTCCCCTATGCGCCGCTGCAGCAGGCGGCGTGCTTTTGCCAGTTGGCTGCGCGAGGTCCCTTCGCTGCAGCCGGCAAGCGCGGCGATCTCCGCATGTTCATAGCCTTCCACGGCATACAGGTTGAAAACCATGCGGTACCCGGCCGGCAGCTCCTGCACCAGCTTCAGCAGCTCATCGCGGCCCAGGTTCTCCAATGCCTGAGGCCCTGCCGATGGTTCCTCCGCCTGCGCACCCTCCGGCACTTCATGCTGCACCCAGCCCTTGCGCAGGTAGTTGATGCAGGTGGTGACCATGATGCGGCGTATCCATCCCTCCAGCGAACCCTCCATGCGAAAACCCTCCAGCTTGCCGAACACGCGGATGAAGCCGTCCTGCAGCAGGTCCTCCGCCTCCTCCCGGTGCCGTGCATAGCGCAGGCACACGAAGTACATGCGCGATGCATGGCGGGCGTACAGTGCTTCTTCAGCACTGCGGTCCCCGCGCAAGCATCGGCGGACAAGCTCGTATTCATCCAGCTCGCGCACCGGTGGTTCCGTATCGTTCCGGTGGGTAGACACACAAGAGGCCCTGCGTGCTGCCTGCCGGAAAAATGAGTTGCTGAAAGATAGGTGATCCTACCGTGCGGCAACAGCGTATCGCCCCAACTGCGGTAGCAGGAGCCAAGGCCATCGCCCCACAATCCTTCACCACAGAGGCACATGTTTCATCCCGCTTGCGGGAGAGAACACAGAGGTCCTCCTTGTGCGCGGGGAATAGATACTGTCAATTTCACGACCGAAGGCCGCCTCCGTCAGGGCCATCGGGTCTAACGCGCCCGCAGGGCGCGTCATCCAATAGAATTCAAACCACGGATGGACACCGATGGACACGGATTACGGACCCACCTGCCAAGCAAACTAACCTTCCCTATCCGTGTGCATCCGTGTGCATCCGTGTGGATCCGTGGTTCAAGACAGTGTGTGAATGCGCCGCCAGGCGCATGGATAAGACCCGATAACCCTGCCGCTTCCGTGGCCTCCTTCCAGCCCAACAGTAACTCTGCCGTCCGTGTTCTCCGTCTTCTCCGTGCCTCTGTGGTTGAAATTCAAGACGATAAGAAGCGATAGCCCCGTAGCAGGGGCAACATCCTCCGCACGCCCGCCACCACCCGGGGCACCACCACTGGCTTCCCGCTGCCGGCGCGGGATGGCATGCGTGTGTGCGTGCGTGCCGGGCACAGCTGAGTGAGCCGCAAAACAAACGACAGCAACCGGCTATGAACGACTACAAATGCAAGATCGACCGGATCCGGGGGCTTGGCCGCTGAAGGTTTGCATCGGCAACGGCAAGAGTGCCGGGGCAGAACACGAACCAAACAACACACACAGTACCATGAGAACGCAGAACAACCACGTCCGCCTGATCGGCAACCTGGGGCACGCCCCGGAAGTGCGGGAGATAGCCCCAGGGCGCAAGGTGGCCCGCCTGAGCATGGCCACGCACGAAAGCTA
>JAFEAI010000225.1 GCA_018266475.1 Bacteroidota bacterium
GCGGATGCCCGTGAGGTTGATCTGGATCACGCGGTCCCATTCCTCCGCCGTGAGGTCGCTCGTCTCGGTGTTGCGGCTCATGATGCCGGCGTTGTTGTACGCGAAGTCCAGGCGGCCGAATGCCTTCACCGTGGCCTCCACCATCGCCTGCACCTGCGCTTCCACCGCCACATCGCATGGCACGGGCAGCACCTGCGCACCGCTCGCGCCCACTTCCTTGGCCGCGCGTTGGATGTGGTCCATGTCGTTGCCGGCCATCACCACTGCCGCGCCCGCTTGGGCGAACAGCTTTGCCGTGGCCAGCCCGATGCCGGATGCCGCGCCGGTGACCAAAGCCACCTTGCCGTTGAAGTTGTAGGTGATGTCGGGGTTCATGGGGGTCCTTGTTGTTGGTGGTTGCGAATGTGAAGTATCCCGATCGCAGGGTATGGCTCGTCAGCGAAGCATGCTCCGCGCGGCCCACCGAGGGCAAGAAGTGCGATCCGCGCGCAGGAACTGGCGGCGGCCGCCTGGGTCCTGCGTGTCGTGCGGCTCGTTCGTTGGCGTTTCCATGGTGCGCATCGGTAATTGTTTCACGCTTCCGGGATTTTGAAGCCGGCGCTCTCCAGCGTGAGGGTTGCGGGTTCCGGGCCGCCGCGCACGCCGGTATCCAGCGCATCGATCGCGGCGAGCTCATCAGTGCTCAGCGCGAAGTCGAACACATCGAAGTTCTCGGCGATGCGCGCGGGCTTCACCGACTTCGGTATCGCCGAGCGGCCCTGTTGCACGTGCCAGCGCAGCATCACCTGCGCCACCGACTTGCCGTGCGCCTGTGCAATGCGCAGCAGCGTGGGATCGTCGAAGGTGCGCTTGCTGCCGTCGCCCCGGTACGAGGTGATGCCGCCGATGGGCGACCACGCCTGCGTAAGGATGCCGTGCTTCTTGTGCAGTTGCTGCAGTTCCTTCTGCTGGAAGAACGGATGCAGCTCCACCTGGTTCACGGCGGGCACCACCTTCACCTTGGTGAGGAAGTCGCGCAGCACCTCCGGCATGAAGTTGCTCACGCCGATGGCGCGCACCTTGCCCTGTGCCAGCAGTTGCTCCAGTGCGCGGTAGGCCTCCAGCGTCAGGTCGAAGCGCGTGGTGAGCGGCTGGTGCAGCAGCAGCAGGTCGATCGTGGCGAAGCCCAGCTTGGCGGTGGCCTTCTCAAAGGCGTGCAACGTGGCGTCGAAGCCGTAGTCGGAGAGCCACACCTTGGTCTCGATGAAGACCTCTTCGCGCGGCACATCCGAGCGGCGGACCGCTTCGCCCACTTCGCGCTCGTTGCCATACGCCGCCGCCGTGTCGATGTGCCGGTAGCCCGTGCGCAGCGCCGCTTCCACGGCCTCGGTGGTCACCTCCGGCGGGGTTTGGAACACGCCGAAACCGATCGGCGGCAGCTCCACGCCATTGTTCAGGGTGATCTTCTTCATGGTGCTCATGGTGTTCATCGTTTCGTTCTTGATCGAAGGACGCGACAAAGTTCCGGGCGCGGCGCATGCCGAGTGGTATCCCGATCACGGGGTTTCCTACCAATGTTACTGGTGGGGGATGCTTCGCCGGAGTCGGCAAACGGGGGTGCAAAGGGCGTGAAGACCGACCCTGTCGGCGTGCAGAAAGTCCCCGCACTTGGCCAGAACGCACCGACCCGCTGTTGCGGAACACTTCCGACGGCGGTACCTGAGCAGCATTCCGCCTGCCGATGGAAGAACCGGGGCTGATCAAAGGGAGACGGGCAGCTCCCAGCCTCATGTTGGAGGTGAAAGGCTTTTGGCATTCCGCGATACCGGAGCCTGCACGCCTCGTGCGGGATGCGTCAGTGTCCGGTGGAAAAGGGCTGGTGACCGCGCCGGGCCCCTCCGGTCCCGAGCACGATCGATGCCCGGCAATGGATCCCGCACCTGGCAAAATGCGCATTCCGAAGCCGTGTTGATGGGCTCTTCCTGTGCAGGATGCAGGTCCATCATGTACTTTGCCCACCACCTACGAATACCTGATGAAGATCCTGATCATCCACGGACATCCGGACCCCATGAGCTACTGCCGCGCGCTGGCGGCGGCTTACCGAAATGGCGCCATGGCGGCGGGCGCGGAGGTGAAGGAGGTCCTTCTGGGCGACCTTCGGTTCGATCCCGTGCTCCACTTCGGATACAGGCAACGGATGGAACTGGAGCCGGACCTGAATATGGCCTGGGAGCAGATCTTATGGGCCGAACATCTCGTGTGGGTCTATCCGGTATGGTGGGGTTCGATGCCAGCCCTGATGAAAGGATTCATCGATCGGCTGTTCCTGCCGGGCATGGCCTTCAAGAAGCGGGAAGGCTCCCTACTGTGGGACAAGTTCCTCACGGGGAGAACGGCACGCATCATCTCCACCATGGACCAACCAGCCTGGTACTACCGGATCTACTACCGCCAGCCGAGCCACCATGCGATGAAGAAGGCGGTCCTGGAATTCTGTGGCGTAAAGCCGGTGCGCGTCACCGCGATCGGCCCGCTGCGATTGTCCAAGCCGGAATTCAGGCAGCGTTGGCTCAACCGCGTGGAAGCTTTGGGCCGCAGGCAGGGTTGAAGGCCGCGTCCTGTGCGGACATCGCATCGTTGGCCCGATCCCCGGGACGTTCACCTTCGCTTTTCCATGGGCCGACCTCCAAGAATCCGCCCGGCACAGCCTACAGATGAAGTCTGGTATAATTTGAAGTTGCATATTCCATTCCTTGCCTACATTTGCCGCCCGAAAGCGGAACCTCCGCCCCAGACCAAGACCCGACCAGCGACCTGCCCTGAGCCGATGAAGCCCGTCACTTCCATCATCATCAGCATCATTATTACCCACCCCGATCAGGTGAGTTAGGCCGCTATTCCCCAAAGAGACCCGAGCCCTACTCATCCGAGTGGGGCTTTTTCGTTTTCACCCCTCCGCAAACCCGACCACAACCCAAGCAACACCCCCCGCACCATGTACCACAATAGCAGTACCGTAGTCTACCTCGATGGCGAATTCGTGAAAGCGGATGCCGCGCTCACCGGCCTGTACAGCCAGACCCTCCACTACGGCTACGGCGCCTTCGAGGGCATCCGCAGCTACCGCACGGAGCAGGGCGCGCGCGTCTTCAAGGCCAAGGAGCACTACGAGCGCCTGCGCAAGTCGTGCCAGTTGTTGAAGATCCCCTTCCACCGTTCCGTGGAGGAGCTCACCGATGCCACCTACGCGGTATTGGAGCGCAACGGGCTGGCGGATGCCTACGTGCGGCCGCTGGTGTACTGCGGTCCGAACATGGCGCTGGGCAAGCCCACCAGCGTGTCGCTGCTGATCGCCGCGTGGGACTGGGGCGCGTACCTGGGCGAGCAACTGCTGCGCCTGAAGACCTCGTCCTACTGCCGTCCGCACCCGCGCTCCACGCACATCGAGGCCAAGGCCTGCGGCCACTACATCAACTCCATCCTCGCCACCACCGAAGCCAAGGACGCGGGCTACGACGAGGCGCTGCTGCTGGACGGCGACGGCTTCCTGGCCGAAGGGCCCGGCGCCAACCTCTTCTTCGAGAAGGACGGCGTGCTATACACCCCGCAACTGGGCAACATCCTGCCGGGCATCACGCGCGCCACGGTGCTCCACCTCGCCTACCAGGCGGGCATGGAAGTGCGCGAGGGCCTCTTCTCGCCGGAAGCGCTGCACCAAGCCGACAGCGCCTTCTACTGCGGCACCGCTGCGGAAGTAGTGGGCATCGCTTCGGTGGACGACAAGCCCTTCCGCAAGAGCTGGGACGCTTCCCTGGGCAAAGTGCTCCAGAAGAAGTATGCCGTGCTGGTGCGCCGCGTGGTAGCGGAGCCGAGCCTGGTGGATTGATCACGAACGGAACAGGAACACACCCCGACGATGGAACCGCTGAACACTTACAGCCGCACGCTGACGCAGGACGAGACGCAACCCGCCGCGCAGGCCATGCTCTTCGGCATCGGCCTCACCGAAGCGGACATGGACAAGGCCCAGGTGGGCATCGCCAGCACCGGCTACGAGGGCAACACCTGCAACATGCACCTGAACGCCCTGGCGCGCGAGGTGAAACGCAGCGTGCAGGAACAGGAGCTCGTGGGGCTCGTGTTCAACACCATCGGCGTGAGCGACGGCCTGGCCAACGGCACCGACGGCATGCGCTACTCGCTGGTGTCGCGCGATGTGATCGCCGATAGCATGGAGACCGTGGTGCAGGCGCACTGGTACGATGCGCTGGTGGCCGTGGTGGGCTGCGACAAGAACATGCCCGGCTCGGTGATCGCCATGGGCCGCCTCAACCGCCCGTCCATCATGGTGTACGGCGGCACCATCCATTCCGGGAAGTGGAAGGATGAAACGCTGAACATCGTCTCCGCCTTCGAGGCGCTGGGCCGCAAGTTCAACAACACCATCACGCCGGAGGACTTCAAGGGCGTGGTGCGCAATGCGTGTCCCGGCGCGGGCGCGTGCGGCGGCATGTACACGGCCAACACCATGGCCTCCGCCATCGAGGCGTTGGGCATGAGCCTGCCGTACAGCTCCTCTTCCCCCGCCACCAGCCAGGCGAAGCAGGACGAATGCGCGCAGGTCGGCCAGGCCATGCGCCGCTTGCTGGAGCGCGACATCAAGCCGTCGGACATCATGACGCGCGAGGCCTTCGAGAACGCCATGACCCTGGTGGTGGTGCTCGGCGGTTCCACCAACGCCGTAATGCACCTGATCGCCATGGCGCATGCCGTGGGCCTTACGCTTACGCTGGAGGACCTGCAACGCGTGAGCGACCGCACGCCCGTGCTCGCCGACCTGAAGCCCAGCGGCCAGTACCTGATGGAGGACCTGCACGATGCCGGTGGCGTGCCCGCTGTGATGAAGTACCTATTGCAGCTCGGACTGCTCCATGGTGATTGCCTCACCGTGACCGGCAGGACCCTCGCGGAGAATTGCGCCGACGTGCCCGTCCTGAAGGAAGGCCAACGGGTGGTGCGCACCATCGATGCGCCGGTGAAGGCCAACGGCCACCTGCGGATGCTCTACGGCAACCTGGCGCCCAAGGGCAGCGTGGCCAAGATCAGCGGCAAGGAAGGCGAGCGTTTCGAGGGCCCGGCGCGGGTGTTCGAGGATGAGCATGCGGTGATCCACGGCGTGCGCAACGGCGACGTGAAGCCGGGCGACGTGGTGGTGATCCGCTACTGCGGCCCCAAGGGCGGCCCCGGCATGCCCGAGATGCTCAAGCCCACCTCGGCCATCATCGGCGCGGGTTTGGGCAACAGCGTGGCGCTGATCACCGACGGCCGCTTCTCCGGCGGCACCCACGGCTTCGTGGTGGGCCACATCACCCCGGAAGCCTACCTCGGCGGCACCATCGCCCAGGTGCGCAACGGCGACCGCATCGCCATCGACGCCGTGCGCAACACCATCACCCTGCACGTGGCCGAAGCGGAGCTCGCGCGCCGCAGGGCCGCCTGGAAACAACCGCCGCTCAAGGCCACAAAGGGTGTGCTGTACAAATACGCACAATGCGTTTCCAGCGCCTCCACGGGATGCGTCACCGATCGCCACTGAACCGATGAAGACAACACAATGCACCGGCGCGCAGGCCGTGGTGCGCTCGCTGCTGGCGGAGCAGGTCACCACGCTGTTCGGCTACCCGGGCGGGGCCATCATGCCCATCTACGATGCCTTGTACGACCACCGCGATGCGCTGGAGCACATCTTGGTGCGGCACGAGCAGGGTGCCATCCACGCGGCGCAGGGCTATGCGCGGGCCACGGGCCGCACGGGCGTGGTATTCGCCACCTCGGGGCCGGGCGCCACCAATTTGATCACCGGGCTGGCCGATGCGCAGATCGATTCCACACCGGTGGTCTGCATCACCGGACAGGTCGCCTCGGCGCTGCTGGGCACCGATGCCTTCCAGGAGACCGACGTGATGGGCATCTCCATGCCCGTGACCAAGTGGAACGTGCAGGTGACGCGCGCGGCGGAGATCCCCGCTGCCCTGGCGAAAGCCTTCCACATCGCGCGCACCGGCCGGCCTGGTCCCGTGCTGGTGGACATCACCAAGGATGCGCAACTCGGACTGCTGGACTTCACGTACGAACCGTGTACGGGCTTCCGCAGCTACCACCCCAAGCCTGAGCTTTCACATTCGGCGGTGCAGGAAGCCGCGCACCTGCTCGATGGCGCGCGCAAGCCCTTGATGGTGGTGGGCCAGGGCGTGCTGCTGGCCAACGCGGAAGAAGAGCTCTTGCGCTTCGCGGAGAAGACGGGCATGCCGGTGGCCTCCACGCTGCTCGGCCTCGGCGCCTTCCCCACGGACCATCCGCTGTACGTGGGCTTCGTGGGCATGCACGGCGACTACGCGCCGAACATCAAGACCAACGCCTGCGACGTGCTGCTCGCCGCGGGCATGCGCTTCGACGACCGCGTCACCGGTGACATATCGCGCTACGCCAAACAGGCCAAGGTGGTACACGTGGACATCGACGCGGCCGAGATCAACAAGATCATCACCGCCGACGTGGCCGTGCATGCCGACGCCAAGGACGCGCTGCGTGCGCTCACCGCGCTGGTGCAACCACGCCAGCATGCGGACTGGCTGCAGGAGTTCAGTGATGCCAAGGCGGTGGAAGTGGAGACCCTGGCGCAGCACACGGGCACTACCGGCGAACTGCGCATGGACGAAGTGGTGCAACTGCTTTCCGCGCGAACGGGCGGCGAAGCACTGGTGGTCACCGACGTGGGCCAGCACCAGATGGTCACCGCGCGCCACTACCGGTACCGCAGTACGCGGAGCAACATCACCTCCGGCGGGCTGGGCACCATGGGCTTCGCGCTGCCCGCCGCCATCGGCGCCAAGCTGGCCGCACCGGAACGTACCGTGGTGGCCGTGATCGGCGACGGCGGTTTCCAGATGACCTTGCAGGAACTGGGCACCATCATGCAGAGCAAAGTGGCGGTGAAGGTCCTCATCCTCAACAACCGCTTCCTCGGCATGGTGCGGCAGTGGCAGCAGCTGTTCTTCGAGAAACGCTACTCCTTCACCGAGATGGTGAGCCCCGACTTCGTGACCCTGGCGAAAGCCTACGGCATAGCGGCGGAGCGGGTGGAGGCCCGGGAAAACCTGGAGCAAGGCATGGCGCGCATGCTCGGCCATGCAGGCCCGTACCTGCTGGAAGTGATGGTGGAGAAGGAAGACAACGTGTTCCCGATGGTGCCCACCGGTGCCTCGGTATCCGAAATACGACTGGCATGAAAACGCAGGACCACGATAGGGAACGCTCATTCACCGTGTCCATCTTCACCGAGGACCGTATCGGGATGCTCAACCGCGTCACCATCATCTTCACGCGGCGGCACCTGAACATCGCGAGCATCACCGCCTCGGAAAGCGAAGTGCCGGGCGTGTTCCGCTACACCATCGTGCTGCAGGCCACGCGCGCACAAGTGGACAAGGTGGTAGGGCAACTGGAGCGCCTCGTGGAAGTGCTCAAGGCCTTCGTACACGAGGAGGAGGAGATCGTCCACCAGGAGATCGCCCTGTACAAGGTGCGCACCGGCACGCTGGCCAACGGCGCGGTGGAGCGGGTGGTGCGCGAGAACCACGCGCGCATCCTCTCGGTGGATACGCAATTCCTGGTGATCGAACGCACCGGGCACGTGGCCGAGACGCAGGCGCTCTTCGAGCAGCTCAAGCCCTTCGGCATCCTGGAGTTCGCGCGCTCCGGCCGCGTGGCCGTCACCAAACCCATGAAGGAACTGAGCACCTACCTGAAAGAACTCGAAGCCAAGTAGCACCTGGCAACCAACAACCGACAAGTGGCAACCGACAACTGACAACCGACAAAACAATGGCAACCATCGATTTCGGCGGCGTGCAGGAGCACGTGGTCACCCGGGAGGAATTCAGCCTGGACCGGGCAAGGGAAATATTGAAGCACGAGACCGTGGCCGTGATCGGCTATGGCGTGCAAGGGCCGGGGCAGGCGCTCAACCTGCGCGACAACGGCATCCGCGTGATCGTGGGGCAGCGCAAGGGCACGGCCAGCTGGCACAAGGCCCTGGCCGACGGCTGGCGCGAAGGCGATACGCTCTACGGCGTGGAAGAAGCCTGCGCCAGAGGCACCATCCTCATGGACCTGCTCTCTGACGCGGGCCAGATCCAGGCGTGGCCCGGCATGCGGCCGCACCTCACCAAGGGCAAGGCGCTCTACTTCTCGCACGGCTTCGGCATCACCTTTCACGACAAGACCGGCATCGTGCCGCCGCCCGATGTGGACGTGGTGCTCGTGGCGCCCAAGGGATCCGGCACTTCGCTGCGTTCCCTCTTCCTGCAAGGCAAAGGGCTCAATTCAAGCTTCGCGGTACACCAGGATGCAACGGGCAAAGCGCGTGACCGGGTGCTGGCCCTGGCCTTCACCATCGGTTCCGGCTACCTCTTCGAGACCAGCTTCCAGAAAGAAGTACATAGCGACCTCACCGGCGAGCGCGGCGTGCTGATGGGCGCCATCGCGGGCGTGTTCGAGGCCCAGTACAACGTGCTGCGCCAGCGCGGCCACAGCCCCAGCGAAGCATTCAACGAGACTGTGGAGGAACTCACCCAAAGCCTGATGCCCTTGGTGGCGGAGAACGGCATGGACTGGATGTTCGCCAACTGTTCCACCACCGCACAGCGCGGCGCGCTGGATTGGAAGGGCCGCTTCCGCGACGTGACGCAGCCCGTGTTCAACGAACTCTACGACAGCGTGGTGAGCGGCCGTGAAGCCGAGGTGGTGATCAACGCCAACAGCCGTCCGGACTACCGCACGGGATTGCAGGAGGAACTGCGGGCCATGAACGAAAGCGAACTGTGGCGCACCGGCGCGCAGGTGCGCAAACTCCGTCCCGCGCCATGAGGATGCCTTTGGAACGGATACGCGCGGCGCAAGAGCGGATCAAGGGCGTGGCGCTGCATACGCCGCTGGTGCGCAACGCCAACCTGGGCGCGGCCACCGGCGCCGAGGTGTGGTTGAAGCGCGAGGACCTGCAACCCGTGCGCTCCTACAAACTGCGCGGCGCGTACAACAAGATCGCCTCGCTCGGCGCGGAGCAGCTGCGCCACGGCGTGGTGTGCGCCAGCGCGGGCAACCATGCGCAGGGCGTGGCCTTCGCGTGCAGCGAACGCGGCATCCGCGCCACCATCTTCATGCCCGTCACCACGCCGCAGCAGAAGGTGAAACAGGTGAAGCTCTTCGGCAAGGACAACGTGGAAGTGGTGCTGCGCGGCGACACTTTCGACGAGGCCTTCCACGAGGCCAGCGCCTTCAGCAGGCAACAGCAGGCCGTCTTCATCCATCCGTTCGACGACGAGGAAGTGATCTGCGGCCAGGGCACCGTGGCGCTTGAACTGCTGGCCGACGCCACCGCGCCCATCGACCTGCTCTTCGTGCCCATCGGAGGTGGTGGCCTTGCGGCGGGCATCTGCTCGGTCTTCAAACAGCTCAGTCCGCATACGCGCATCATCGGCGTGGAACCCGCGGGCGCGGCCTCCATGTGGACCTCATTGCAGGCCGGCGGGAACACCACCCTGGACCACATCGACAAGTTCGTGGACGGCGCGGCGGTGAAGCGCGTGGGCGACCTCAACTTCGCCATCTGCAAGGAAGGACTGGACTCGGTGGTGCGTGTGCCCGAAGGCCATGTCTGCACCACCATCCTCAAGCTCTACAACGAGGAAGCCATCGTTGTGGAACCCGCCGGCGCGCTGGCCATCGCCGCGCTGGACGTGTACAAGGAGGAAGTGCGGGGCAAGCGCGTGGTGTGCATCGTCAGCGGCAGCAACAACGACATCGTGCGCACCGCCGAGATCCGCGAGCGCTCCTTGCTGCACGAGGGCCTCAAGCACTACTTCATCGTCAACTTCCCGCAGCGCCCCGGCGCGCTCAAGGAGTTCGTCAACAACGTGCTCGGCCCCGACGACGACATCACCTACTTCCAGTTCTCCCAGAAGAACAACCGCGAAAGCGGCCCTGCCGTGGTGGGCATCGAACTCAAGGACCGCCACGGCTTCCCGGCGATCGAAGGGCGGCTGAATGACCTGCGCTTCACGTATCAATACCTGAACGACAACCCGGGGCTGTTCACGCATTTGGTGGGGTGAGGAGGAGATGGGGAACGGCAAATAGGGATAAGCCTACTGTACCGTTCCGGCCATTTGTTTGCTCGAACGGCATGTGCCGCTGTAGACCTTCGGATCGCCCCTTGGACTGATCTGAATGTCACATTGGTATTATGCTCACCCTGCCTGCCTATGGGTGGATCGAAGTGCCTCGAACGGATGGCACGCGAAGCGATCGTTCGCCCGGACCAGGCACAGCGAAGAGAGGATACCGGAACGAAGTATCCAACTGGGCTGCAACGCAGTCAACGAGGGCGAGCATCCAAGCGAACCTTCATGACCGATCGAGCGGCCGGAGCGAGGTACTTCGAACCACCCTTATGGGAGCGGGCCTTCCCTTGCACGCCAGTAAAGTCCCTACCGCTTCCTCAGGGCACCACCAACGTGCGCGTGCTGGCCGTATACGCCGAGAAGTAGCCCAGTGCGCCGCCGCTGATGTTGGTGGGCGGGTCCGCCGGGGCGGACGAATTGCCGCTCATGCTTTGCGACAAGGCGAAGAAGTAGCGGTACACCTCCGGTGCGATGCACTGCATGGCCACTTCCACCTGGTCGCCCGGTTTCAGGGCCACGTTGCTGCCCAGGTTCACCGGCTGGTCCATCATACTTCCGTTCTCCAGCCGGTCGTTCTGCACGCGCACGCCCGGCAGCAACGTTCCGTTCACACGGGTGATGTAGCGGTAGTTGTTCTGTTCCCCGGCGGGATCGGAGCAGACCGCATAGACCACCTTGGGATTGCCGCCGAAAAGCGGCAGGCTGTCGATGCGCAGCGTGTCCAGCGGCACCAGCGTGGGCATGCGGCACGCGGCGATGTAAGTGGTGCCGTCCACCGTGGTGCTCAGGTGGTAGGTACGGCCCACCACGCCTTGCAGGGTGCTGGTGGCATAGGTGCCCGGTGAGGTCTCGGTGAGCTGTTCGCTGTTGCCCTGGTCGTCGCTGAGGGTGACCGTGGCGCCTTGTACCGCAGGAAAGGTATTGTTGTTGGTAAAGGGCACCGAGCGCGAGAGCCGCACGGTATGCGGGCCGGGCCCTTCCACCACGGCGGCCTCGATCACCACCTTGTTGCTTTCATCCTGCAGCGGCAGTTCGATCTCCTTGGTGCAGGAAGTGAGGACGAAGAGCGCGAGGATGGAGAATAGTGGATAGGAGTTGGTGAATGGTCCCGCTCTGCGCATTCCCCATTCACCATTCGCCAACTCCCATTCACCTGTGATCTGCTGCTGCTTTTCCATCATCGATCAGAATTTAAACCCGTAGCTCACCGAAGGCACCCAGCGGAAGAGGGAGGTTTGCACCGCGGTGGTGCGCGTGGGGTCGTGTTCGTTCTCCTGGAAGTTGACCAGGAAGGCGTTTTGGCGGCCGTAGGCGTTGTAGAGGCTGAAGTTCCATGAGTGCTTCTTGCGGGTCCACGTGGCGCTGAGGTCCAGGCGGTGATAGGCGGGCATGCGGCCGCCGTTGCGTTCGGTGTAGGAGAACACCACCTGGTCGGCCACGGTGTACTTGCCGCTGGGGAAAGTGATGGCGTTGCCGCTGTTGTAGGTCCAGAGTGCGGAGAGGCTCCAGGCGTCGTTCAGGGCGTAGGTGCCCACCACGGACACTTCGTGGGTGCGGTCCTGCCGCGCGAAGTACCAGTCGCCGTTGTTGATGCCGTCGATGCGGCGCTGGCTGCGGCTCCAGGTGTAGGCCACCCAGCCGGTGAGGCGGCCGGTGTTCTTGCGTGCCATCAGTTCCAGGCCGTAGGCGCGGCCATCGCCATAGAGCAGGGCGCCTTCCACGAAGGGGTCGGTGAGGATGTCGGCGCCATTGCGGTAGTCGATCTGGTTCTGCATCCACTTGTAGTACACCTCAGCGCTCAGGTCGTAGGCGCCGTCCTTCAGCTTGCGGAAGTAGCCGCCGCTCACCTGGTCGCCGATCTCCGGCCGGATGTTGTTGGTGCTGGTGACCCAGCGGTCGGTGAAGCTGGCGAAGCCCGCGCCGGCGCTGTTGCTCAGCAGGTGCATGTACTGGGCGGTGCGCGCATAAGAGGCCTTGATGGAGGAGAACTCCGTGGCCAGGAAGCTGAAGGCCAGGCGCGGCTCGGGGTGTACGTAGGTCTTCACGAACTCGCCTTTGCCGTAGAGCGTGCTGCCGACCACGACACCTTCCTCGTTAAAGGTGTGGAAGTCGCCGCCGCCGAGCACCGAAAGGCCGCTCACGCGCAGGCCCGCGTTCAGGGTCCAGCGCGGCCCCAGGGTCTGGTCCAGCGAGGCGAACACGGCGTTCTCCCAGGCGTACTGGTCCTGGATGGTGGTGGTGGTGGTGCTCGTGCCGCTGCTGTTGGTGATCCGGCCGGGCGTTACCCGGTG
Source organism: Bacteroidota bacterium (assembly GCA_018266475.1). Lineage (GTDB taxonomy): Bacteria > Bacteroidota > Bacteroidia > Flavobacteriales_F > PHOS-HE28 > PHOS-HE28. The sequence continues at coordinate 12,515 of JAFEAI010000225.1, forward strand.
GCTGATGCTGCTGAGCCCGAATTTCCACTGGCTACCGGCCTTGGGGTAGAAGCTGAACTCGTGCGTGAGGTGCAGGTCGCGCAGTTGCGAAGCGATGCCGAAGCCGCTTTCGCCCACGCCCACCTGGAGGCCGTAGTCGAAGTGCGAATAGATGAGCGAGGTGTTGCTGAAGAGGCGCGGCGAGAAGAGGTGGTTCCAGCGCGCGGTGGCCGTGGTGTTGCCCCAGTCGATGTCCATGTTGCTGCCCATGCCCAGGCGGTCCTGGCCCATGTAGCCGCTCAGGAAGAGGCGGTCGTTCCCGCCCAGTTTGATGTTCACCTTGCCGTTGAGGTCGTAGAAGTAGAGCTTGCTGGTCTTCAGCAGTTCGTCGTTGCTCAGCTTCAGGAAGAGGTCCGCGTAGGTGCGCCGCCCGGCGATGAGGAAGCTGGCCTTGTCCTTGGCGATCGGGCCTTCCACCATCACGTTGGAGGCGATCAGCCCCACGTTGCCCGTTACGCCCACCCGTTGCATGTCGCCGTCCTTCATGCGCACGTCCATCACCGAGGCCAGGCGGCCGCCGTAATGCGCGGGCATGGACCCTTTGTACAGCTGCACGTCCTTGATGGCGTTGGTGTTGAAGGTGCTGAAGAAGCCCATGAGGTGGCTGGCGTAGTACACCGGTGCTTCGTCCAGCAGGATCAGGTTCTGATCGGCCGATCCGCCGCGCACGAAGAAACCCGCGTTGCCGTCGCCCGCGCTCTTCACGCCCGGCAATAGCTGGATGGCCTTCATCACATCGCGCTCGCCGAAGATCATCGGCAGCTTTTCCATCTCCTTGATGTCCATGCGTTCCACGCCCACCTCGGCGCGTTGCAGGTCGATGCCGGCCTTCTTCGCCGTTATGGACACCTCCTTCAGCTCCGTGCCTGCGGCCAGTCGCAGGTCCAGCTTCACGTCCTTGTCCAGCCGCACCGTGGCGGTGCGCGTGGCGTAGCCGATGTAGGCGCACCGCACGCTGTAGGTGCCCGGCGCCACGGTGAGCGAGAAGAAGCCGTATTCATTGGTCGAAGCGCCCGCTTGCTGCGCGGTGGTGTCGGCGGGGATCCGGGCCAGCAGCACGGTGGCGCCGATCAGCGTTTCGCCGTTCAGGCTGTCGCTCACCGTGCCGCTCAACGTGTAGCGCAGCGGCTGCTGTGCTAAGGCGCCGTGCAGGGGACCGGCAAGGCCCAGCAGGAACAGGGTTCTTGGGAACATGCGCTCTTGAACGCAGGATTCCCGGCATATTGCCTGGCCCGGTCCGGATTTGATGCACGGGCCGGAAACCGGATGAACGGGGCCACCGCCCAGGCAGGTCGGACGGGACCCGCCTGCACACGGCATCGAATAGCCGGTGGGGGTCCGCCATCTTCTCCAAACCCTGCCCCGCACGATACACCCGCAGCTCGTGCGGTGCCGGCAGCTTGCAGGGCGCCCCATCACCGTCTCGGCCAAAGTGAACTTGCGATAGGTCCGGCATATACCGAAGACGATCGCGCTTACCTTTCGGCAAAACCAATACAATGATCACCACCTTCCTCAAGTACTGGTGGACCTATGTGGTCCGCGGCATTCTTGCCCTGCTGTTCGGCCTGGTGTGTTTGCTGGCACCGGGCATGACCCTCGCCCTACTGGCCGTGTGGGCCGGTGCATTCGTGCTGGTAGATGGCGTTTTCGGCCTTGTAGGCACGTTGGCGAACTGGAAGGAACTGGAAGAGAAGTGGCTGCTGATCATCGAATCGTTGCTGGGCATCCTGCTGGGGTGGCTCATCATGCGCATGCCTGAGATCACCTTGCTCATGGTGGTGATGTTCATGGCCATGTGGGCCATGTTCGTGGGCATTGCGCGCATCGCGGTGGCCATCCGCCTGCGCAAGGAGATCGAGGGTGAAGGATGGATGATCGCGGCCGGCGTGCTCACCATCGGCATGGGCGTGCTGCTGGTGCTGCTGCCGGGCATCGGGGTGGTCACCCTGGCCGTGCTGTTGGGCGTGGGCTCGCTGGTGGCGGGCGGCGCGCTGATCGCGGTGGGCATGCGCATGCGCAAGGCGCAGCGGGCAGCAAAGAAGATCGCAGGGCAGTGAGGTGCGGCCTGCATGGCCGATGCGCACAAGGTGGGCCCGCTCCACCTTGTGCGCGGCACCTTTGAAGTGTTCGCTACATGTCATCCCTGCAAAGGATGGTCGATCTGCACGGCTTGTTCAGCCCCGGTCGCATTCTGGTGGCCGAGGCCATCTACCTGCTGGTGGTGCTGGCCGTGTGCCTGGTGGTGATCAGGGACACCCGCGACACGGCGAAGACCCTGGCCTACCTGCTGCTCGTGATTTTCCTGCCGGGGGTCGGCATCGCGGTGTACTTCGCCTTCGGCATCAATTACCGCAAGCGGAAGCTCTACGCCCGCAAGCTCGACGGGGATGAGCACTTGCGCGACCGCATCGGCCCGCACCTGTCAAAGGCCACGGGCCACCGGTTAGCGGCCGATCCACAACTGGCCGCCGACGCGAAGGCACTGGACCAGCAGCCCGGGCAAGGGCCGCCCGCGATCACGGCGGACAACGATGTGCGTGTGCTGATCAACGGCGAGGAGAAGTTCCCGGCGCTGATGGAAGCGCTGGAACAGGCGCGGCACCACATCCACCTGGAATACTACATCTGCGAGCCGGGAGCGGTGGCCGATGCCATCAAGGCCGTGCTGATGCGCAAGGCGCGGGCGGGCGTGCAGGTGCGTTTCATCTACGACGACTTCGGCAGCAGGGCCATCCGCGGGCGGTGGCTGAAGGAGTTGCGGGCGGCGGGCGTGGAAGCGTTCCCCTTCAACCGGGTGCGCCTGTTGCTGCTGGCCAACCGGCTCAACTACCGCAACCACCGCAAGGTGGTGGTGGTCGATGGGCGTTGCGCGTTCATGGGCGGCATCAACCTCAGCGACCGCTATGTGAACCGGCCCGGCGACCAACGTCTGCATTGGCGCGATACGCATGTACAGGTGGAAGGCAGTGGCGCGCTGTTCCTGCAATACCTCTTCCTCTGCGATTGGAATTTCTGCTCGGGCCAATCCCTCGCGCCCAGTGCGGCCTACTTCCCCGCACCAGCGCACCGGTCCCTGGGCACCGGCATGCTGGTGGCCGCCAGCGGGCCCGATTCGCCGCTGCCCACCATCCTGCTCACCCTGGTGCGGGCCATCACCATGGCGCGCCATGAAGTGCTGGTGACCACGCCCTACTTCATTCCCGGCGACAGCATCATCGACGCGCTGCGTGTGGCCGCCCTCAGCGGGGTGACGGTGAAGCTGTTGGTGCCGGGCATCTCCGATTCGGGCTTTGTGGACGCCGCTGCCCGCTCCTACTACGGTGAAGTGATGGAGGCAGGCGTGGAAGTGTACCGCTACACCAAGGGCTTCATCCACGCCAAGACCGTGGTGGTGGATGACCGCATCGCCATCATCGGCACGGCCAACATGGACCACCGCAGCTTCGAGCTCAACTTCGAGGTGAACGCCACCTTCCTCGGCACCGGGGTGGCCACCACCCTGCGCCGTGCGTTCATGCACGACATTGCCGATGCCGAGCGCATCGATGCCACGGCATGGGCACTGCGGCCGTTCTACAAGGTGATGCCCGAGCGGCTGGCCCGGCTGGTGTCGCCGCTGTTGTGATTCCAACGGGCACAGGGGCGACGTCAGGTAGTGTCCACTGCTTACCTTCGGACACCCCGGACCATATAAAAACTCGCACCCCATGAAACACGCCATCGCCCCCAACCCGAAGCTGCGCCCCATGCGCCCCGCCCCCTACCTGAAATCGCTGTGGGCAACGGGCCTGCTGGCCATGGCGCTGCTTCCATTCGCGGCGTGCTCCTCCTCCTCGGCCAAGGAAACGTCGAAGCAATTCCCGGTGAAGAACTTCACGGCACTGGAACTGGAGGTGCTCGGTGAGGTGATCTACACGCAGAGCGACAGCAGCTACATGCACGTCTCGGGCAGTGCGAACCTGATCGAACGGCTCTCGGTGAACAACGATAACGGCACGCTGAAAGTGGAACTGAAGGACAGGAAGAAGTTCTCCATGAACAAAAAGGAGCTGGTGATCCGGCTCGGATCCCCGCAGCTCACGGAGGTGGACTTCAGCAGCATAGGCACCTTCCACCTGGCCAAGGGCTTCACGGGCGATGCGCTGCACATCGCAAACAACGGCGTGGGCGAGATCAAGGTGGAGGACTGTGCGGTAACCACCTTCGCGCTGGATTCCAAGGGCGTGGGCTCCGTGGTGGTGCAGGGCACGGCCACCGATGCCAGCATCCGCTCGGAGGGCATGGGGGAGGTGGATTGCGCCGCGCTGAAGGCGGCCAACGTGAAGGTGGAAAGCAAAGGCGTGGGCAACATCAGCGTGTACGCCACCACCAGCTTGAACATCCAGATGTCCGGCGTGGGCAACCTGAAGTACTACGGCAACCCGGCGGACGTGAAGACGGCCATCAGCGGCATGGGCAAGGCCACGAACATGGGGCAGTAGCGCGATCGCAGTTCCTGCCTTTCCGCGTCGATCATGCTTGCGGCATGCAGCGGACATCAACCTGCGATCCTTTCGATCTCCAACAACACATTCAACCCATGAACACATCCGCGATCACCCTCACCGTCCTCGTCGCATGCCCGCTGCTGGCGGGTTGCGGCGGGGAGCAACCGCCCGCCACCACCGCACCCGCAGCGGATGCCATCCACCTCGACACCAAGGCCATGAAACGCATCGGATCCGTGAGCGATCACTACCAATCCTACAACGTGGAGATGGTGGAAGTGGTGGGCGGCAAATTCTGGAAGCCCTACAAGTTGATGGACAGCACGGCCGCCGACACCGCCGGCACCATGGCCGCGCTCACCGTGGGCGATGACCGGATGTTCCGCAAAATGGAGCCGATCAACCTGGCGGAACCGCGCCTGGTGCGCCTGGCCCAAGGGCTCGCCCCCGCCTACGTGCGCGTGAGCGGCACCTGGGCCAACGCCACCTACTTCCAGGACGACGACAAGCCGGCGGGCGCCGTGCCCAAGGGCTATGTGAACGTGCTTACCCGCGCACAGTGGAAGGGCGTGGTGGATTTCATCCAGGCCACAGACGGTGCGCTGGTCACCTCCTTCGCCGTATCCAACGGCGTGCGCGATGCCAAGGGCCTGTGGACCCCGGTGAACGCCGCGAAGCTGGTGGCGTACACCAAAAGCCTCGGGGGCAGCGTGGCGGCGGCGGAACTGTTCAACGAACCCAACATACCGGGGGCGGGCGGCGAGCTGCGTGCGAACTACGATGTGGCCGCGTTTGCACGGGATGAGCAGGCGTTCCACGCATGGGCGAAGAAGGACGTGCCGGACATGCTCGTAGTGGGCCCGGGCGCCATTGGCGAAGGCCTGGAAGGCGTATCGTTCGAGGACCTGGGCCAGGGCGCCACCTTCTTCACCACCGAAAGCATGCTCAGCGCGGAACCCCGGCCGGTCTTCGATGTGTATTCCTACCACTTCTACGGCGCCGCCTCCGCGCGGGCCATCAAGAGCGGGCCCTTCTCCATTCAACCCGGGAACGCGCTGCAGCCCTCCTGGCTCACCCGCACCGACCAGGTGGCCGACATCAACACGGCGCTGCGCGACAAGTACCAACCGGGCAAGCCGATCTGGCTCACCGAGACCGCCGAGGCCGCTGCGGGCGGCGACCCCTTCGCCGTGACCTACCTCGATTGCTTCCGCTACCTGTACCAGCTGGGGTCGTTGGCCAGGAAGGGCGTGCAGGTGGTGATGCACAACACCCTTGCCGCCAGCGAATACAGCCTGATCGACCAGGACACGCACCTGCCCAAGCCCAACTACTGGGCCGCCTACCTGTGGGCGCAGCTCATGGGCACCGAGGTGTATGATGCCGGCGCGGGCAAGCCCGGCACGTACCTCTTCGCGCACGGCACCAAGGGCCGGCCAGGGGCCATCACCCTGCTGGTGATCAACACCAACGCTACCACGGCACCGGTACACCTGCCCACGAAAGCGGAGCGCTACACCCTCACCTCCACCGGCCTCGATGGCACCACCGTGCTGCTGAACGGCGCGGAACTGAAGCTCACCGCCACCGACGAACTGCCGCCGCTGCAAGGCCAGGCCGTGGAAGCCGGGGCGCTGGAACTGCCCGCGCACAGCATCAGCTTCCTCACCATCGCCGGCGGCGTGGCCCCGTGACCGCAACGGCAACTCCCACTTGCACATGCCGATCCTGCGACACACCGCCCTGCTGGCCCTCTGCGCAAGCACCCTCACCTGCGCGGCGCAACAGCCGCCCGCCGCGCTTTCCGCACGCGACAGCGATCCCGTGAAGTTGGGATGGATGCAGGGCTCGCCGCCGCCGCCGGACAAAGTGATCCGCAGCACCGATGCCAACGCCTTCCAGTTCCCGCGCATGCGCTGGAGCGTGGCGCACATGCGCGAACTGCTGCCCACCGTGGAGGTATCGCGCGGATTGGGGCCGCCATCCCCGCTCCCCTACCGGCTGGACCCGCAAATCGACAGCGTGCGCTTCACGCCTTGGGGAAACAGCGGGCCGATGACCTGGGAAGCATCGCTGTGGAAGAACTACACCGACGGCATCCTCATCCTGCACCGCGGCGAAGTGGTGTACGAGCGCTACTTCGGTGCGCTGAAGGAGGACGGCCAGCACGCGCTGATGTCCATCACCAAATCCTTCACCGGCACGCTGGCCGCCATGCTGGTGGCCGAAGGCGTGCTGGATGAAGACAAGCTGGCCACGGCCTACGTGCCCGAGCTGCAGGGATCGGCCTTTGCCGATGCCACCGTGCGCCAGGTGATGGACATGACCACGGCGCTGCGCTTCAGCGAGGACTACGCCGATCCGAAGGCCGAGATCTGGACCTTCTCCGCCGCCGGCAGCCCAATGCCGAAACCGGCGGGATACAGCGGCCCCGATGGCTATTACGCCTACCTGCGCACCGTGCAGAAGGAGGGCACGCACGGCGATGCCTTCGGCTACAAGACCGTGAATGCCGATGCGCTGGGCTGGATCATCGCCCGCGCCACGGGCAAGTCCGTGCCGGCGCTGCTGACGGAACGGATCTGGAGCCGCATGGGCATGGAGCAGAGCGCCTACTACCAGGTGGACGGCCAGGGCACGGCCTTCGCGGGCGGCGGCTTCAACGCCGGCCTGCGCGACCTGGCCCGCTTCGGCGAGCTGATGCGCAACGGGGGCCAATGGCATGGCCAGCAGATGATCCCGGCACAGGCCGTGGCTGACATTGCGAGCGGCGGCAGCAAGGAGGCCTTCGCCAAGGCGGGCTATCCGCTATTGAAGGGCTGGTCGTACCGCGACATGTGGTGGCACACGGGCAATGCCCACGGCGCCTACACCGCGCGCGGCGTGTTCGGGCAGGCCATCTACATCGACCCGGCCGCCGAGATGGTGATCGTGCGGCTGGCCTCCAACCCCGTGGCCGCCAACGGCGCCAACGACCCGTGGTCGCTGCCGGCGTATGCGGCGGTGGCGGAGTACTTGATGGGGAAGTAGGAGGCACCGTCTGCCTGTAGGTAGCGAAGCACAACGAGGCTGCCGGGCCGATCGCGGCATGCCGGTGGATATCCCCTTCCAAGGCCAATGCAAGAAGTGCCGGTCCGGCCTGGCATCGGCGATCATCGGTAGGCCCTACCGCCCTCCCCTCCGGCCAGTACGTGCTACTTCTCATACCAATTAGACATTCACTTCCCGCAAGCAGATCTGCTGATATTGAATGTCCAAAAGGGCTCCATCCCTCCCGAAGACCGGCGGCACCTGCATCAATCCCGGCGGCTGCGGCATGGTGTACATCAACGGCCACAACCCGGGCTGCTACCGGTACACCGGTCCGCAGCAGCGGCTGTATTGCCCGGCTTCCTGGCTGAAGCAAGGCGTGAACGAGCTGGTGGCCTTCGACCACTTCGGCGGGAAGAGCGCGGACGTGCAGGGGTATGGAAGGATGGAATAGGTGTGAAGGCCGTGCACCTTCAACGCCCACAAACCCATCAAAGCACTCTACCATCACGGGCCTGCACCGAAGGTCCATTCGTTGAGATGTAACCATTTTGGTTACATTCGTCGTACCTTTGCCCCGCTGGGGCCGGATACAGCACATGCGGATCATCGCCAAGGAAATGCTGGAACGCTATGGCCGGAAGCACGCCCCGGCCTTGCAACCGTTGAGGGCATGGCACGATCTGGTGAAACAGGAAACATGGAACACACCGGAGGACATCAAGCGAAGCTTCCCTAGCGTGTCTTTCGTGGGCGGGGATTGCTTGGTGTTCAACATCAAGGGCAACGCTTATCGCTTGGTGGCCCGTGTGCGGTACAAGAAGCCCTCTACAAAACAGGGTGTGGTGCATGTGATCCGTGTAATGACCCACGCCGAGTACGACAAGGTGGAGACGTAACAACACTGCGCTATGAAGGTTAAGCCCATCCGCACCAGGAAAGAGCACAAAGAGGCTCTGCTTCGTGTGCAGGAACTCTTCGACCTTGACCCCAAGGAAGGCACTGCCCAGTTCGATGAACTGGAACTGCTGGCCATGGTGGTGTAGGAGTATGAGGACCTTCACCACCCCGTCCCCCCGCCCGACCCCATCGAAGCCATCAAATTCCGCATGGACCAGATGGGCCTCAAGGAGAGCGACTTGAACAAACTGCTCGGCTCGCGCCAGCGCCGCAGCGAGATCTTCAACGGCAAGCGCAAACTGACCCTGCGCATGATCCGCACCTTGCACGAGCAACTGAAGATCCCCGCCGAGACCTTGATCCGCGAATACAAGGTGAAGGTGGCGTGAGGGATCCTCCGCCTGTGCAGCAACAGGTCCGCTACATCTTCAACCGCAGCCTGGCCTCCTCCAGGTCGATCAGGTACAACTCCTGGCGGATCACCTCCTCGTCGATGTCCAGGTCGCGGTTCGCCTCCACCAAGTGCTGGCGCTGGCGTTCCAGCAGGTCGAAAACGAGTTGGCGCGTCTGCTCATCCCGCGGCTCCACGGCGGCCGTTCCCTGCTTGTTCTCCCAATGGTCGATAAGCAGGCGCAGGCCCTCACGGCCCGGCACTGCGGTGGCCTCGGCCTCCTTGAGGAAGGCCAGCGTCTGCGCCTGCAGCCCTTGGCGCACGCGGTTCTTCGCCTGCGTATCCACATCGTCCGGCACCATGTCGAACAAGTTGCTGCGGCGGATGAACCGGGGCAGCGTGAGGCCCTGCACCACCAGCGAAAGCAGGATGGCCACGAAGGTGATGAAGAGAATGAGGCTACGGTGCGGGAATGGAGTGCCGTCCGCCAGGGAGACGGGGATGGCCAGCGCTGCGGCAAGCGATACCACGCCGCGCATGCCCGTCCAGCCCAGCAGCAGCGGCATCAGCCAGCGCCGCGAAGTGTTGCCCCCGCGCGGCGCCACCGCTGGCCTGAAGACCAGCGTGGCCACCAGCGCCGCGTAGGAGCTGATGATGCGCGCCACCACCAGCACCGCCGTCACCAGCACGCCGTAGCCGATTGCCATGCCCAACGAAAGGCCGCTGGCGCGGATGCCCTCCACGATCTCCGGCAATTGCAGCCCGATCAGCAGGAAGACCACGCCATTGAGGATGAACACCAGGCTCTCCCACACGCTGTAGCCGTGTACGCGCGCGGTGCCGCTGAGGTAGAGCAGCCGCCGGTTGGCCATGAACAGCCCGCCCGCCACCACGGCCAGCACGCCCGAGGCATGCAGCTCCTCCGCCGCCCAGTACATGCAGTAAGGTTCGATCAACGTCATGGCGATGGTGGAGGGCGCATCCATGCGCAGGCGCTTGTGCAGCAGCACGAAGAACCCGCCGAGCAACAGGCCGATGCCCGCACCGCCGGCCACCATCCACAGGAAATCCAGCACGGCGGTGCGCCAGATGAGCTGCCCGGTGCCCACGGCCACCAGTGCAAAGCGGAAGATAATGAGCGAGGAGGCGTCGTTCAGCAGGCTCTCCCCCTCCAGGATCGCCTTGATGCCCCGGGGGATGCGCACGAACTTCACGATGGCGCCGGTGCTCACCGCATCGGGCGGGCTCACGATGCCGCCCAGCAGGAAGCCCAGCGCGATGGTGAACCCGGGGATCAGCGCATTGCTCACCACCGCCACCGAAAGCGCGGTGAAGAAGACCACCAGGAAGGCAAAACTGCCGATGATGCGCCACCAACGCTTCATCTCCTTGTACGAAATGCTCCATGCCGCCTCAAAAAGCAGCGGCGGCAGGAAAAGGAAGAAGATCAGCTCGGGGTCCACGTTTACGCGTGGCAGGCCCGGAATAAAGCCCAGCACCAGCCCCGCCAGCACCAGCAGGATGGGATAGGCCACGCGCAACCGGGAGGCCAGCATCTCCAGCAGCACGATGGCGGCCACCATGGCCAGCAGGAAAGGAAGCAGGGTGTGCATGCGGAAAGGAACGGCCGAAAAATACATGCCGGCGGGGAAGCCGGGGTGTATTGGGGCGTGCCCCTTCGCCCGCGCACTTGGCCGCCGCACGGGTCGCGTGCTCCGCTGTAGCCGGACTTGCCAGGGCCGGCGGCTGCGGCACTGCGGGGGCTCCTTCGTCGCCTCCTCGTTGCACGCATCCGCAAGGCCCTGCCTGCGCCGGGCTGCCGCTGCGCCCGCTCACGCGATCATCTCCCGGTACGCATTCGGGGTGTGCCCCACGCGCTGCTTGAAGAGCCGCGTGAAGTGCTGCGGGTACTTGAAGCCAAGCGCATAGGCCACCTCGCTCACCGAGCGGTCGCCGCGGTGCATCCGCTCCTTGGCCACGGCGATCAGGTGGTCCTGCAGGTATTCCTGCGCGCTGCGGCCGGTCTGGCTCTTCACCAGGTCGCCGAAGTAGTTGGGCGACAGGTTCATTGCGTGGGCGAAGTAGCCCACCGTGGCCAAGCCCTCCTCCTGGGCCCTGCCTGAATTGTAGTACTCATGCACAAGCTCCTCGAACCGGGCCAGAGTGCCCTTGTTCACCGGCTTCCGTGTTGCGAATTGGCGGTCGTAAAAGCGTGCGCAGTGCTGCAGAAAGAGTGCGATGTAGGCCACGATCAGGCGGTCGCTGTGCGCATCGCGCGGGCGTTGCAGCTCGCGCCCGGTATTGGCGAGGAGGTCCGTCAGGGTACGGTGCTCCTCTTCGGACACATGCAGCGCTTCGTTGGCCTGGTACCCGAAGAAGGTGTACTGGCCGATGTGCCCGCCAAGGGTGGTGCCGTGCAACAGGTCCGGATGGAAGACCAGCGCCCGTCCCTGGGGCTGGTAGACCTCCTCCGGCTTGTCCGAGCCGATCACCTGGCCGGGGGCGACGAAGACGAGCGTGCCCTCGGCATAGTCGTATACATCGCAGCCGTAGCGCAGGTCGCCGCACTTGGATTCCTTGAGGAAGACGACGTAAAGGCCGAAGTGCATGCGGCGCAAATGGCGCGGATCGGCCTTGGCGAGGTCCACGAGGTTCACCAGCGGATGCGGTGTGGCCTGCTGGTTGAAATCGCTATAGGCGGCAACGGCCTGGAAGCTCAGGGGGGCGCTCATCCGGATGGAAGGATCAAGGGAATGAGCGAAGGTACTTCCGGGCGCGTTGGCAGTACACCAGCACCATCCCCGCAGCCCGGTACGGGAAACGCCCGGGGTGGTCTACAGCGGGCAACCCGTTCCCCGGTTGCAGGTTCATCCCCCGCACGGCTGCACTTCCCCCATGCCGGAGGGCGTGCGCAAATGTTCACACCATCGCCACCACCTTCAGCTCAATGGCGATCGGCGTGGGCAGGCAGTTGATCTCCAGCGTGGTCCTGCACGGCGGATCCTTCTCGAAGTACTCCTTCCACAGCCGGTTGTACGCGGCGAAATCGTCCTTCATGTTGGTGAGGAACACCGTAACATCCACGATCTTCTCCCACGAGGAACCGGCATCCTCCAAGATCCACTTCACATTCTGGAACACACTGCGCACCTGCGTTTCGATGTCGTAGGAAATGATGTTGCCCTCGGCATCCAGCTCCACGCCGGGAATCTTCCTGGTGCCGCGCGACCGCGGCCCCACGCCGCTGAGGAAGAGCAGATCGCCCACGCGCCGGGCATGCGGATAGTGGCCAACCGGTTCAGGGGCCTGGGAGGAGGAGAAGGAATCCATGGCGGTAAAGGTGGGGAGGTTTCTCCATGCATTGCTCCCATAGCGGCCTCCCGAAGGGGCCACTACGGTTGGGGCGTGGGCATGCAAGGCCTGCTGCGCGAGACCTTGATGGAGCGATCGAGGTTGGAACACAGCTCCCCCAGTAGTCTCCCGAAGGGGGCCCTGAGGTTGAAGCATGCGAAGCTGCAACCGACATTTGCAGCCATGAAAGCTCTCGCATGGGCTGCGGCATCGCTGCTGGTTCTCTGCACCGGGTGCGGCCGCAACAAGGGCGGCATCACCCCCACCACCGGCCCCATCACCGAAAGCGCCTACGCCAGCGGCGTGGTAAAGGCGCGGGGGCAATACCAGGTGTACACCTCCGCCACCGGCCCGGTAACGGAATGGCTGGTACACAAAGGCGATACCGTGAAGGCCGGCACCGCGTTGATGCGCATCGACGACCGCAGCAGCCTGGCCGGCCAGCGCAGCAGTGCCGCCCAGCTGCAACTGCTGCAACGCAACGCCGCCGAGGACGGCCCCGTGCTGGTGCCCTTGCGGCAGGCCGTGCAGCTGGCCCGCGACAAATACGCCCTGGACAGCACCAACTATGCGCGCCAGCAGGCCCTGTGGGCCCAGCAGATCGGCAGCCGCAACGACCTGGAGCAGCGCCAACTGGCCTTCAGCAACAGCCGCACCGCCTGGGTGCAGGCACGCAAGAACCTGGACCAGGTGCGCGCCCAGCTGCACACCGAGCTGGACGTGGCCGCCAACAACGCCGCCATCAGCACCGCAGGCCAGGACGACCGCACACCGCGCAGCCTGATCGCCGGCGTGGTGTACGACCTGCTGGTGGAACCCGGCGAAATGGCCTCCCCGCAAAAGCCCGTGGCCATAGTGGGCAGCGCCACCAACCTGTACATAGAGCTGGCCGTGGACGAAAAGGACATCCCGCAACTACAGCCCGGGCAGCGCGTGTTCCTTGCGCTGGAAGCCTATGACAGCGTGTTCACCGCCCGCGTCTCGCGCATTGTGCCCATCATGGACCCGCGCACGCGCACCTTCACCGTGGAGGCCGAGTTCGCCACCCGCCCGGCCAAGCTCTTCCCCAACTCCACCGCCGAAGCCAACATTGAGCTGCGCCACAAGGACCACGCCCTTACCATCCCCGCCGACTACCTGGTGGACGATGGCCATGTACGCACCGGAAAGGACCGGCTTACCGCAGTGACCACCGGCCTGAAGGACCTCCAGCGCGTGGAGATCACCGGCGGCATCGACAGCACCACCACCCTGTACAAGCCCTGAGCCATGCGCCTGCAGGCAGCCATCGCCGCCACCATCCTGCGGGCCAAGCTGCGGCAAAGCATCGTGGCCGCCATCGGCGTGGCCTTCAGCATCACCATGTTCGTTACCCTGCTGGGCTTCATGAACGGGCTGAACCAACTGCTGGACGGCCTGATCCTCAACCGCACCCCGCACATCAGGCTGTACAACGAACTGAAGGCCACCCCCGTGCAGCCCGCGCAGCGCGCCCTGCCCGGGGAGCACTTCATCCGCTCGGTAAAGCCCAAGGACGAACTGCCCCGCATCCGCAACGCCACCGCCATCATGCAGGCGTTGGAAAAAGACCCCCGCGTGCTCGCCGTTTCGCCCCGGCTGGTCACCCAGGTGTTCTTCAACGTGGGCACCACCGACCTGCCCGGCCAGGTGAACGGCATCGACGTGGAGAAGGAAGTGGCCTACTACCTCTTCCGCGACTACCTGGTGCAGGGCAACCCCGAAGACCTGGCCACGGGCGACAACACCATCGTGCTGGGCAAGGGCCTGGCGCAAATGATGGAGACCGGCATCGGCGACGTGGTGCAGGTAACCACCCCGCAGGGGGAGCGCACCCTGCTGCGCGTAACGGGCTTCTTCCAAAGCGGACTGGCCGATGCCGACAAGGTGCAGTGCTTCGTGAACATCAAGACCGCCCAAACCCTGCTGGGCGAACCCGCCAGCTACTTCACCGACATCAACATCAAGCTGCACGACCTGCTGCAGGCCCCGGCCATGGCCAAGGAATACGGGCGCCGCTTCGGCATTGAGGCCACCGACATACAGACGGCCAACGCCCAGTTCGACACCGGCACCCGCGTGCGCACCACCATCAGCTATGCCGTGGGCATGGTGCTGCTGATCGTGGCCGGCTTCGGCATCTACAACATCCTCAACATGCTCATCTATGAAAAGCTGGACACCATCGCCATCCTGAAAGCCACCGGCTTCGACGGGCGCGACGTGCAGCGCATCTTCCTTGCCCTGAGCATGATCCTGGGCATGGCCGGCGCGGCCGGCGGCGCCTTCTTCGGGTTCACCCTGCAGCGCATCATCCACCACATCCCCTTCAACACCACCGCGCTGCCCACCGTACACACCTATCCGGTGGACTACAACCCGAAATACTTCGCCATTGCCATCGTTTTCGCCCTGGCCACTTCCTGGATCGCGGGCTGGTTCCCCGCACGCAAGGCCGCGCGCGTGGATCCCGTGGAGATCATCCGTGGGAAATAAATCAACCCGTAACGTCGATCCACCGGATCGACCCCGCTGGATCGACACACCCTACGCACCGCCCATGAGCACGGACCACTGCCTCGAAGTCCGCAATATCAACAAGCACTTCCACGACCCCGTGGACCTGCATGTGCTCAAGGACGTGAACATGCACGTGGACCGCGGGGAGTTCGTCAGCATCACCGGCAAAAGCGGCTGCGGAAAAAGCACCCTGCTGTACATCCTCAGCACCATGGACACCAGCTATGCGGGCGATGTGGTGATCGACGGGCAAAGCACCGCCGGCTTAGGCGGCGAAAGCCTTGCGCGCATCCGCAACCAAAAGATCGGCTTCGTGTTCCAGTTCCACTACCTGCTGCCCGAGTTCAGCGTGCTGCGCAACGTGATGCTGCCCGGCTTGAAGCTGGGCGCCAAAACGGAGCAGGAAGTGGAGCACCGCGCCATGGAGCTGCTGAACACCCTGGGCGTGCAGGACCAGGCGCTGAAACGGGCCAACCTGGTGAGCGGCGGCCAAAAACAGCGCGTGGCCATAGCCCGCGCCCTGATCAACGACCCGCTGATCATCATGGGCGACGAGCCCACCGGCAACTTGGACAGCCACAACACCGAGATCGTCTTCGACATCTTCCGCCGCATCGCCGACGAGCACAAGCGCAGCCTGCTCATCGTTACCCACGATGACGACTTCGCCAAGCGCACCGACCGCATCATCGAGATGGATGATGGACGGGTGGTGGGGTGAGTCGGCGGCATTTTTGCCCTTTTCACTTGAAAATTGATACCGGCGGTATCAATTTTCAAGTGCATATAAAATGATGCCCTCCCCGGTGTAAATCCCTACTTCTACGGCATCCACAGCGGCTCCGAGCTCGACCTGTTCTTTCTGCACCAAGGCAAGCGCATCGGTGTGGAGTTCAAGCGCGTGGACGCACCGCGCCCCGCCCGCAGCATGCGCATCGCCCTGCAGGACCTGCAATTGGACCAACTTTGGGTGGTGTATCCGGGCACACGGCGCTATGCCTTGGGCGAAAAGGTGGAATGCGTGCCGCTTGGGGAAATAGGCAATTGGGCCCGATAGATCATTGCGTGACCGGCTCCTCACTTGTTCCTTTCGTAGAAGAACCCGACCAGCGCCTCCTGCCGGAACTGCATTTTGTAGTTCAGCAGCGGGTTGTAGGCCAAGCGGGTGTCGAAGCGCAGCTGGAGGTACTTCCACAGCTTCACGATCACCATGTTGCTCAGCTGCAGGTTCACATGGTCGCGGTCCAGGCCGTTGCCAAAGATGCGCGTGTTGTTGATCCATTCGACGTGGTTGCCGAATTTCTTCCGGATCGCCGTGGACAAGGAGAAACCGTAGTTCATGAAATAGTAAGCCCGTTTACCCTCAATTACGTTGGCATCTAGAAAGGCGGGCGAGGCGAACTCCTTGGGCGAACTGCTTAACTGGATTGTGGCGAAGGCAACATTGGCCGTACTGGTATTCCAAAAGCGGAAGACGCCCCCATAGCCGACCTGCATATTGAAGGGGTTGAGGAATCCGCCAACGGAGCGATTCACCAGTTTGTCCTGTTCAAAGTCATATTCTGGAAAGCTGGCGGGCAGGAATTGGGTGCCAAAGGCCACCGTGTAAGAACTGTTGAACTTGTGGCCATTATTGCTCCAAAGCAGATTCACCTGCACATTGTCAATGCTCTTCTCCCAAGTACTGTCCACGTACTTCAGGAAACCCAAATCGGCCATTGCCTGGTGGGAATGACTACGGCCATTGCCGAACAAATTGTGCGAATAGAACAGGTTGCCCTGCACCGTTAAATTGCGCTGGTCATGCCCGGCCCAATTATCGCTGGTGGCATAGCTCGCAGAAAGCGAACCGTAGAAAGCCGTACTGACGTAACGCGGTTCAGCAGAACTCACCGCGCTTGAAGAATCAGGGCCTTGTGCTTGCAGGGCAGTGACGGATGCCCAAGCAATCACAAGACCCATGATTCTACAGTGCGGCAAAATCAATCGCTGTCCAACCCGCCCGGTCCGTTTAACCTCAGAATTGTCAAACGGATTTGTCCCCATTTCTAAAGCCACCGGGATGTCCAGGGCTTCCAAAACCGCCTAGTCGCGGCAAGAAGCACTCCTCCTAATAAACACAGCCCCAGTTGTGTCAAGGACAACGAAATGGTGGTTCCTTCACCGGAAAATGCCACGTCGATAAACCGTGTAAGTGCATACACCAGGAACACCCATGAGCAAGTGAGGAGGTACAGCTTGACGGTTGACATCGTTAGGGGCTTTGGGTCAAATGTAGCGTGACTTAAGTCGTCGCTTATGGCGCCGGAAGCAGGCTGCCCCATCCTGCACCTTGTAGGCCCTTACCAATGCGGTACCATTCCCTATCCCTAGTAAGGGTGCCACTATGCCATTCATCGAAAACCTCGTAGCTCCATCCAAGGATATAACCTGCGGCATCCCCAACCAAGAATCCTTCGACCTGGGTTGGGTCAACATATGTGCCACCGACACCGCCCCAGAACTCTGCCGAGCTTTTCCCAATGGAAATTGCGCCGCCGAACCATTCGGCGAATACAAAGTCATGGGAATTTGACTTGAACAATCGGTCAAGTGCCGAAAATGATGCTGCCATTGACTTTGGTGTTCCCCCTTTCTGAAGCACTCCTTTTAACTGGGAAACTAAGGAATATTCATCGCCTTTCAACGGAAATTTGGCAGTTATGCCATCAATCAACGAATTTATGTATTGAGTACGTGGGTATGAACCAAAGCCTTGTTCATAGGCTTGAATGTACCTGTTGGCATCTTGCCTTTGGTCTTTACATAGATTGACAATCCCATTCTGCATCATGGAATTGCAGAGCCAGGCAATTAATGCTGGTGTCTGCTTGGCATAGTTTGTGGATGTAATCAATGGTTGCTTTGCGGCAAGATATGCCCCGACAATCTCGTTGTGATACTGCCCCACATTATCCACCGTGATCGGATCTGGGGCTTGGGCTTTCAGGCTGGTGCCTCCCAACATGGCTCCTACCATGATGAGCAGGCCAGAAGCCTTGGTAATCCATTTCGTTGCATACTTCATCTTCTGTTTGGTTTTAACGCCCCCCATTGTTGGTTGGCACGGCAAACCTGTGGACAACTCGTTGATAATGGATCGCTAACGGTTGATACTGTATCCAACGGTCCGGATAGTTTAGCAGCAACCCTTTAACCCCCCTCAACGATGAACTATGAACGTATCGGCCGGAAGATCGAGCGCGTGCGCAACTTGCGGAACTACACGCAGACGTATATGGCCCAGCAGTTGGGCATCCAGCAGAACACCTACAGCCTGTGGGAGAAGGGGAAGGGCCTCACGGAGGAGCGCGTGGAGGCCATCGCCAAGATCCTGGACGTGCCCGTGGAGGAGCTGAACAACCCCGCGCCGTTCACGCTGGTGATGAACCACAACCATGGCAACAACGGCCATGTGAACGTGGAGCACCAGCAGCAGCACCTGATGGACGAGCGCTTGGTGAAGCTGCTCACAGAGCACATGGCCCAGGTGATCCGTGACCAGGCCGAGCTGCTGAAAGAAACCCAAGCGGACCGCGTGCGCATGCTGGAGTTGCTGGCCCATTGGAGCAAGGGAACAAATAAGAAGCCCAAGGACTGATCATCCGACAAAGGAGCTGATCGGCTATAATCCGGGAGCTCTACTTCATCCTGTCACGAACCTGCATTCATCCTGTAAATCCTGCCCATCCTGTCCGCATTCGCATTCATCCCGTCCACCGCTCCGGGTATCTTCGCGGCCATTCCCGAAATATGGCAGAATCACTGCCCGAGCAGGAAGTCTATCGCCGCGAAGCCCTGCACAAGCTGCGCGCAATGAGCATCGATCCCTTCCCCGCCGCGGAATATCCCGTCACCGCGCACAGCAAGGACATCCAGTCCGCTTTCCGTAGGGCAACAAAGCCAGCCTGAGCATCGGGCCGGGAAGAAGGAGTTGCTCGCAGTCTTGGCATTGTTGCCTAACTTTGAGAATCATGAATCCCGACGCTGAACTTCTTAAGCGGATCACGGTGGACGACCGTATATGCAGCGGCAAGCCCGTTGTCCGGGGCATGCGGATCACTGTGCAGACCGTGCTGGAATTCCTGATGGCCGGAACACCGGAAGCTGAACTGCTGAAGCAATATCCCATGCTTGAAGCCGCAGACCTCGAGGCCTGCCGCCAG
The DNA here is from genome assembly GCA_018266475.1 of Bacteroidota bacterium. GTDB lineage: Bacteria > Bacteroidota > Bacteroidia > Flavobacteriales_F > PHOS-HE28 > PHOS-HE28. The sequence continues at coordinate 31,459 of JAFEAI010000225.1, forward strand.
TTCGCCCTGTCACTGATGGGGAATAGTTTCACGCTGAAGGACATCGCTGCATAGCATGCC